>NZ_JBGNUT010000003.1:0-442815 GCF_041951385.1 Actinomadura sp. NTSP31 | reverse complement strand
AGCCCCGGGGGTCTGGGGGTCCGCCCCCAGAGGGAACACTGACCGCTGTCAGGGCGGTAGCCCCGGGGGTCTGGGGGTCCGCCCCCAGAGGGAACACTGACCGCTGTCAGGGCGGTAGCCCCGGGGGAGGGAGTACCGCTCCGCCCGGCGCCCGGCGCCATGCCCCGCCCGACCGGCGGGGCCGTACCGGGGCACGGGCGCGGGCGGAGCCGGCCGCGTCACGGGAGGGCCCATTGGACGAGAAGGACATTCTGGCGCGCATCGACGGCTTCGTCGGCGAGGAGCAGCGGCTGCGCGACCGCTACCAGCGCGGCGACCTGGACCGCGAGGAGGAGCACCGGCGGCTGGAGGAGCTGGAGGTGGCCCTGGACCAGTGCTGGGACCTGCTGCGGCGGCGCCGCGCCCGGATCGACGCGGGCGCGGACCCCGGCGACGCGGACGCGCACGTCCGCCCGCCGGACGAGGTCGAAGGCTACCTGCAGTGACGCTGCCTCCGACCCCGCCCACCGGGCGGCGGCCCCGGGGGCCCGGGGGCCCGCCCGGGGAGGCCGCGCGGTCCCGGCGGCCGCTGCGGTTCGGCCTGGCGCTGGCGCCCGACGCGTCCGCCCCGCTGGTCCGCACCGCGCAGGACGCGGACCGGTACGGCCTCGACCTGCTCGGCGTCCGCGACCGCCCGTACCTGCGCGACACCGCCGACGCGCTCACGCTGATGGCGACCGCGCTGGCCGTCACGTCCCGGATCCGGGTGCTGCCCGCCGTGGCGTGCCTGCCGCTGCGGCCGCCCGCCCTGCTGGCCAAGGCGCTCGCCACGATGGACGTCCTGAGCGGCGGACGCGTCGAGCTCGGCCTCGGCGCGGGCACGTCCTGGGACGGCGTCGAGGCCTACGGCGGCGCGCGGCTCGGCACCGCCGCCGCGCGCCGCGCCCTGGAGGAGGCGGTGCAGATCATCCGGCTGCACTGGAGCGACCAGAACGGGCTGCGCTTCCAGGGCGAGCACCACCGGTTCGCCGCCGCGCAGGCGGGCCCGGCGCCCGCCCACCAGATCGCGGTCTGGCTCGGCGTGACCGGGCCGCGCGCCCTCGACCTCGCGGGCCGCGTCGCCGACGGCTGGATCGCGCCGTCCTCGCTCGTCCCGCCCAAGCGGCTCGCCGACGGGCAGCGCCGCCTGGACGACGCCGCCGCCCGCGCCGGCCGCGCCCCGTCCGAGCTGCGCCGCGTCTACCTGCTCGAAGGGTCCGTCGACGGGCGCGACTCGCGGGGCTTCCTGCACGGCCCGCCGCAGCAGTGGGTCTACGAGCTGACCGAGCTGGCCGTGGGCCACGGCGTCGACACGTTCCTGTTCGCCGGGGACCCGGAGCAGCTCCCGGTCTTCGCGCTGGAGGTCGTCCCCGCCGTCCGCGAGGCGGTGGCCCGCGAACGCAGGAACCTCACCCCACCCTTCCGAGCCCCGACCCCAACAGGCTGAGCCTGCTCCCGTAACCCGTAACCCGTGACCCGTGGCCCGAACCTCAGCCCCGGTCACGGGCAGGCACGCGGAGCGAGCGCAGCGAGCGGAGCGGGCCTGCCCGCCGACCGACAGGCTGTTTCGCGCGGAGCGCTAGCGGAGCGGGAAACGGCCTGTCGGTCGTTGACGGGGGTTCCAGGGGGTCGCCCCCCTGGGCAACACAGTGACGGGGGTTCCAGGGGGTCGTCCCCCTGGGCGAACACGGCTACATGCGCTCCGGGGTCGGGACGCCGAGGAGGGCGAGGCCGGTGGTGAGGGTGCGGAGGGTGGCGGCGCAGAGCGCGAGGCGCGACGCCTTGGTCTCCTCGTCCGGCGCCTTCAGGACCGGGCAGTTCTCGTAGAAGGTCGTGTAGGCGTCGGCGACCGAGTAGACGTAGGTCGCCAGCTTGTGCGGCTCGGCGGTGTCGCCGGCCTGCTCCAGCGCGGCGCCGAAGCCGAGCAGCTGCAGCGCCAGCGCGCGCTCGGCCGGGTCGGTGAGCGTGATCGGGCCGGTCGCCTCGTCCGGGGACAGGCCGCCCTTGCGGAAGATCGACCGGATTCGGGCCGCCGCGTACTGCAGGTACGGGCCGGTCTTGCCGTTGAAGGAGATCATCCGGTCGAAGTCGAAGACGTACTCGCTGTCGCGCGCCACCGACAGGTCGGCGTACTTGATCGCGCCGATGCCGACGTCCTGGACGATCGCGGCGCGGGTGGCGTCGTCGAACGGCTCGTCGTGCTGGATGTCGTCGAACACCACGCCGGCGCGCTCGACGGCCTCGTCGAGCAGCTCGGCGAGCTTGACGGTGCCGCCCGCGCGGGTCCGCAGGATCTTGCCGTCGGTGCCGAGGACGTTGCCGATCTGCGCGTGCTCGGCCTGGACGCCCTCGGTCAGCCAGCCGGCCGTCCGGGCGACGGCGAACACCATCTGGAAGTGCAGCGACTGCGGCGTGCCCACCACGTAGATCATCCGGTCGACGTGCTCGGTGTCCATCCGGTACCGGATGGTCGCGAGGTCGGTGGTGGAGTAGTTGTAGCCGCCGTCGCTCTTGCGGATGATCACCGGGAGGGGCTCGCCCTCGCGGCCGGTGAAGCCGGGCGGGAACGCGCACAGCGCTCCGTCGCTGACCACCGCGATGCCCTTGTCCTCCAGTTCCTGGACGGTCGGGGCGAGCAGGTCGTTGTAGAAGCTCTCGCCCTTGATGTCGTCGTCGGTGAGGGTGACGCCGAGCCGCCGGTAGACGGAGTTGAAGTAGTCCTTGGACACGTCCACCAGGACGTTCCAGAGCCGCAGCGTCTCCGGGTCGCCCGCCTGGAGCGCGACGACCCGGCTGCGGGACCGGTCGGCGAACTTCTCGTCGCCGTCGAACTTCTGCCGGGCCGCCTGGTAGAAGGCGGTGAGGTCGCTGACGGACGAGTCGCCCCGCGCGGCGGCGTCCTCACCGAGGTCGAGCAGGTGCTCGATGAGCATGCCGAACGGGGTGCCCCAGTCGCCGACGTGGTTGTCGCGGACGACGTGGTGGCCGAGGAAGGCCAGGATGCGGGCGATCGCGTCGCCGACGATCGTGGTTCGCAGGTGCCCGACGTGCATCTCCTTCGCCACGTTCGGCGAGGAGTACTCGACGACGACCTTCTGCGGCGCGTCCGTGGCGGGGACGCCGAGCCGGTCGTCCTCCAGGGCCCGCTGCGCCTGGCCGGCGATCCACGCGTCGCTGAGCGTCAGGTTGATGAAGCCCGGCCCGCTGACCTGCACGTCCGACACGACACCGGCGACGTCGAGGTTCTTGACGATCTCGTCGGCCACGTCTCGCGGCTTGCGGCCCAGCTTCTTGGCCAGCGGCAGCGCCACGTTGGCCTGAAGGTCGGCGAACTGCGACGGCCGGATGACCGGGTCGGCGTCCGCGTACGACGGTCCGAAGGCGGCGCTCAGCGCGTCCTGGACCCGGGCGGCGAGTACGAGTTGCGGATCGGGCATGTTCCAAGGTTATCGGCGCGGGCGCACCGCCCGGCACCGCTTTTCACCCGTGCCGGCCGGCGGGTCAGGCCCGCCCGCGGCGGAGCCTCGCGGTGAGGACGGGGACGTATCGGAGCACGGCTGTCAGCAGCACCGCCGCGGCGGCGGCGATCGCCAGCGCGACGGCGTCGTTGCGGGTCTGGCCGGTCTCCAGGGCGAAGAAGCGCCGCAGCGGCGGGACGCCCAGGACGACGGCGAAAGCCGCGCCCATCGCCGCGACCAGGCCGAGCCGCCACCGGTTCCACGGCCGCGCGATCAGGGCCAGCACCCACAGGGTCAGCACGAACAGCGCGATGGAGGCCGTCGTGCTGTCGTCGGCGAAGTCGCCGGCCGGCCGCTCGGTGGCCAGGTAGTAGCCCGCGAACGTCGCGCCGCCGCAGGCGATCCCGGCCGGTACCGCGAACCGGAGCACCCGCGGCACGAACCCGGGCCGGGCCCGCTCGGCGTTCGGCGCGAGCGCCAGGAAGAACGCCGGGACGCCGATGGTCAGCGAGCTGATCAGCGTCAGGTGCCGGGGCAGGAAGGGGAACCGGACGTTCGCGAGCCCGACCAGCACCACCAGGATGATCGAGTACACGGTCTTGGTGAGGAACAGGTTCGCGACCCGCTCGATGTTGCCGAGGACCCGCCGTCCCTCGCCGACGACGTGCGGCAGCGCGGCGAAGCCGTCGTCCAGCAGCACGACCTGCGCGACGGCCCGCGTCGCGCCGCTGCCCGACCCCATGGCGATGCCGAGGTCGGCGTCCTTGAGCGCGAGGACGTCGTTGACGCCGTCGCCGGTCATCGCGACCGTGTGCCCCCTGGACCGCAGCGCGCGGACCATCGCCTGCTTCTGCTGCGGGCCGACCCGCCCGAACACCGAGTTGGCGTCCAGGGCTTCCGCCATCGCGGCGGGGTCGCCGGGGAGCGTGCGGGCGTCGGCGGGGTGCTCGGCGCCGGCGAGGCCGAGTGCGCGGGCTATCGCGCCGACCGAGACCGGGTCGTCGCCGGAGATCACCTTCACCGCGACGCCCTGCCCGGCGAAGTACCGCAGGGTCGGCGCCGCCTCCGGCCGCAGCCGCTGCCGCAGGACCGCGAGCGCGGCCGGTTCCGCCGCCGCCGCGTCGAGCCGGTCCGGGTCGCCGAACGAGCCGTCCGGCACGCGGGCGAGGACCAGCACCCGCAGCCCGCCCGCACCCAGCTCGCGGGCCCGGCTGCGGGCCGGGTCGTCCGGGCGGAGCAGCACGTCCGCCGCGCCGAGCACCCAGCAGCCGTGCCCGGCGAACTCCGCTCCGCTCCACTTGCGGGCCGAGGAGAACGGGACGGTCCCGGTCGGGGCCCACGGCTCCGCGGGCGCGGGCAGCCCGTCGAGGACGGCGCGCATCGTCGCGTTCGGGTCGGGGTCGGACGCGGCGAGCGACGCGAGCGCCTCCCCGGCCGGCAGGTCGCCGCGCAGGACGATCACGTCGGCGAGGTCCATGCCGGGCTCGGTGAGCGTGCCGGTCTTGTCGACGCACAGCACGTCCACCCGGGCCAGGCCCTCGATCGCGGGCAGCTCCTGGACCAGGCAGCGCCGCCGCCCGAGCCGGACGACCCCGACCGCGAACGCGATGCTGGTCATCAGCACCAGCCCCTCGGGGACCATCGTCACGACGCCCGCGACCGCTCCGACCACCGCGTCCGGGGCGTTCCCGGCGGCGGAGAGCTGGGTGGCGAACAGCAGGACCGCGGCCGGGACGATCAGCCAGGTCACGTACTTCAGGAACGCGTTGATGCCCGCCATCAGGTCCGAGTGCGCCAGCGAGAATTGGCTCGCCTCCTCCACCAGGCGCGCCGCGTAGGCGTCCCGGCCGACCTTCGCGGCGGTGAACGCGCCGCCGCCCGCCACCACGAAGCTCCCCGACCGCACGTGCGCGCCGGGCGGCTTGCGGACCGGGTCGGCCTCCCCGGTGAGCAGCGACTCGTCGACCTCCAGTCCGGTGGACGCCACGACGTCGCCGTCCACGACGATCCGGTCGCCGGGGCCGAGCACGATCAGCTCGTCCAGCACGATCTCCTGCTGCGCGATCTCCCGGACGGTGCCGTCCCGCCGCACCCGCACGGGCGTCTCGCCGATCACCGCGAGCCGGTCCAGGGTCCGCTTGGCGCGCAGTTCCTGGACGGAACCGATCGCCGAGTTCGCCACGATGACCAGGCCGAACAGCCCGTCCTGCCACTCTCCGAAGATCAGCACGAGCACCAGCAGCGAGCCGATCAGCGCGTTGAACCGGGTCAGCACGTTCGCGCGGACGATCTCCGGCACCGAGCGGCTGGAGCGGCGCGGCACGTCGTTGCTGCGGCCCGCCGCGACCCGTTCGCGCACCTCGGCGGCCGTCAGCCCGCGCTCGGCCGCCGCCGGCACCCCGTCCACACGGATGATCTTCCCGGGCCGTCCCGGACTATGTCGGGGCTGGCGGCTCCGTCCGTTCCGGCGCGGCGCGTTCCCCGGTGCGCTGGGCGGCGGGCGGTGCGGGCTCCGGTGCCGGTTCGGCGGGCTTCGGGGCCTCCGCCGGCCTCTCGATGGGCCGGGACCTGTCGGCCTTGTCCGCCTTGTCCTGGGAGTCGCGCTCGCTGTGCGTCCAGCGGCCGAACCGGGACGTCCGCGTCGCCGCGACCTGCTCGCGGATCCGCTCGACGATCCGCCCGGCCGCGAGCCGGTGCGCCAGCTCGCACGCCGAGGCGATCGCGCGGGCGTGCGAGGCGCCGTGCGCGATGACGACCGTCCCGTTCAGGCCGAGCAGGACGCCGCCGCCGTAGGTGTCGGGGTCGAGGCGGTCGCGCAGTTCCTGGAGGCGGCGGCGCTGGAGCAGCGCGCCGACCCGGGCGGGGGTGCTGGCGGTCATCGCGGTCCGGATCTCCGCGAAGGCGGTCCGGACCGTGCCCTCCATCGTCTTGAGCGCGACGTTGCCGGTGAAGCCGTCGGTCACCACCACGTTCACCGCGCCGCGCAGCAGGTCGTGGCCCTCGACGTTCCCGGCGAACTCGATGCCGTGGCTGCCGCCGGACAGCAGCTCGTGCGCCCGCTTGGTGACCTTGTTGCCCTTGCCGGGCTCGGACCCGATCGTCAGCAGCCCCACGGTCGGCCGCTCCACGCCCAGCAGGATCTGCGCGTACGCGGTGCCGAGCGCGGCGAACTGGACGAGCCCCTCCGGCTTGACGTCCACGGTGGCGCCGGCGTCCAGCAGGATCGTCGGGCGCGGCGTGGTCGGCAGCGCCACCGCGATGGCGGGCCGCATCACGCCCTGCTGGCCCTTCAGCCGCAGCCGGGACGTCGCGACGACCCCGGCGGTGCTGCCCGCCGACACCAGCGCCGACGCCCGGCCCTGCTTGATCAGGTGGCAGGCGATCGCGATCGACGACTTCGGCTTGCGCCAGCTCGCGAGCGCGCCCTCGCCCATGTCGAGGGCCTCCTCGGCGTGCACGATCGGGATCTTCCCGGCGAACCCGTGCCGGTCCAGCTCGCGCTGGATCCGCGGCGCCTGCCCGACCAGCACCACCCGGACGCCGTGCTCGCGGACCGCGTCGACCGCGCCCTCGATGATCTCGCCGGGCGCGTGGTCGCCGCCCATCGTGTCGACCGCGATCGGCAGCGGCCGCACCACCGCCGGCCGGCGGGCCGCCGGGCGGGACGGCTCGCCTTGACCGGTCATGGGGTCGCTCCAGGAGGGTGAGGGAGGTGCGGCGCGCGGGAGATGCGCAGCTCATCGCATGGTAAGTCCTCGGTTCGGCTGCCTTGGCGGCGCCGGCCGGGAGGTGGCGAGCCTCACGTGCCCGCCGGCCGGGCGCGGCGGGGGCCGGACGCCCCGCGCGGCCGGGCAACGAATGCGCATGATCAGGGAAAAGTCCGGCACTCCGTGCATGTGATCCAGTACGTACGGTGATGTATGAGCCGTGGAAATGGTGATGAATCGCAAGAAGGCCCTGATCCTGGGCTCCGCCGTCCTGCTCGTCCTGCTGGTCGCGGGCGGCGCCGCGTGGCTGATGGTGACGTCCGGCGGCGAGCTGCAGTACAAGACGCAGGCCGCGCTGCGCAAGGCGCTGCCGACGAAGGCGACCGACGAGCTGAGCACGCGCGGTCTGAAGCTGCAGTCGCCGCTGAAGTGCGCGAACCTGCCCGGCTGGACGCAGAAGAGCATGCGCGTGTCCTGCACCGGCGCGACCGCCGACAACAAGCAGGTCAAGGTGCTCGGCAGCGGCGAGCAGGCGTCCAAGCGGAACTACTTCACGATCCTCGTGGACGGGCGCCCGGTCGTGGAGAACGCGCAGTGCCTCGGCGCCGCCTGCCACAAGGGCGGCGGCTAGGCCGGGACGCCGGGCGTCAGGAGCAGCCGAGGCCGAGGCAGCCCTGGTCCAGGACCTGCCGGCCGGCCACGGTGACGGTGTACTCCTCGACGGGGTGGGCGCTGTCGGCGTCGCGGGCGACGCCGGTCACCACGACCGGCTGCCCCGCCTTCGTCCGCGCCGTGCACGAGACCCGCACGGTGTCGCCCGTCTTCGGCGTCTTGCAGGACGGACGCGCCTTCAGCGGGATGCCGCGCTTCTTCAGCTCGGCGACGACCCCGTCGGTGACGGCGTTGCGGTAGGAGCCCTCGGAGATCCGCTGCATCACCTTGCAGCCGGACATCGCGACGGCCAGCACCGCCGCGAGAAGCACCGCCTGGACGCGCCTCACACCGTCTCCTCGGCCCGCAGCACCTCGGCGACCGCGTCGGCGACGGCGTCCGGGCGGTCGAGCTGGACCATGTGCAGGCAGTCCGGCAGATCGACCTGTCTCCCGTACGGCGTCATGCCCGCCAGCCGCGCGTGCGCTTGCGACCATTCCCGCTTCTTCGCATCGCCCTTGACGTCCCCGAGCGCCGTCAGCACGACCAGCGGCACGGCCGGGAACGGGCGGCGCTCGCGCAGCCGCGCCAGGTCGACGGCCTGCTCCCGGTACGCCAGGTCCTCCGCCACGACGGTGCCGAGGACCGTCCCGCGCCCGTACACCGAGCGGACGACCGCGTCCGGGACGGGCTCGTCGCGCCGGCTGGTGCACTTCAGGACCGTCCGGCGCCCGAACGGCCCGACGATCTTCGCCAGCCGGGTCGCGCCGAGGACCGCGCCGGCCGCCGTCGCCAGCGGCGTCGCCACCGCCGCGAACCGGATGAGCTCGTGCGGGTCGGGTTCGTAGCTGGGGTCCACGAGGACCAGGCCGCGCACCAGCTCGGGGCGGAGCCGGGCGAGCGCCTCGGCGTGGAACCCGGCCATCGAGTGCGCGACCACGATCACCGGCCGTCCGGCCCGCTCCGCGAGCGCCGCGAGGACGCCGGCCTCGCGGCGCAGCGTCGGGGCCGCGACCGCGGCGGGGCTGAGGCCCAGCCCGGGGCGGTCGAAGGCGATCAGCCGGTTCCGGTCGCGCAGCAGGTCGGCGCTCGGCCGCCAGTCGAACCAGGCGCCGCCGAGACCGGAGCTGAGCAGCAGCGGCGGGCCGTCCGCCGGCCCCTCCTCGACCACGTGGACCTGCTCCCGCCCGACGTTGATGATCTCGTCCACGGTGCCGGCGGTGCCGTACACCCGGTCGGTGTTCTCGGTCATAGGGGTGTCTTCTCCCGTAGCGGCGGCGGGGCGGCGCAGGAGCGCCGGGCGTTCCGGCGGTCGGCGTACAGCGCCCAGGCGATCAGCAGCAGCCCGGCGCACAGCACGGTGATCTGCACGCGCTGGATGATGCCGAGCCAGCGGCCCAGGTACATCGCCAGCAGCGTGCTCAGCGCGAACACGGTCTCGGCCGCCGCGACCACCCAGCCCCAGCGGGCCAGCACGGGCCACCACTCGTACCGGCGGGCGGCCATGGACAGCAGGAACAGCGCGATCACCCCGCAGGTGATCACGACGGTGCTGGTGACGGAGTGGAACTCGTGCGCGAACGACACGTGCTCCGAGCGCTCCCGCAGCGCGCACCACGTCTCCAGGTTGGGGGCGCAGTCCAGCGGGAAAGAGGCGTCCCCGATCGCCCAGATCCCGAACAGGCCGAGGAACGCCCAGCCCGCGCTGGCCAGCGGGCGCCGCCGCAGCCGGCGCAGCGTGCCGATCGCCACGAGGATCGACATGACGCCGGTGAGGAAGTCGCCGCCGCTGTAGACCAGGTGGAACGGCTGGTCGAGGGCCGACAGCTCGCTGACGTAGCCGTTGACGACGTCGAGGGCGGGGCTCAGCACGTTCTCCAGGAAGAAGGACGCGTAGCAGACCGCCGCGAGGAAGGCCAGGACGATCACGTAGCGCGGGGCCACGCCCGGGCCGCCGGGGTCGTGGAGGTCCGGTCCGCCGGTGCCGGTGCCGGGCGCGGTTCCGCCCTGGCCACTGGCCGGTTCGGCCGGACCGTCTGCGTCGTGGGAGTGCACACCAGCCCCTTCGCCCGTCCGCGGTGCCGCCCACGCCAGTATTTCCGAAGATCCTGTCAGTGTGTGACCTGGGGCGCGGTTTCCGGAGTATCCGCTGGCCGAAGCCTGGCCGCCGGATGACGGAGAGGTTGACGTCCCGTAGTCGTTGAACAAGGGGCGGAACGTCCACGATGATGCAGGGGCGATTTGTCGGGATCGGCGTTGACCAGCTTTTTCCCTACCCTGTAGGGGGTATCAATTCGGTATGAACCGGTCCCAAACGGTTGAATGGGGGTGTCCAGCGCCCTTCTGATCACCGTCCGTGACGACGTGCCCGGGGTGCGCTTCCCCGCTGACATCAAGGAGTACCAACACGTGACACTGGTGAACGACGCGGCTCCCGCAGTGCGATCCACCGGTCGCAATTTCCGCGCCTTCACGGCGAAGCACCTGGACGAGCTCACCGCTCGCGCCGGTCTGTCGCCCGAGCAGCGGCTCGCGACCCGGGCGGTCGCCACGGTCCTGCCCTTCCGGACCAACGCCTACGTCATCGAGGAGCTCATCGACTGGTCGGCCGCGCCGGACGACCCGATCTACCGGCTGGTGTTCCCGCAGCCCGACATGCTCCCCGCCGGCGACGTCGCGCACCTGTCGGACCTGCTGCGCCGCGAGGCCCCCAAGGCCGAGGTCGAGGCCGCCGCGCACGCGGTGCGGATGAGCCTGAACCCGCACCCCGCCGGCCAGATGGAGCTCAACATCCCGAGCTTCGGCGACGGCAAGGTCCCCGGGATGCAGCACAAGTACGACGAGACGGTGCTGTACTTCCCCAAGCAGGGGCAGACCTGCCACGCGTACTGCACCTACTGCTTCCGCTGGGCCCAGTTCGTCGGCGAGCCCGACCTGAAGATGGCCGGCGACGAGCCCGCCGCCCTGCGCGACTACCTGATCGCCCACCCCGAGGTGACCAGCGTGCTGTTCACCGGCGGCGACGCCATGATCATGGGCGAGCCCGTGCTGCGCCGCTACGTGGAGCCGCTGCTGGAGCTGGAGCAGCTGGAGTCCATCCGGATCGGCACCAAGTCGCTGGCCTACTGGCCGCAGAAGTTCGTCACCGACCCCGACGCCGACGCCATGCTCCGGCTGTTCGAGCAGGTCGTCGAGTCCGGCAAGAACCTCGCCTTCATGGCGCACTTCACGCACCCGCGCGAGCTCGAACCGCTCATGGTCACCGAGGCGTGCCGCCGCATCCGCGACACCGGCGCGGTCATCCGCACCCAGGCGCCCCTCATCCGGACGATCAACGACGACGCCGCCACCTGGGAGACCATGTGGCGGACCCAGACGCGGCTGGGGCTCGTCCCGTACTACATGTTCGTCGAGCGCGACACCGGCCCGCAGGACTACTTCGCCGTCCCGCTGGCGCGCGCCTACGAGATCTTCCGGGACGCCTACAAGAACGTCTCCGGGCTCTCCCGGACCGTCCGGGGCCCGTCCATGTCCGCCACCCCCGGCAAGGTCTGCGTGGACGGCGTCGTCGACCTGCTCGGCGAGAAGGTGTTCGCCCTGCACTTCATCCAGTGCCGCGACGCGGACCTGGTGGGCAAGCCCTTCTTCGCGCAGTACGACCCCGACGCCGTCTGGCTGGACGACCTCAAGCCCGCCTTCGCGGACCGCTTCCCCTGGGAGAAGTAGGTACATTCCGGGCGCCGTCTGAGTACGGGTACTCAGGCGGCGCCACGGGGCCGCGGTGAGGATGACGGCATGTCCTCCTCCTCAGCCCGCGCCGGCCGCCCGCCGCCGCCGCAAGCCGTCACCGTAGACGCCGGACCAGCACCAGACAGGTCACGAGCGACGCGGCGCCGCACGACGCGATGACGTACGCCGGCGCGAGCACCCCGCCGAGAGCACCCGCGCCGGCCATGGCGGCGGCCTGCCCCGTCACGATTCCCATGGTGGCCAGCCCGACCGCCTGCCCCTGGACGCGCTCCGGCACCGCGTCCGCCACACGCGCCTGGATGTTCAGGTCGTAGCCCATCCCGAACGTCCCTGCCGCCAGTAGCGCGCACGCCGCCGCGAGGCCCGGCCCGGACGCGAACGCCAGCAGCGGCGCACCGGTCAGCAAGGCCAGCGGCAGCGTCAGCCGTTCCCGGACGGCCGGCCGGATCCATCGTCCGAGCACGAGATTCCCTGAGAACATCCCGGTCGCGCCCGAGGCCAGCAGCAGCCCGGCCGCACCCGGCCGGCCGAGCCCGCTCCCGTAGGGGACCGCCATGGCCTCGCTGCCGACCGCCAGGGACACGGGCAGCCACCACGCCAGCAGCAATCCGCGCACCCTCCGGTCCGCGAGCAGCCTGCGGTTGACCCGCCACGTGTCCCGCACCGCACCCGAGGGCCGCGAAGAGCCCCCGTTCGCGTGCGGCTCCGGCGCCCGGAGGCCGCGCCAGGCGAGCGCGGCCGCCGTTCCCCCGCTCACCGCCGCGAGCAGCAGCGTCCCGGACGGTGCCAGCACCGCCGGCAGCAGCCCGCCCAGCGCCTGCCCGGCGATCTGCCCGACCGCCATCGTCATCGTGAACACCGACCGGCCCAGCACGTACCGGCCTCCGGACAGCAGGCTCGGCAGCCGTCCTCCCAGGCTCGCGCTGCCGACCGGTGCGAACACCCCGATCCCCGCGACCAGCGCGAGCATTCCCGGGACCGGCAGGCCGCCCAGGGCCAGGACGCCGTCGACCGCGCAGCGCGCCAGGAAATAGCCGGTGAGGAGGCGGCGCGGCGGCACCCGGTCGGCGAGCGACAGCAGGAACATGCCCCCCGCCACGTAGGGCAGCATGCCCGCGGAGAAGGCCAGGGCCGCGAGCAAGGTGGAGCCCGTGCGCTCGAACACCAGCACCGACAGCGCGATCATCCGGATCGACTCCCCGGTCACCAGCAGCGCCTGCACGCCGAAGAGGGTGCGGAACTCGGGGACGCCGAAGACGTCGCGGTAGCGCGCGGGCGCCGGCGGCGCCGTGGGGGCGGCCGAAGTGGTCATGCCGCCACTTTCGGACGGAGCGGGGCGGCCGGATAATGTTTCGGGGAGGGGCGAAACGTGCATCGGATCGTGGTGGGGCCCGGGGACCTGGCGGCCAGCCGGTTCGGGATCGCGCCGCTGTACGAGACGCTCCACGTGATCGGCCTCGCCTCCGGGCGGCTGCCCGCCGGCCCGGTGCGCCCGTGGCTGGAGCGCGTCCGGCCCGCCTACCGGGCGATCGCCGGCGACCCGGCGGTGCGGACGCTGGCGTTCCTCGTCGGCCACACCAGCTACGTCGCGGACTTCATCTCGCCGCCGCCCGCCCGCCCGAACCTGACGGTCGCCGAGCAGCTGTCCATCGCCCGCGCCACGCCGCTGGAGCAGGCGAGGGAGGAGATCGCCCGCAACGTCGAGGGCCTCCCGGAGCCCGAACCGGACATCCGCGGCGTCCTGGAGAGCGCGGAGGTCGTGCGGCGGCTCACCGACGGCGTGGAGGCGGCGTGGACGGCCCTCATCGAACCGGACTGGCCCATCGTGCGCTCGATCCTCGAACAGGACATCGTGCACCGCGCGGGCCGGCTCGCCGCCTACGGCTGGGCGCAGGCGCTGGACGGCCTGTCGCGCAAGGTCCGCTGGCGTGACGGCGTCATCGAGCTCGACCTGCGGAAAGAGGGGACCACCCGGCTCGACGGCGGCGGGCTGATGTTCGTCCCGACCGCGTTCTCCGACGTCGGTGTCGCGCTCGAACGGAACTGGCCGTACACGCTGATGTACCGGGCCAGGGGAGTGGCGGCGCTGTGGGAGGGGCGGGAGTCGCGGGAAGGGGACGCGCTGGCGCGGCTGCTCGGCCGTACGCGCGCCGATCTGCTGCGCGCGCTGGCCGAGCCCGCGACGACGACGTGGCTCAGCGCCCGGTTGCGGCTGAGTCTCGGCGGGGTGGGCGATCACCTGGCGGTGCTGCGCGCGTCCGGCCTGGTCACCCGTGAGCGCAGCGGCCGTTCGGTCCTGTACCGGCGGACGGCCGTGGGGGACGTGCTGGTCGGCGCCTCGTGAGGCCGTCCCGGCGCCTCAGCGCAGGTGCCGTACCAGCACCAGGCATGACAGCAGTGATGCGGCGCCGCAGAGGGCGATGGCCTGCGGCGGCACCAGCAGGTCGCCGAGGGCGCCCGCCGCGGCCATTCCGGCGGCCTGCCCGGTCATCATCCCGGTGTTGGCGAGGCCCAGGGCCTGGCCGTGGATCCGCTCCGGCGTCGCGTCCACGAGCCGGCGCTGGAGCGGCAGGTCGTAGCCGAGGCCGATCGTGCCCGCGAACAGCAGCGCGCACGCCACCGGCAGCGGCGGATGGAGCGCGAACAGCAGCAGCGGCGCGCCCATCAGCAGCGCCAGCGGCAACATGAGCCGGTCCCGCAGGCCCGGGCGGATCCAGCGGCCCATCAGCAGGTTGCCCGTGAACATCCCCAGCGCGCCCGCCGACATCAGCAGGCCCGCCTCACCCGCCCGGCCGAGCCCGCTCGCGTAGGGCACCATCAGGCCCTCCGCGCCGACCGACAGGGACAGCGGCAGCCAGAAGGCCAGCAGCAGGCCCCGCGTCCTGCGGTCGCCGAACAGCAGCCGGTTGACCCGCCAGGTCTCCCGCGCCACGCCGGACGACCCGCGGCCCGGCACCGGCACGTCCGGCAGGCCGAACCGGGCGAGCGCGGCGGCCACGGCGGCGCTCCCGGCGGCCAGCCAGAGCGTCCCGGACGGGGTCAGCACCGCCAGCAGCAGCCCGCCGACCGCCTGCCCGGCGATCTGCGCGCCGGCGGCCGTCATGGTGAACAGCGACCGGCCCAGCACGAACCCGTCGCCGGGAAGCAGTGCGGGCAACCGGCCGTGCACGGTCGCGCTGCTCACGGGTCCGAACAGCCCGAGCACCAGGATCAGCGCGATCATCCCCGGAAGCGGGACGACGTCGAACGCGAGGACGGCCGTGACCGCCAGGGTCAGCAGATGGAATCCGGTGAGCAGCCGCCGCATCGGGAACCGGTCGGCCAGCGAGAGCAGGAACGCGCCGCCCACCACGTAGGGGAGCATCTCCGCGCAGAACACCAGGGCCGCGGTGAGCGAGGACCCGGTCCGCTCGAACGTCTGCACCGACAGCGCGATCATCCGGATCGAGTCCCCGGCCACCCGCAGCGTCTGCAGGGCGAAGAGGGTGCGGAACTCGGCGACGCCGAAGACGTCGCGGTAGCGCGCGGACGCCGCCGGTGCGGTGGTCGTGGTCATGGCGACCACCCTCGGGGTCCGCGCCGCGGGAGGATAATGTTTCGGGGAGGAGCGAAACATGTACCGGATCAAAGTGGGGCCCGGCGACCTCGCGGCGAGCCGGTTCGGCATCGCGCCGCTGTTCGAGACGGTCATCGCGGTCGGGATCGTCACGGAGCGGATCCCCGCCGGCCCGGTGCGGCCGTGGCTGGAGCGGGTCCGGCCCGCCTTCCGGACGATCGCCGATGACCCGGCCGTGCGCGCGCTGGCCTTCCTGATGCACGAGCGCGGCTACGTCGCCGACTTCTTCTCGCCGCCGCCCACCCGCCCGAACCAGACGGTCGCCGAGCAGCTCGCCGTCACCCGCGCCACGCCGCTGGAGCAGGCGCGCGCCGAGATCGCCCGCACCCTCGAAACCCTTCCGGAACCCGAACCGGACGTCCGGGACGTGCTGGAGAGCCCCGACATGGTGCGGCGGTTCGCCGACTGCATGGAGCGCGCGTGGGCGGTGCTGATCGAACCGGAATGGCCGGTGCTGCGCTCGATCCTCGAACAGGACATCCTGTACCGCGCGGGCCGGCTCGCGGCCTACGGCTGGGCGCAGGCGCTGGACGGCCTGTCGCGCAAGGTCCGCTGGCGCGACGGCGTGATCGAGGCCGACCTGCGGGACGACGCGGTGGTGGAGCTCGACGGCGCCGGGCTGATGTTCGTCCCGACGATCTTCTCCGAGATCACCGTCACCCTGGAGCGGAACTGGCCGTACACGCTGATGTACCCGGCCAGGGGAGTGGCGGCGCTGTGGGAGGGGCGGGGGTCGCAGGAGGGTGACGCGCTCGCCCGGCTGCTCGGCCACACCCGCGCCGACCTGCTGCGCGCGCTGGCCGAGCCCGCCACGACGACCTGGCTCAGCGCCCGGCTGAGGGTGAGCCTCGGCGGCGTCGGCGACCACCTGGCGGTGCTGCGCGCGTCGGGCCTCGTCACCCGTGAGCGCAGCGGCCGTTCGGTCCTGTACCGGCGGACGGCCGTGGGGGACGTGCTGGTCGGCGCCTCGTGAGGCCGTCCCGGGGTGGGACGGCCTCAGCGGGGTGTCAGACGCCGTACTCGGGGATGATCGTGGCGCGGGCCAGGGTGTGGGCGGTGATGTTGAAGCCCACGACGGCCGGCGAGGTGTCGGAGTCCAGGCCGAGCGACTCGACGTCCAGGGCGTGCACGGTGAACACGTAGCGGTGCGGGTCGCCGGGAGGCGGCGCCGCGCCGCCGAACGCCTTGGTGCCGTAGTCGTTGCGGGCGTGGACGCCGATCTTGGAGTCGGCGGTGCCCGCGCCGGTGGGCAGCTCGGTGACGTCCGCGGGGATGTCGAACAGCGACCAGTGCCAGAAGCCGCTGCCGGTCGGGGCGTCCGGGTCGTAGCAGGTCACGGCGAAGCTCCTGGTCTCCGCCGGGAATCCGGACCAGCGCAGGTGGGGCGACTGGTTGCCGCCGCTGAACCCCCAGTCGTCGAACACGTGGGCGTCGTCGAGCCGCTCGCCTTCGGTGACGTCGTCGCTGGTCACGCTGAAGGACCCGACCTGCGGCAGGTGCTCGTGCGGAAGCGGTGGCCGGCCGGCCATAGCGACCTCCTCGTCAAGGGATCGGTTGTCACCCCCATCTCTATCAGCCGTCGATCAGGTTTTGACGGCGCCCATCGTGAACCCGGTGACGAACCTGTCCAGGAACAGGTTGAACAGGAACGCGATCGGGACGGCGGTGACCACCGTGGCGGCCTGCAGCGACTGCCAGAAGAACACGTCCCCGCGCACCAGCTGGGTCGGCACGCCGGTGCTGACGACCATCTGCGGGCTCGCCGACACGAACGCCAGCGCGTACACGAACTCGCTGGCGGTGAGGGTGAAGCTGAAGACCACCACCGCGACGATCCCGGGGAACACCAGCGGCAGGACGGCCCGGGCGAACGCGCCGAGCCGGCTGTAGCCGTCCACCATCGCCTGCTCCTCGACGTCCTTCGGGACGGCCCGCAGGAACCCGATCAGCAGCCACACCGACACCGGGACGGTGATCGTCGGATAGACGACGATCATCGACCAGAGGGAGTCCTCCAGGTGCAGCCGGACCACGACGCGGGTCAGCGAGAGGAACAGCAGCGACGGCGGCACCAGGTACACCATGAAGATCGCGATGCCCATCGGGGTGCCCCACGGGCGGTCCAGCCGCGCCAGCGAGTACGCGGCGGGCAGCGCGAGCAGCAGCGTGATCGCCACGACCGCGGCGCCGACGAGCAGCGTGTTGGCCACGAACGTCAGGAACGGCGTGTCGTCGAACAGGAACGTCACATGGTCGGGCGTCGCGGGCTTGTTGAAGAAGAACGGGTTGCTCTCGGGGTTGTACAGGTCCTGGTTCTGCTTGAACGCGCTGACCAGGCTCCACAGGAACGGCAGCGCGCACACCAGCGCCGCCAGGATCGCCGACCCGTACACGCCGCCCCGCGCCGCGGCGTGCCGCAGCGCGTACCGCCGCCGCAGCCTCTCGACCTCCCCGGCCCGGTCGGTCATCCCGCCTCCAACCGGCGGACGGCGCGCAGGATCGCGATCGCGCCGGCGAGCAGCAGCGGGAACAGGAACAGCGCGATCGCCGCGCCCTGCCCGACGTCGCCGCCCTCGATCCCCCGGAAGTACGCCCACGACGCCAGCACGTCCGTGGCGTGCGTCGGCCCGCCCCGCGTCAGCACGTACGGGACGGTCATGTCGGTGAACGTCATGATCGCGCCGAACAGCCCGGCGACCGCGATGACCGGCAGCGTCAGCGGGATCGTCACCTCGAACATCCGCCGCCAGAACCCGGCGCCGTCGACCCGGGCCGCCTCGTCGATGTCGCGCGGGATCGCCACCAGCCCCGCCATCATGATCACCGCGGCCAGCGGTGTCAGCCGCCACGTCTGCACCGCGATCACCGAGCCCATCGCCGTCCACGGGCGGCCGAGCCACACCACGTTCCCGCTGATCAGCCCCGTGTGCCGGAGCACCCAGTCGACCGGCGAGTAGATCGAGTCGAGGAACCACAGCCACGAGATCGTGGACAGCGCGACCGGCGTCGTCCACGGCAGCAGCACCAGCAGCCGGACGAGCCACTTGCCGTGGAAGTCGGCGACCAGGATGTTCGCCAGGATCTTCCCGAAGACCACGATCAGCGCCATGCTGATCCCGGTGAACACCAGCGTGTTCACCAGCGCCCGCCAGAACACCCCGTCGTGGAAGACCTCGGTGAAGTTGCGGAACCCGACGAAGTCGAAGGACGGGTCGCCGGTCGTCACGTCGGAGAACGCGAACGCGATGGCCAGCAGGAACGGCAGGCCGACCAGCGCGATGATGTAGATCACCGACGGCAGCAGCATCGCCCACGCCAGGAAGCCCTCCCGGTCGGCGAGCCCCGCGCCGCGCCGCGCCCTCCGCCGCGCCCGCACGGCGGACGCGGCGGTCACCGCGCGCCCCCGATCGTCATCGGCTCCGCCCGCGCGCCCTCCGCCGCGTCGAAGAACCGCAGCCGCTCCGGCTCCACCGCGAAGTCGTGCGTCTCGCCCGCCGCGATCGGCGTCATCACCGTGGCGGGCAGCCGGGCGATCACCCGGGTGTCCTCGCCGATGCCCGTCACCGTCCCGTACACGTGCCGGTCGCCCGACAGGTACTCCATCCGCTCCACCCGCAGCGGCAGCGGCACCCGCCGGTCCGCCGGGACGACCTCCGCCGGCAGCAGGTGCTCCGGCCGGAACCCCACCAGCCGGTCGCCGCGCTTCACCAGGTTCATCGGCGGCGACCCGATGAAGGTCGCCACGAACGTGTCGGACGGGTCGTCGTACACCTCCTGCGGCGTCCCGACCTGCCGGACCCGGCCGTGCTCCAGCACCGCGATCCGGTCCCCGAGCCCCATCGCCTCGGCCTGGTCGTGCGTCACGTAGATCGTCGTCGTGCCGACCCGCTGCTGGAACCGCTTCAGCTCGTCGCGCGCCGTCGCCCGCATCTTCGCGTCCAGGTTCGACAGCGGCTCGTCCAGCAGGAACACCGCCGGGTCGCGGACCAGCGCCCGCGCCAGCGCCACCCGCTGCCGCTCACCGCCCGACAGCTGCCGCGGCTTGCGGCGCAGCAGCGGCTCGATCTCCAGCAGCTCCGCCGCCCACCGCGCCTTCTTCTCCCGCTCCGCCTTGGCCATCCGTTCCGCCCGCAGTGGGAAGACGATGTTGTCCCGCACCGTCTTGTGCGGATACAGGGCGTACGACTGGAACACCATCGCGATCTGCCGGACCCGCGGCGGCAGCCCGTTCACCGGGTGCCCGCCGATCAGCACCTCGCCCTCCGTCGGCTGCTCCAGCCCGGCGATCGTGCGCAGCAGCGTCGTCTTCCCGCAGCCCGACGGCCCGAGCAGCACCAGGTACTCGCCCGGCTCCGCGGCGAGGTCCACCCCGTCCAGCGCGCGCACCACGTCCCCGCGCCCGCGCCGCCGCGCCCGCACCCGCCCGTCGAACGTCTTCACGAGCCCCTTGACCTCGACCGTGTTCATCGGCCGTCAGCCGCCCACGAGGCCGCGGGTGCGCCAGTTCTTGAAGATCGCGTTGATCTGCCGTTCGGCGTCCGCGACGGCCTGCTTCGCGGACGTCTGGCCGCGGGCGGCGCGGCCGAACATCGTCGGCAGCAGGTTGGTGTTGAAGATCTCGCCGATCGCCGGGTTCGACGGGCCGGGGTACCCGATGTTCGCGCTCCACGACGTCGCGTTCTTCAGCAGGCTCAGCTTGTTCGCCGGCTTCGCGCCGTACGGGTCGTTGTCGAGCCACCCGTGCAGTTGCGGGACCAGCGACGGCCAGCCCGGCAGGTCGTACAACTCCGAGTGGTACGTCACCGACGGGAAGTTCGCCGTGTAGTGCAGCAGGAACTCCTTGGCCGCCGCCGCGTTCGGCGAGTACTTCGGGACGATCCACTGCTGGATGACGTGCTGCGCCGCCAGCGCCGCCTTCGGGCCGCGCAGCGCCGGGGTGAAGAAGATGTCGTCGCCGATCGTCCGGTTGGTGCCCATCGCGGTGCGCCACGCGGAGATCGAGTTCAGGATGTAGGACGACCTGCCGGCGATCAGCGCCTGGTTGTTGGACGCGGGCACCCACGAGAACACCTCGCTGGTCTCCGCCTCCTTGAACAGCCGGGCCATGTACTCGACGGCCGCCACCGTGGCGTCGGAGTTGATCGCCACCCGCTCGTTCGCGTCCTGCACCGACCCGCCGAACGACCACAGCAGCGCCCGCGCGGCCATGTTCGAGTCGGTCTCGGGGGACAGCCCGAGCCCGCACGGCACCCCGGTCGTCTTCTTGATCTCGGCGGCGCCGCGGAGCAGGTCGTCCCAGCTCGTCGGGCCGTTCGGCAGGCCGACCTTCTGCCACATCGACTTGCGGTAGTCGCCGGGGTCGGGCGACCAGCCCGGGCAGTAGGCGTAGAAGTGCCGGGTGTTGGGGTTGTAGCTGGACCTGCGGCACAGCTCCAACTGCTGGCCCCAGCGCCGGTTCGCCTCCTGCACCACGTCAGCCATGTCCAGCACGGACGGCTCGTACTGCGAGAACGGCGCGATGTGCTGGATCAGGTCGTGGCCCTTGCCCGCCTGGATCTCCGACGCGGCGCGGCGCGGCACGTCCACGGTGTTGATGTGGTCGACGCGGACGTCGACACCGACCTTCTTGCCCCAGTCCGCGAGGAACGTGTCGAACCACTTGTCGTGCCGCGGGATGAAATGGCTCCACATCAGGATGCTGAGGGAGCCGCCCAGCTTGGACGCGGGGGAGGTGAACACCTCCTTCGGCGCCTTGCCCGGGGTCTTCGCCTCCGGCCCGCTGCTCTCGCTGGCGCACGCGGCGAGGACGCCGTAGGCGCCCGCCGCGAGCGCCGTGGAGGACAGAAAGCCGCGCCTGCTGAGCCCGTGCCCGCTGAGTTCCTGTCCGCCGAGCCCGTGTCGGCTGGGTTCGGGGGTGTCGCGCCGGTCGGCCATCGGGGGTCTCCCTCGCCGCTGGAGGTCTCCCCTTGACGGTAGATCGGCGAGGCCGTCTCATCCAGAGACGATCCGGTAACTCCCTGTAACTCTGGCCGCGCCCGTCACAGCCGCCCCCGCTGTGACAAGCATCACTTCCCGGCGGCCTCGGAGTAGGCCGCGATGACCTCTTCGGGGTCGCCGTCCATCCGCATCCGGCCCTCGTCGATCCAGATGACGCGGTCGCACATGTCCTTGACCGTGTCGAGCTGGTGCGCCACGAGGAAGACCGCGCCGGCCTCCTTGCGGAGCTCCTCGATGCGCTTCTTGCTCTTGCGCTTGAACTTGGCGTCGCCGGTGGCGAGCGCCTCGTCGATCAGCAGCACGTCGTGGGTCTTCGCCGCGGCGATCGCGAACCGGAGCCGCGCACCCATGCCGGACGAGTACGTCCGCATCGGGTACTGGATGAACCCCTCCTTGAGCCCCGCGAAGTCGACGATCTTCTGGTACTGGGCCTTGGTCTGCGCGGGCGTCATCCCCATGGCCAGGCAGCCGAGGACGATGTTGCGCTCGCCGGTCAGGTCCTTCATCAGCGCCGCGTTCACGCCGAGCAGGGACGGCTGGCCGTCGGTGTAGACCGCGCCGCTGTGCGGCGGCAGCAGCCCCGCGATCGCCTTCAGCAGCGTCGACTTGCCCGAGCCGTTGGTGCCGATGATCCCGACCGCCTCGCCGCGGTACGCGACGAACGACAGCCCCTTGATCGCGTGCACCTCCTTCATGGAGGGCCGGGCCTTGCGGCGCAGGACGCGGGAGAACGCGCTGGCGGCGTTGCCCTTCCCGCCCGCGCCGTACACGCGGTAGATGATGTGCAGGTCGTCGACGACGACGATCGGCTCGCGCGTGGGATCGACGTCGATGGCCGTCCCGCCGCGCACCTTGGTGTCAGCCACGGCCGTAACGCTCCTCGGCACTGTAGAAGATCAGGAACCCGCCGACGAGGGCGATCGCCGACCACGCCAGCGCGTAGAACCACAGCTGGGTCGTGGAGTGCATGTGCAGCGTGGTGTGCACGTAGTCGCGGTACTCGCCGAGCATCGTGTGCCGGCTCAGCTCGACGTAGACGTAGGCCGGGTTGGCCTTGAGGATCTCGCCGAGCCACGGGTTGTCCTTCAGGACGTGGCTGCGCTGCAGCAGCTGCGGCAGGCTGAAGATCACGCCGGACAGGTAGAGCCACGTCCGCATGACGAACGGCAGCAGCTGGGTGACGTCCCGGTTGAACGCGCCGAGCCGGGCCATCACCATGCTCATCCCGACGTTGAACATCAGCTGCAGGAGCAGCACCGGGACGAAGAGGAGCATGTGGAAGCTGATCGGCTCGCCGAAGCCGAACACGATCGCCAGCAGCACCACCAGCGACAGCAGCAGCTGCTGGAGCTCCACGGTCGCGATGGCGAGCGGCAGCGTCGCGCGCGGGAAGTGCAGCGCCCGGATCAGTGACAGGTTGTCACCGACCGACTTCGATCCCGACGTGATGGAGCGCTGGGTAAACCCGAACATGAACACGCCCGTCACAAGGAACGGGATGAAGTCCGGAACACCGCGCTTGGTGCCGAGGAGGACGCCGAAGATCAGGTAGTAGACCGAGACGTTCAGGATCGGGGTCAGCAGCTGCCAGACCTGACCCAGTCGCGAGTCGGTGTACATCGAGATGTTCTTGGCCGACGCGAAGGCCCAGATGAAGTTGCGCCTGGCCCACACACTCTTGATGTAGCTGCGCAGCGGGGGGCGCGCCGCGCTCTGCCTCAGTCCGTACCTTACGGCGTAGGCGGCCAGCGTCTCGTTCACGTGAGGAGACTCCGCGATCGTGCCGACCGACTCGCCACCCGGAGAACCGAGCCGTTGCGGGTGACTCATGCCGGGAAGCCTATTGCAGTCGATGATGTGTAGGTGACGTTCGCCCGCATGTGACCCCCGAACTGAGATCATTACGGAATCTTGTCGACGCCCCTGGGGATACCCGGGGCATGCGGTCCAACCATTCTCGGTCATCGGCGATGCTGCGCTCGCCCCGGTCCCCGCGTTCCGCCGCCGCCCCCCGCCGGGGCCCGCACCGGCGCCTGCTGAGCCGGCTCGGCCGGGCCGACCGGTGGGCGTTCGACCGGGTCGCGGCGGCCCGGCTGCCCGGCCTGGAGTACGTCCTGCCCCGGCTGTCGCGGTCGGCCGACCACGGCGTCCTGTGGTTCACCACGGCGGCGGTGCTCGGCCTCACCCGGCGGCCCCGGCTGCGGCGCGGCGCGCTGCGCGGCTCGATCGCGATCGCGGTGGCGAGCCCGGTCGTCAACGTCCTCGGCAAGCAGGCGTTCCGGCGGGCGCGTCCCGTCGTGGACCTGGTGCCGCCGATCCGGATCCGGTGGAAGCTGCCGACCTCGCACGCCTTCCCGTCCGGGCACTCCGCGTCGGCCGCCGCGTTCGCGGCGGGCGTGGCGCTGGAGGCCCCCGCGGCGGTGGCGGCGCCGGTCGCCGCGACCGCCGCCGGCGTCGCGTTCGCCCGCGTCTACACCGGTGCCCACTACCCCGGGGACGTGCTCGCCGGCCTCGGCATCGGCGCGCTGGCCGGGCTCGGCACGCGGCTGGTGTGGCCCGCGCGCCCTCCGGTGGCCCGGGTGACCCGGGCCGAGGGCGAGGACGTCCAGGTCACCGATGACGGGCGCGGTGTCGTCGCGGTCGTCAACCCCGGATCGGGGAGCGGCGGCGAGGCCACCCGCGGCATCATGCCGAGCGGCGCGGAGATGGCGATGGGGCTGCTGCAGCGCGAGCTTCCGGCGGCGGAGGTCATCGTGCTGGAGGAGGGCCAGGACCTGGAGAAGGTGCTCGCGGAGGCCGCCGCGCGGGCGGACGTGCTGGCCGTCGTCGGCGGCGACGGCACCGTCAACGCCGCCGCGCGCGCCGCGCTGGACCACGACGTGCCGCTGCTGGTGGTGCCCGGCGGCACGTTCGACCATTTCGCCCGCGCGCTCGGTGTCGAGTCGCCCGCGCAGGCGGTCGCCGCCTACCGGGCCGGGCGGCTCGGCCGCGTGGACGTCGCGTACGCCGTGCCCGCGTCGGCCGGCTCCGGGCGGCGCGACGAGCGGTTGTTCCTGAACACCGCGAGCTTCGGCGCCTACACCGAGCTGGTCGACCGGCGCGTGCGGCTGGAGAAGCGGCTCGGCAAGTGGCCCGCGCTGGCGGTCGCCGCCGTCCGCACGCTGCGGCACTCCGAGCCCGTCGAGGCCGTCGTGGACGGGCACCGGCGGCACGTGTGGCTGGCGTTCGTCGGCAACGGCGAGTTCGGCTCGCACGGCGCCGCGCCCACCTGGCGGGAGCGCCTCGACGACGGGTGCCTCGACGTCCGCATGGTCGCCACGGGCCGGCGCATTCCCCGGATCCGCGCGGTCGCCGCCATCCTGGTCGGGCACCTGCACATCACCCCCGGCTACCGGGCGTGGCGCGCCGGCGGGCTGGAGGTGCTGGCCTCCGGCGGTGAGCTGCGGCTCGCGCGCGACGGCGAAGTGACGGGGGTGCCGCCGTCCCTACGGTTCGGCAAGCACGCCAAGGCCCTCGCCGTCTTCCGCCCGGAGGCGTGACCGGCGCCAGGTGTTCGGCGAGGATTCAGGACGCCGTAACCTGCGCCGGGCGCCGCCGGCCGGGTTCGGCGCCCGGTTCATCCTGGTTTTAAGTGAAGGCGAGCCCGAGGCTGCGGAGCCCGACGACCACGGGGGAGCCGTTGTAGACCGGCTCGTCCGTGACCGTGACGGCCGTGTAGCGGGCGCGGAGCTCTTCCAGGACGAGCCGCATCTCCATCCGCGCGAGGGCGGCGCCGAGGCAGAAGTGCGGGCCGTACCCGAACGCCAGTCCGGGCACGTCGGGCCGTCTCATGATGTCGAAACGGTCGGCATCCGGCCCGAACGCATCCGGATCGCGGTTCGCGGCGCCGTACAGGAGCATGATGTGGTCGCCGGCCGCCACCTCTCGCCCCGCGAGGACGACCGGGCGTGTCGCGGTCCGCAGGAAGTAGACGACCGGGGACGTCCAGCGGAGGATCTCCTCGATCGCCGACGGCATCGATTCCGGCCGCTTCATCGCCTCCCACTGGTCCGGGTTCTCCGCGAACGCCAGCAGCCCGCCCGAGATCGCGTGCCGGGTCGTCTCGTTGCCCGCGACGAGCAGCTGGATCAGGAACATCACCATCTCGATGTCGGTGAGCCGGTCGCCGTCCACCTCGGCCTGCGCGAGCTGCGAGATCACGTCGTCGCGCGGCGCGGCCCGCCGCTCGTTGGAGACCTCGACCAGGTAGGTGCCGGCCTCCATCCGCAGCGCGGTGCGCTCCTCGTCGGACAGCTCCGGCGCCGCGCCCGGGATGATCGACTCCGACCAGCGGAAGAACCGCGGCCAGTCGTCCTCCGGGATGCCGAGCAGCAGGCAGATCACCTGCAGCGGCAGCGGGACGGCCAGCTCGGCGACCGCGTCGAACGGGCGGCCCGCCTCGACCGGCTCCAGCAGCGCCCGGATCCGCTCCCGGACCGCGCCCTCCAGCCGCCGCATCGCCGACGGCCGGAACGCGGGCGCGACCAGCCCCCGGTACCGGCCGTGGCCGGGCGGGTCGGTGTGCATGATCGTCGGCGGCGTGTCGAAGGGCACGCCGATCTCGTCGATCAGGATGCCGTCGCCCGACCGGTACGCCGCCGGGTCGCTCGCGACCGCGTGCACCGCCGCGTGCGACCCGGCGACCCACAGCGGCAGCGCCGGATGCCGGACGAGCCCGCCCTCCGCCCGGACCGCGTCGTACAGCCCGTACGGATGGCCTTGCGCGTAGAACCCGTCCGGGAAGCCGTCCGGGATCACGAGAGGATGCCCTGCGGTCTCGCGATCCCCGCGTCGTCGCACAGCGCGTAGTAGGCGTTGAGGGTCGACTCCCCGTCGGTGACCCCGGTGATGTTGCCCTCGGCGTCGTACTCGATGAAGGCGCCTTCGAGGATGAACAGGATGTCGCTGTCCTCCTCGATGGTGAGCGTGTGGACGGAGCCGGGCGGCTCGAAGATGAACGTCCCGGCGTGGTAGTCGATGCCGTACTCCTTGTACCGCCACCGTCCGGAGAAGGTGTAGGCGTGCACGCCGCCGGTGTGCTTGTGCGTGGGCAGTTGGTAACCCGCCTCGAAGCGGTTGCGCACCACCCATGTGTCGGGGGAGACCCTCAGAACCTGGAGGCCCACGGGGCCGATGGTGACCCAGGGGATGTCGTCGGAATGGACGTGACCGACCAGGGGACCGTTCGACTCAACCATGAAGCAAACGCTAGGTAGGTAATCCGGGGCGCGCAAGGCCCGGATTCGCCGCCCGGTGATCGGGTAGGAGACCGGACGCCCGCGAACCACTGGAGGAGGTACCGCACATGGCGATGGGAGTCAGCCCCGCCGATCTCACCGACGACGACCTGCTCCGTGAGCTGGGACACCTGTACGAGACCCGCATGGAGGCGCTCCGGCACGCCCCCGACCAGGCCTACGCCGAGCACACCCAGCGGATGGCCCAGATGGAGGCCGAGTACCTGCGAAGGCGCCCGGCCCGCGAGATCGACCCGCAGCGCATGCGCGAGGGCGCCCGCGCCCGTTCGTAAGGAAAGGCGCCCCGCCACGGACGCCGAACACCCGGCCGGTTCCGCGCCATCGGCCGGGTGCTCGGCATGCCCGCCGCCGGCGCTTCCCGGCTCAGCGTCGTCCTTCGGGCTCGTGTTCGTGTTCTTCCGGCAAAGGCGGGGGTGTCGGCCGCGAGAGGGGAGGAGGGTGCGGTGCCAGGATCCTGACGGGCGAGGATGCCCGGGATCCTCGGGGGGTGTGATCTGTGGGGCGGACTCGGCGTGGGCGGTGGTACGGACGGGCCGGCGCGGCCGAGCCGGGGCTGGGGGAGTGCGTCCGGCGCTGGTGGCCGTTCGCGGTCGGCGCGCTGGCCGCGACAGGGCTGCTCCTCGGCGCGTACCTGTGGGCCCCCCGCAAGTCGGGCGCGGCGGTCGCCTCCCCTGGTGCGGCCCTCCGCGATTCCGCGCGGCCGGACGCCGGCGTCCCGTCCGCGGGCCCGATGGCGTCCTACACGACCCGGTTCCAGCCGGGGCAGCCGCGCGTCCGCAACATCGAGCTGGCCGCGCAGGCCCTCGACGGGCAGGTCGTGCGGCCGGGCGCGACGTTCTCCTTCAACAAGGTCGTCGGGCCGCGGACGCGGCGCCTCGGCTACGTCCCGGCGCCCGCGATCATGGGGTCGCGGCTGGTGAAGGACGTGGGCGGCGGCATCTGCCAGGTCTCCACGACCCTCTTCAACGCGGTGTTCCGGGCGGGCCTCGATATCCGGAAGGCGCGCGCGCACACCATGTGGATGCCGGAGTACCCGGAGGGGCGCGAGGCGGCGGTGGCGTATCCGAACCTCGACTTCACCTGGAAGAACGACACGCGGGCACCGGTGCGCATCCAGGTCGGCTACACCGGGGACTCGCTGACGGTGAGCCTGTGGGGGCACCGCAGGTACGAGGTCCGGTCGCGGACGTCGAAGCGGTACGGGTTCTCGCCGTACGAGACGGGCGTGGGGCACGGGCAACGGTGCGTGCCGATGGCAGGGCGGAAGGGCTTCAAGATCGACGTGTGGCGGACGCTGCTCGCCGCCGGCCGCCAGGTGCGCCGGGAGAAGTTCCACACCGAGTACCGCCCGCAGCCCGAGGTGACCTGCCTGTAGCCCCTCGGCGGGTTCGCGCGGCGCTCACGTGGCACTGTGAAGGCATGACCGTTCGAGAGGGAACCTACGCGCTGGGCCCCGGTGACGGGCGGCTGCTGCTCCGGACGAGCCGCAGCGGCCTCGGCCGGCGCGCCGGCCACGACCTGACCATCGAGGCGACCCGCTGGACGGCGGAGGCGACGGTCCGCGAGCCGCTGGAGGAGTCGTCCGCCAAGGTGGTCGTCGTGGTCGACGGCCTGGAGGTGCGGGAGGGCACCGGCGGCGTGAAGCCGCTGTCGGACCGGGACCGCCAGGACATCGCGGAGAACCTCTGCAAGGTCCTGGACGCCCGCCGCCACCCGGAGATCACCTTCACCTCGACCGGGATCTCCGCGTCCGCCGGGGAGGTCGAGGGCGACCTGACCATCATGGGGACGACGAAGCCGATCCGGGTCCGGGCCGAGATCGAGGACGACCGGGTGCGCGGCGGCGCCACCGTGCAACAGACCCGATGGGGCGTCAAGCCGTACACGGCGTTCTTCGGCGCGCTCCGGCTCGCCGACGACGTCGAGGTGGAGTTCGATCTGCGGATCTCCGAGGATTGAACGATCAACCGTCCTGACCGGCCCCTTCCCGGATGATCATGCATTAGGGTGCAAGATCGCGCATTCCAGGCATCTGATCTTCTGGGGGGACGGCATGACGGCGGTGAGCCGCAGGGACTTCGGCAAGGCGGCCGGGCTGGCGGGACTCGGCGCGGCGGCGCCCGCGCTGCTGGCGGGCTGCTCGTCCGGCGGCTCGGCGCACGCCGCGCAGGCGGCCGCGCAGGCCGCGGCGACGCGGTCGTGGCGGGTGACCGGATCGGCGCTCGCCGGGCTCGGGGGCTTCGACGCGACGATGAAGAGCTTCATGCAGGCGCGGAACGTCCCGTGCGGCCAGCTCGCCGTCGTCCGCAAGGGCAAGCTCCTGCTGTCGCGCGGCTACACGTGGAGTTCCGACACCGGCTTCACCACGCAGCCGACGTCGCCGTTCCGCGTCGCGAGCCTGAGCAAGCCGGTCACGGCGACGGCGGTGCTGCGGCTCGTCCAGGACGGGAAGCTGAAGCTCACCGACCGCGTCGCGACGCTGCTCGGGCTGTCGACGGCCGCGGACCCGCGGCTGAAGGACGTCACCGTGCTGCGGCTGCTCCAGCACCTCGGCGGCTGGGACCGCGACATCACGCCGGACCCGATGTTCCAGGACGCGGCGATCGCGAAGGCGCTCGGCATCCCGCTGCCGGTCAAGCAGGCGAACATCATGAAGTACGTGTCGGGACGCAAGCTCGACCACGCGCCGGGGACGAAGTACGCCTACTCCAACTACGGCTTCATGCTGCTCGGCCGCATCATCGAGAAGGTCACCGGGCAGAGCTACGCGTCCTACGTGCAGAAGGCCGTGCTGACGCCGCGCGCCATCAAGCGGATGAAGCTGGGCCGCTCGCTCACGCAGGCGAGCGGCGAGGTCCACTACTTCTCCGGCGCCACGGGCACGACCGTGTTCGACAACACCGGCAAGACGGTGCCGTTCCCGTACGGCGCGTTCAACCTGGAGAACATGGACGCGCACGGCGGCTGGCTCGGCACCGCGATGGACCTGACCCGGTTCGCCGGCATCTACGACGGCGGGACGAGCGTGCTGAGCGCCGCGTCGATCAAGCAGGCGTTCGCGAAGCCCGCGACCGGGGTCAACGCCAGCGGCTGGTACTACGGCTGCGGCTGGATGGTGCGGCCCGTCACCGGCGGCACCGGCATGAACACCTGGCACGACGGCAGCCTCGCCGGGACGAGCACCCTGCTCGTCCGCCGCAACGACGGGCTGGCCTGGGCCGCGCTGTTCGACCAGCGGCAGGAGGGGAGCGCGCCGAGCTATTCCGACATCGACCCGGCGCTGCACAAGGCCGCGAACGCGGTGACGACCTGGCCGACCGGCGACCTCACCTCGAAGTACTTCTAGGGCTTCCGCGCGCGGGCGGCGCGGGCGAACTGGTCGTCGAGGCTGCGGGGGAACGGCAGGATCCGGTGCCGGTCGCGCCAGGGGGCGAACTGCCGGACGGCGTTGAACCCGGCCGCGGTGACGATCCGCTCGACGCCCGGACCGGGCGGGCAGGCCGGGTAGGCGTCCAGGTGGGCGACGCCGGGCGGCAGCCCGTCCGGGCGGTGCGGCGAGACGAGCGTCAGCGGAGGGTTCGCGCCCTCCATGGCGGCCATGTCCTGCGCGTAGGCGAGGAGTTCGAGCGTCTCGGCGTCGGGACCGCTGTGGACGACCGCCCAGCCGTGCACGTCCAGCGGTTCGGACGGCGGGTCGGCGAGCGCCAGCGGCGCCACTTCGTCGGAGACGGCGCGGAGGTGGGCTTCGTGCGCGGGTTCGAGGGGTTCGAGGACGAACGTCCGGTCGAAGTGCGGCGGATGCTCGGGCAGGAGCGGCCGGTAGGCGTCCCAGCGCAGCAGCCGCGCCAAGTGCGTGACCCGGATACCGGACGGTATCCGGGTGAGCTCGCCCTTGAGGCCGGCGGGGAAGGCGTCCACGACCAGCTCGTCCGGCGCGAGCGCGGCCAGGCCGGTGGACGCGTCCAGGACCGTCCAGCCGGACGAGACGCGCGGGTCGGCGGCGAACGGCGAGTCCGACAGGACGACGACCTCGTCGTCCACCGCCATGGTGTGCAGGAACGAGCGGAGCCGGGTCAGGTGCCCGAGCCCGCCGCCGCGCGCGTAGCAGGCGATCAACGCACCTCGCCGAGGACGGCGAGGTATCCGGCGGTCTCGGCGGCCGGGGTGAAGTCGCGGGCGATCCGCTCGGCGCCCGCCGCGCCGAGCGCCGCCAGCTCCTTGTCGCCCGCCCGCGCCGCCCGGTCGATCGCGGTGCGGCAGGCGTGCGCGTCGCCGGCCGGGAAGGTGAAGCCGATCGCGTCGTCCGCGACGTCCGCGAGGCCGCCCGCGTCCGAGCAGAGGAGCGGGACGCCGAGCGCCGCCGCCTCCAGAGCCACGTTCGGCATCCCGTCGTAGAACGACGGCAGCGCGGCCAGGTCGCAGCTCGCGTACACGGCGGGCAGGTCGTAGCGTTCGAGGAACGGCAGGAACGAGTGGGGCACGGAGTCCTTGCGCTCGGCGAGCCAGGCCGTCACGGTCTCCTCGACCTCGCCGACGAGCACCAGGTGGAACCGGTCGCCGTGCCCGGAGGCGACGAGCGCGTCCAGGAAGAACCCGACGCCCTTCTTGTTCTTCAGCTGGCCGATGAGCCCGACCGTCCGGCGGCCCGGCTCGACGTTCTCCGCCCGCCAGGCGCGCCCGCGCTCGTGTTCGGACGGCAGGATCCGCCACTGCGCGGTGTCGACGCTGTTCGCCACGAACGTCACCGCCGCGTCCGGGGCCAGCGCCTTCACCAGCGGCGTGTGGTCGCGCGCGACCACGCAGACCCGCGCCGACGCGCGCAGCGCGTCCGCCAGGACGCCGCGCCGCCGCATCGAGAAGACGCCGACGTCGATGTCGTTGCCGCGCAGCAGCGTGACCAGTGGCGCGTCCACCAGCCGCGCGAGGACGGGCGCGGCGAGCATCGAGTAGGTGCCGCCGAACGCGACGACGTGCGTGTACGCGCCGGTGAGGTCCTCGGCGGTCAGCGTCGTCCACAGCCGGCGCAGCGCGTGCTCGGGATCGTCGCCGAGCGGCGCGGCCAGCAGCCGCCCGCCGTGCTCGCGCGCCACCGCCCAGGGCCGCTCGCGCCGCGTCAGGTGCGCGACGTCCACCTCGATCCCGGCGCCCCGCAGCCCCCGGACGATCCGGTCGCACGAGTTGGCCATCCCGCCCTGACTCGGCGGATAGTGCTCCGTCACCCACAGGACACGCGTCATCAGCTGTCCACGAACCCGGTGTCGCCGTCCGGCCCGAAGTCGCCCTCACCGTAGGAGTAGTCGTCGCCGGGGTTGAAGGCGCCACGGTCGTAGGAGTCGAACGACGAGTACCACTGGTTGTCGTAGTACGTCTGCGAACTGCTCTCGTAGTACCTGCGCCGGTAACCGCTCGCGAAGGACGGGTCGTACGGATCGGGCGGCGGCCCGCCCGCCTGCGCGACGCAGCTCGGGCAGTACCCGCCCTGCACCCCGTGCTCGGCGCAGACCGGACGCCCGCATCCCGGGCACGCCGCCACGGCGGCCCGCCCGCAGCGGCCGAGCAGGAAGAACCCGGTGGTCACGGTGCAGCGCGTCACTGCGCCCTCCTAACAGGCGTTCCCGGCGGGGTCCAGCGGAACGGCTCGGTCGACACGTGCAGGATCCGCTCGCGCAGCTCGTCGTCCTGCAGCGGCCCGAGCAGCTTGGCGTTCGCGCGGATCACGAACCGGTGGCCGTCCTTCACCCGCACCTGGATCCACCGCGGCGGCGGCGTGCCGGGCGGCTGCGGGGCCGCGCCCTTGCCGAGGCGCCGCGTCACGCTGACCAGCTGCACCGTCTTCGTCTTGTGCTTGTACTTGATCTTGCCGCGCGGGTTGCGCTTCTTGTATTTGCGGTGCCGGATCCGGTCCGTCACCGACAGCTCCACGACGCTGCCGTCCCGCAGTTCGGCGCGCATCCGCAGCCAGGGATCGAAGACGAACCACTCCTTCATCGACAGGATCGGCCGGGACACCTGCACCGGCCGCTCCGGCCCGCGCTTCTCCGGGACCTTGCCGCCCCGCATGTCCAGCGCGACCGACAGCAGGCCCTCCGGCGGCATGTCCGCCGCCAGGACCCGCAGCATCGGCACCAGGACCCGCGACGTGCGCGGGCTCATCCGCCACCTGCGCCGCTTCACCGCGTCCGCGTGCCGCGCGAGGCTCTGGACGACCGGCTCCCACTGGTCGCGCGGCAGCGACACCGAGAAGCCCTGCTCCAGGACCAGCGCCCTGTGCAGCGGGTGGAATCCCTCGATGGCCGCGCGTTGCTTGCGCCAGAACATGACGACACCCCACCTATCGGTCTGACGGCGCGATCGTACGGTAGACCTCGGCCAGCCGGGCGCGTGACCGCGTCCAGGTGAGGGCCTCCGCCACCCTGGCCCGGGCCCGCGCGCCCATCGCGGCCGCCTCGCCCGGGTACTCCAGCATGATCCGGACGGCCCGCGCCAGCTCCGCCGGACGGTCCGCCGGGACGAGCCGCCCGTGCTCCCCGTCCGCCATCAGCTCGCGGACCGCCGGGAGGTCCGAGGCGACGACCGGCACCCCGGCCGCCATCGACTCGATCACCTTCAGCGGCGCGCACCCCTGGTCGAGGTTGCGGGCGCAGCCCGTCAGCGGCGCCACCGACACCTCGGCGTGCGCCAGCCACGCGGCGACCTCGGGGTGCGGCAGCGCGAACCGCCAGTCGAGCCGGTCGGCCACGCCGAGGCGCTCCGCCAGCCGCCGCACGGGCTTCGCGCGCCGCTCCGGGACGGACGAGCAGACCACCAGCCGCAGGCCGTCGAGGTCGCCGAGCCGCGCGAACGCGCGGAGCAGCACGTCGAGGCCCTGCCACGGCTGGAGCGCCCCGACGTAGACGATGTACCGGGCGGGTGCGCCGGCCGGTCGCGCCGTCTCGCCCGGGAGGTCGGCGCCGTTCGGGACGAGGTGCACCTTCCGCTCCGGCGCCCCGAGCCTCCGGACGGCCTCGCCGATCACGCGCGACGGCACCACGACCGCGTCGCTGCGCTCCAGGCAGAAGCGCTCCAGCTCGCGGATCTTGCCGAGCGTCGCCGGCGACGCCCACGGCCAGGTGTGGCCCATCTCGATGGAAGGCAGCCCGTTCACCTCGAAGACCACCGGATATCTCCGGTCGTCGAGGGTGAGCGCGGGCAGCGCGCTCCACGGATCGCGGACGTGCACGATCTCCAGGCCGTCCGCGTGCTCCTTCAGGACCGCCGCCGCCCACGCCGAATACGCCTCGGCGCGGTCGATCAGGTTCGGGATCCGCTCCCCGAACCGGACGATCTCGCGGTTCCCCTCCCGCTGGCGGCCGGGCAGGTCGCCGCCGCCGATGGCGCCGAGCAGGCCGCCGCCGAACCGCTCGAACAGCTCGTCCGCCATCTGCGCGATGTGCACCGCCGACCCCTTGCCGGAGGGGAAGCGGTCGAACGCGAAGTAGGCCGCGCGGTGCCTCATCCGACGGCCACCTCCTGCGCGCGCAGCGACCGGTGCCAGGCGATCTGGTCCGCGAGGCCGTCCGCCAGCGACGTCGTCGCCGACCAGCCGAGCAGCCGCCCCGCGCGCCCGCAGTCCGCCCAGGTCAGCGCCGCGTCGCCCGCCACCGGGGCCTCCCGCCGGATCTCCGGGCGGACGCCCAGCACGTCCGCCAGCACCCCGATCGCCGCCCGCACCGCCACCGGTTCGCCATGGCCGACGTTGACGGCGACGCCCGGCGGCAGATCCTCGGCGGCCGCCGCCAGCGTCGCCGCCACCACGTCCCGCACATGCGTGAACGACCGCGACGCGCGGCCGTCCCCGAAGACCGGCAGCGGACGCCCGTCCAGCGCCGCCTCCACGAAACGGTGGAACGCCATGTCGGGCCGTTGCCGGGGGCCGTAGACCGAGAAGTACCTGAGCACCGCCGTGCGGAGACCGTTCTCCGCGGCGAGGCCCGCGATCCGCTCGACCTCCACCTTGCTGGCCGCGTAGGGGCTCGCCGGGGCGAGCGGATCGTCCTCCCGGTTCGGCCGGTGCCCCGCCGACCCGTACACCGACGAGCTCGACGCGACCACCACCCGCGGGCGCAGCCGCGCCGGGCGCCGCGCGCACGCCTCCAGCAGCCGGGCCGTCGCCAGCACGTTGTCGCGCTCCGCCGCCGCGCGCCCGCCGCCCCACGAGCTGCGCACGCCCGGCCGCCCCGCGAGATGGACGACGACGTCGGCGGCGGCGACCGCGTCGAGATCGTCCACCGCCAGGTCCCTTTCCAGCGCCGTGACGCCGGGCCGCGCCGCCACCTCGTCCCACGCGCGCCGCGTCAGCTCCGGTGTCGGCGACCGTCCGGGCGCGTCGACGGCGAGGACCTCGTGCCCGGCGCCCGACAGCGCGTCGGCCACATGGCCCCCGATGAATCCCGCCGCCCCCGTCACCACCACCCGCACCCGGGCACCCTATCCATCCCCCCGCGTTCTTGGACAGATCCCCAGAAGCACACTGACCAGCCAAGATCGATCAAGGGCGCCCGGTCAGCGCGGCCGGGCGACCCTCGCCTCGTTCCAGACCGGTTCCGGGGCCTCGTAGACCGAACCGTCCGCGCCGAACACCAGGAAACGGTCGAAGGAACGGGCGAACCAGCGGTCGTGCGTCACCGCGAGAACCGTCCCCTCGAACGACTCCAGGCCCTCCTGGAGCGCCTCCGCGCTGGCCAGGTCGAGGTTGTCGGTCGGCTCGTCCAGCAGCAGGAGCGTCGCGCCGCCGAGTTCCAGCAGCAGGATCTGCAACCGTGCCTGCTGGCCGCCCGACAGCGTCTCGAACGGCTGCTCGGCGCAGAACTGGAGCTCGTACCGCGCGAGCGCGTTCATCGCGGCGTTGCGCAGCCGGGCGTGCTCGGTCATCACGATCTCGCACGGCGTGCGCCCCGCCAGGTCCGGTCGCGCGTGCGTCTGCGCGAACAGCCCCGGCAGCACCCGCGCGCCGAGCCGGGCGACCCCGGTGTGCTCCACCGGACGCACCGGGGTCGCGCCCCGCGGCAGCACCTCCGCCACCGCGGCGAGCAGCCGCAGGAAATGCGACTTCCCCGAGCCGTTCGAGCCGAGCACCGCGACCCGCTCGCCGAACCAGACCTCCGCGCCGAACGGCCGCATCAGCCCGGTCAGCTCCAGGTCCTCGCAGATCACCGCCCGCTTGCCGGTGCGGCCGCCGCGCAGGCGCATCTTCAGGCTCTGGTCGCGGGGCGGCTCCTCCGGCGGCCCCGCCTCCTCGAACTTGCGCAGCCGGGTCTGCGCCGCCCGGTATCGCGACGCGAAACCGTCGTTGACCGTGGCCTTCGTCTTCAGCGAGTTGACGAGTTCCTTGAGCTTCGCGTGCTCCTCGTCCCAGCGCCGCCGCAGCTCCTCCAGCCGCTCGTTGCGGTCCCTGCGGGCCGCCGCGTACGTCGCGAACCGGCCGCCGTGGATCCACACCCGGCCCGCCTCGACCGTCACGATCCGGTCGGCGCAGCGGTCGAGCAGCTCGCGGTCGTGCGAGACGACCAGCACCGTCTTGGCCGTCTCCCGCAGCCGCTCCTCGAGCCACTGCTTGCCCGGCACGTCCAGATAGTTGTCCGGCTCGTCCAGCAGCAGGACCTCGTCGGGGCCGCGCAGCAGCGCTTCGAGCGCGAGGCGTTTCTGCTCGCCGCCCGACAGCGTCCGCGTCTCACGCCACCGGCAGCCGTCGTAGGGGACGCCGAGGGCCGCCACGCAGCAAGCGTCCCAGAGCACCTCGATCTCGTAGCCGCCCGCGTCGCCCCAGCCCGCGAGAGCGGTCGCGTACCTCAGCTGGGTCGGCTCGTCGTCGCGGTCCATCATTGCCAGCTCGGCGGCCTCCACCGTCGCGGCCGCCTCCCGCACGCGCGGCGGCGCCACCGACAGCAGCAGGTCGTGCACGGACGACTCGTCCCGCACGTTGCCGATGAACTGCCGCATCACGCCGAGCCCGCCGCTGTGCGCGACCGTCCCGTCCTGCGGCGTCAGGTCCCCGGCGATCAGCCGGAGCAGCGTCGTCTTGCCGGCCCCGTTCGGCCCGACGAGCGCCGCCGTGACCCCGTCCCCGACCCGGAACGACACGTCGTCCAGCAGCACCCGCCCGTCGGGCAGCGCATGACTGACATGCCCGACCTCCACGTGACCCACGATGACCCCTCGCCCTTGAGAACCCCCGCCGAGTCTCCGGAAGGCGCCGCGCCCCCGTCAAACCGATTTCCGGCCCCCGGGCCCTACGTCAGAAGGACTCCAGGAGCGTTCGGACGCGGGCGGCGGCCGCGTCCAGCGGGACCTTCTCGGTGTCGCCGGTCGCCCGGACGGTCACCTCCGCCGCGCCCTCGGCGAGGCCGCGGCGGCCGACCGTGATCCGGTACGGGATGCCGGTCAGCTCCACGTCGCGGAACTTCACGCCGGCCCGCTCGGCCCGATCGTCGATCACGACGTCCACGCCGGCGTCCCGGAGGGCGGCGTAGATCGCCTCGGCCGCCGCCGCCACGTCCGCGTCGTCGGACTGCGCGATCACGACCGCGACCTGGAACGGCGCCACGGCGACCGGCCAGACGATCCCGCGCTCGTCGTGGTGGGTCTCCACGATCGCGGCCATGGCCCGCTCTATGCCGATGCCGTAGCTGCCCATCACGACCGGCACCCGCTTGCCGCCGGGATCGAGGACCTCGACGCCGAGCGCCCGGGCGTACCGGTCGCCGAGCTTGAAGATGTGCCCGATCTCGATCGCCCGGACGATCTCCAGCGGCTCCCCGCAGCGCGGGCACGGCTCGCCGGCGCCGACCTCGCGCAGGTCCGCCCAGGTCCCGACGGTGATGTCGCGGGCGACGTCGACGCCGCGCAGGTGCATGTCGTCGATGTTCGCGCCGGTGAACATGTCGCTCCGGCCGCGCAGCGCCTCGTCCGCGATCACCGGGAGCGTCACGCCGACCGCGCCGAGGCTGCCGGGCAGGGCGCCGAGGGCCTGCTGGATCTCGGTGGGCTCGGCGGCGCGGATCTCGGCGGCGCCGGTCGCGTCCACGAGCTTCTGCTCGTTGAGCGCGTGGTCGCCGCGCAGCAGCACGAGCGTGAGCGTGCCGTCCAGGACGTAGACGAGCGTCTTGATCTGCCGGTCGCCCGGCGCGTCATAGGCGCGGAGGTCGTCGATCGTGCGGACGCCGGGCGTGGCGAAGCGCTCGGGCGCGGGCAGCCCCGGGCCGTCGGACGCGGGCGGCAGCGCGGACGTGGCGCGCTCGATGTTCGCCGCGTACCCGCAGGCGGGGGAGTGGGCGACCAGGTCCTCGCCGACGTCGGCGGGGCACATGAACTCCGTGGACCCGGCGCCCCCCATGGTCCCGCTGGACGCCTCGCACGCCAGCGCCGGCAGCCCCAGCCGCGCGAAGATCCGCGTGTAGGCGCCGTGGTAGGCGTCGAACGAGACGTCCAGGCCGGCGCGGTCGATGTCGAAGCTGTAGGCGTCCTTCATGGTGAACTCGCGTGTCCGCATGAGGCCGCCCTTGGGACGCGGCTCGTCCCGGAACTTCGTCTGGAACTGGTACCACTGCTGCGGCAGCTGCTTGTAGGAGTTCAGCTCGCGGGCGACGGTCGCGAAGATCTCCTCGTGGGTCATGCCGAGCGCGTGGTCGGCGCCGCGCCGGTCCTTCAGCCGGAACATCTCCTGCCCCATCAGCTCCCAGCGGCCCGACCGCCGCCACGGTTCCGCCGGGTGCAGCGCGGGCAGCAGCATCTGCTGCGCGCCGATCGCGTCCATCTCCTGCCGGACGATCTCGATGATCTTCGCCCGGACGCGGACGGCGAGCGGCAGCAGGCTGTAGTGACCGGCCGTCAGCTGCCGGACGTAGCCCGCGCGCAGCAGTAGCCGGTGGCTCGGCGCGTCCGCCTCGGCGGGGTCGTCGCGGAGCGTGGGCGCGAACATCTGGGACCAGCGCATTCACGCGAGGGTAGCGAAGCGGCCCTAGCCCATGCCGCCGGTCAGTACCCTTGTTCGCTGTGAGTCGAGAAGGTGTGACGCCGCAGAGCGAGGATTTCTCCGCCTGGTACAACGAGCTGGTCGTGCAGGCCCAGCTCGTGGACCGCGGTCCCGTTCGCGGCACGATGGTCATCCGCCCGTACGGTTACCGGGTGTGGGAGCTGCTCCAGGCCGACCTGGACCGGCGCATCAAGGACGCGGGGCACGACAACGCCTGCTTCCCGATGCTGATCCCGGAGTCCTACTTCAAGCGCGAGGCCGAACACGTCGAGGGCTTCTCCCCGGAGCTGGCGGTCGTGACGCACGCGGGCGGGAAGGACCTGGAGGAACCGCTGGTCATGCGGCCGACCTCCGAGACCGTCATCGGCGAGTACATGGCCAAGTGGATCGACTCGCACCGCGACCTGCCGCTGCTGCTGAACCAGTGGGCGAACGTGGTCCGCTGGGAGATGCGGCCGCGGATGTTCCTGCGCACCACCGAGTTCCTCTGGCAGGAGGGGCACACCGCGCACATCGACGAGGACGACGCGATGCGCGAGACGATGTGGGCGCTGGACGCCTACGCCGCCGTGGCGCGCGAGCTCGCCGCGATGCCGGTGATCGCCGGGGAGAAGACGCCCGGCGAGCGGTTCGCCGGCGCCGTCCGCACGTACACGATCGAGGGCATGATGCGGGACGGCCGGGCCCTGCAGGCCGGCACCTCGCACTACCTCGGCACGAACTTCGCCAAGGCGTTCGAGATCCAGTACCAGGACGAGGCGGGCAAGCTGACCCTGGCGCACACCACGTCCTGGGGCATGAGCACCCGCATGATCGGCGGCATGATCATGACGCACGGGGACGACAAGGGCCTCGTGCTGCCGCCGCGCCTCGCCCCCTACCAGGTGGTGATCGTCCCGATCGGGCGCAAGGAGCAGGGCGAGCAGGCCGCCGCGGAGGCGCGCCGGCTCGGCCAGGCGATCAAGTCGATGGGCATCCGCGTGCACGTCGACGACAACCGCCCGCAGCTGTCGCCCGGGTTCAAGTTCAACGAGTGGGAGATGCGCGGCGTCCCGGTCCGCATCGAGCTCGGCAAGCGCGACATCGAGGCCGGCGTCGCGACCGTCGTCCGGCGCCTCCCGGTCGTCGAGGGCCAGGGCAAGGAGCAGATCCCGCTGGAGAAGGTGCCGGAGGTGCTGCCCGGGATCCTCGCCGAGTTCCAGTCGTTCCTGCTGGCCCGGGCCGAGGCGTTCCGCGAGGAGCACACCGCCGGCGTGGACGCCTGGGACGCGTTCACCGCGCAGGTCGCCTCCGGCTGGGCCCGCGCGTTCCACTGCGGCCGCACCGCCTGCGAGGACGAGATCAAGGCCGAGACCGCGGCGACGCCCCGCGTCATCCCGGCGGAGGCGCCCGAGGAGAGCGGCGTGTGCGTCAAGTGCGGGGAGCCCTCCGCCTACGGCAAGCGCGTGATCTTCGGCAAGGCGTACTGAGCCCTTCCGGGCGGCCGCGCGGTCAGGACTCCCCGTCCCGCTCCGCGCGGCCGCCCGCCGACAGCCGGGTCAGGTAGGGCTGGACGAACCACGCCCACCCGCACAGCGCCAGGACGGCCAGCGCCGTGCCGACCGCCGCGGTGTCCACCGCGAGCGTCTGCACGATCAGCGTGGTGGACGCGGTGATCGACACCGCCAGCGCGAACGCGCCGAGGATCCCGAACCGGTTCGCGCGCCTGATCAGCAGCGGCTTCTTGTTGAGCTGGAACAGGATCCGGTGCTGGAACACCGGCGCGATGAAGCAGACCGAGGCGAGCGCGGCCCCGAACAGCGCCACGTAGAACAGCGCCTTCCCGGCCTCGTCCACCTGCGTCCATCCCTTGGAGAACGGGACGGTCAGCAGGAACGCGAACAGCACCTGCACGCCCGTGGTGGCCACCCGGAAGCCCTGGAGCAGTTCCATCAGTTGCCGGTCGAGGCGCTCGTGCTCGGTCTCGTTGCGCGGTTTGGACGAGGGGTCGACGCTCATGAACGCCTCTTACCCGGCAAAACGACCATCACCACCGGGTCCGGGCTCCGGACCGCCCGGGCTCAGTCGAGGGTGGGGGCCTCCACCCGGAGCGCGAGCATCGACACGTCGTCGCGCAGGTCGCCGTCGCAGAACTCCAGCAGCGCCTGCTCCACCGCGCCGAGCATCTCCTCCGCGCTGCCGCCCGCGCGCGCCGCCAGCGCCTCCAGCAGCCGCTCCTGCCCGAACTCCTGGCGCGCGTGGTCGCACGCCTCCAGCACCCCGTCCGAGTGCAGGATCAGCGTGTCGCCGACGCCGAGGTCGATGGTGTCCGCGCCGGCCTCGAAGTCCTCGAACAGGCCGAGCGGCACGCCGCCGCGCGACGCCGACCTGATCACCCCGTCCGCGCGGACGATGATCGCCGGCGGGTGACCGGCCGTGCCCAGCGACACCGTGACCCGGTCGGGGGCCATCTCCACCCCCGCCATGATCGCGGTGACGAACCGGTCCTCGTCCAGCAGCGCGTCGTTCGCCATGCCGAGGATCTCGCCCGGCCGCGCCTTCCACCGCGCCGCCAGCCGCATGCAGTGCCGGGCCGTCGCGGTCACGGCCGCCGCGTCCTCGCCCTTGCCGCACACGTCGCCGAGGACCAGGCCCCAGCCGTCCCCGACCCGGAACACGTCGTAGAAGTCGCCGCCGACCTCCGCGCCGTGCGTCGCCGTCAGGTAGCGCGCCGCCACCGTCGCCCCCGGGATGGCGGGCAGCGCCCGCGGCAGCAGGCTCGCCTGCAGCGAGTCGGCGACCTCGGCGCGGCGCCGGTAGAGCCGCGCCGCCCGGATCACCAGCGCCAGGTAGCGGCCGAGCCGCTGCACGACCCCGAGGTCCATCAGGTCGAACGGCCCGTACTCGCCGCCGGAGGCGAGCGTGATCGAGCCGAGGCACCGCTCGCCGTCCTCCACCGGGACGCTCAGCAGCGACGTCGCGCCGATCTTGGCGCAGATCGGGATGCCGTCGGCGGCCTTTCCCAGTTCCTCCAGGTCCTCCACGTGCGGCCGCAGCGCGCTCTGCCGGGTGGCGAACACGTCGTACGGGAGCGTTCCGGCGGCCGGCCGCAGCTCCTGCAGCGTCCGCGCCGCCTCGACGGAGTACTCGTCGTCCGGGCCCATCACGACCTGGCGGTGCAGGACGGGCGCCGCCCCCGCCGCCGCGGCGTCGCCCTGCGGCGCGCCGCCGTTCGCGACGGTCAGGTCGATGAACGCCCAGTCGGCCAGCTCGGCGGCCAGCAGCCGCGCGCACCGCCGGACCGCGACCGTCTCGTTGAAGACCGGCTCGTCCAGCAGCAGCTCGCTGGCGGTGGCCAGCACGTCCATCCGGTGCACGATCGTGGCCACGGCCTCGTCGTCGATGCGGGCCTGCGGCTGCGTCGGCCCGGCCTGCGCCGCCCCGGCCTGCGCCGCTCCGGCCCGCGGCGGCGCCGCCGGCTCGGGCACGCGGGGCGTCCCCTCGTCCGGCCGCCGCGCGGGCCGCCCGCCGCGGTCCCGCTTCGCCGCCGCGGCCCGTCCCGACCCGCCCGCGTCGCGCGTGCCCGCGCCGGCGCCGTCGGAGGACGGCCCGTCGGCCGGCGGTTTGGCGGCGCCGGCCGCGACCACCACCATCGGGTCCGGCTCCCCGCGGATCCACACCCGGGCCAGCGTCACGACCGCGTCCACCGGACGCTCCCGGCCCAGGAACCGCACGGGCACCCGCCGCCGCCGTCCCGTCCGCACCACCGCGGCCAGCTGCGAGCGGACGGCCGCGCGGGTCGCCAGATCGCAGAACGCGGTGAACTGCTTGCCCGAGACGTATCCGGCCGAGGTGCCGAGCAGCTCCGCCGCCTGCCGGTTCGCCCGCCGGACGCTGGTGTTGCGGTCCAGCAGGAACAGCGGCACGGGCGCGTCCTGGAAGACCGTCCGCAGCACCCGCCGCTCGTTCTCGGCCGCGTTCGACCCGGCCTGCTCGGAGCCCTGCTCGGCGCCGAGGGTGCGCAGCGCCGTCAGCGCCAGCTCCAGTTCCTCCAGGGCGGCGTCCAGGGTGGCGCGCAGGTCGGTGTCGGGCATGCCCGCCGCCTGGCGCAGCGCACCGATGCGCCCCTCGAGGTCCGAGATCTCCCGCACCAGGGACTCGGGTTCGAGCTGATCGGGCTGATCGTGCAACGGGTCTCCCTCTGTCTCCGCGAGGCACGGTTGAAGATGATCGGTTTCGTGGCTCTGCTCGTTACGACCGCGGTCTCGACGACTGCATCTCGCAGCCTATGCCGGTCACCTCCGTGCGCCTAGCGCGGGATCTAGCGAAGCCCCTGGTCACCGACGATTCGCTGCGCCAGTGCGGTCAGTTTCACATGCCGGGTCTGGGAGATGCGGCGCATCTCCGCGAACGCCTCGTCGGCGCCGCAGCCGAGGGCGTGCATCAGGATGCCCTTCGCCTGGTCGACGACGGCGCGCGCCTCCACCGCCTCCTGCAGCTGGACGGCGGTCCGGTGCACGTCGTCGTACTGCTGGGCGTTCGACATCGTCGCGGTTCCCTGCGCCATCAGCAGCGAGACCAGCGCGAGCCGGCCGTGCCCCAGCGCCTTGGGCGTCACCCCGTACAGCGTCAGCGTGACGAGCACCGGCGGGTTCAGGTGCGGGGAGGTGGTGAAGCACCGCACCCCGCGGCGCAGCATGTCCGACACCGCCTCCGGCCAGCGGGTCTCGGCCAGGATGTCGTCGCAGTTCAGCGCGCGGCGGTCCATGACCACGTCGAAGATCGGGCCGCGGCCCCGCGACAGCTGCCGGTCGGTGACCTCGGCGATGTCGGGATGGCTGGCGGCGGCGGCCAGCGGCTCGGGCCGCTCCGCGTCCGGCGACGGGAGCTCGTCCGGCACCGCGTCACCGGGCTCGTCCGGATCGAGGCCGTCGGTGAGCCGCCGGGGCGTGCCCTGCTGCCGCGGGACGCGCGGAACGCCCGACGGTCGCGGCGCCGGATCTGTCGCCGCGCCCAGCGCCGCGACAGAGTCGGCCAGGGGCGCCGGCGGCAGCGCCCAGCGGACGCACGCGGCGCCCGCGCAGCCGGGCACGGCGCGCGACGCCAGCTCGGTCACCCGGTGCAGGGTGCCGACGTCCGAGGACTCGCCGACGACCCCCAGCCGGGCGATCTCCACGGCGAGCTGGTCGGTGAGCACCGTTTCGGTTGGAGCCACGCTTATGACGTTATCCTGCGCCACGTCGTGCCGGGCACCGCCGCCCGACACAAGGCCCTTCCGCCCGCCCCGGCCCTGCCGGCCCTGCCGGCCCGCGCCGGGGTCAGTTGTTCGGCGGGGCCTTGCTGATCTCGGGGAGCGGGCTGTCCTTCTGCCCGTTCGCCACCGCGAGGTCGCCGATCGACACGATGCCCACCGGCCGCCGGCCGCCGTCCACCACCGGAAGCCGCCGGATGGCCCGCTCGACCATCAGCCGCGCCACCGTCTCGGTGTCGTCCTCCGGGTGCACGGTGCAGAGTTCGGCGGTGCAGACGTCGCCCAGCGGCGTCAGCGACGTGTCGCGGCTCTCCGCGACCGCCCGCACCACGATGTCGCGGTCGGTGACCATCCCGCACAGCTGACCGGCGTAGGTGACCAGGACGTCGCCGATCCCCTCGTCCCGCATCACCCGGGCCGCCTCGTACAGCGTCGCGTCCAGCGGCAACACCTGTGGAGCCGGGGTCATGATGTCGCTGACCCTTCGTGGCATCGCGCGCACATCCTCTCGAATAACCGGCGGCTCGCGTGGCCCGTGTGCGCGCCCTACCCACGGTCGGCGCGCCTATGCGGACGGTCTTGATGACCTGGCGCGGAGTCCACCGGAACGCGAACGGCGCACGTGAAGGGCGCACGAGAACGGCGCACGTCAGAGGCGCACGCGGACGGCGCACGTCAGAACGCGAACACGGTGCCGGTGCGGGAGTGCATCACGCAGTCGTTGGCGAAGTGGGCGTGGAACGAGACCGGGTTGCCGTGCCAGCTTCCCTCCGCCGCCGCGACCACCGGCGCGTAGACCTGGGTGCACATCCGGCCGTCCGGGGCGTGCGCGAACTTCCCGCCCGCCCCCTCCAGTTCGGAGCAGGCGCGGGCCGGATCGGGATGCCGCCCGCCGGGCGGATCGCACGAAAGCGTCACCGCGTGCGTTCCCGACGCGTTGCGGCCCGGGTGCGTCAGCGTCAGCCGGAGGGACGTCTTTCCGTCCGGGTCGTGCGCGTGGACGGTGGGCGAAAGCGCGATCACGGCGCCCGCGATGACGGCGGTGATGTTCGACATGGCTACTCCCGACGATCGGAGGGACCGTCGCTCAATGTATCCATGTGACTACGAAACGTGCAGGCGAATGGCCGATCCCGCGGTCACGGGGTAACCGCGGGATCGGGTCGGAGGGGCGTGAAGGGCGTGAGGGGCGCGGAGCCGGGGGTCAGGCCGCGAGGATGTGGGCGGCCCGCCTGTGGTCCGCGAGGGCCTCGCGGAGCTGCTTGCGCCCGCGGTGCAGGCGGGACATCACCGTGCCGATGGGGGTCCCCATCATGTCGGCGATCTCCTTGTAGGCGTAGCCCTCGACATCGGCGAGGTAGACCGCGTCCCGGAAGTCCTTCGGCAGGGCGCGCAGCGCGTCGACCACCCCCGCGTCGGGGATGCGGTCGAGCGCCTCGGACTCGGCGGACCGGAACCCGGACGAGGACGCCTCGGTCTGCGCGAGCTGCCACTCCTCCAGCTCCTCCGAGCCGGCGCGCTGGGGCTCGCGCTGCTTCTTGCGGTAGGTGTTGATGAAGTTGTTGGTGAGGATCCGGTGCAGCCACGCCTTGAGGTTCGTGCCCTCCTGGAACTGGTGGAAGTTCACGTAGGCCTTGGCCAGGGTCTCCTGGACGAGGTCCTCGGCGTCGGCGCTGTTGCGCGTCATCCGCACGGCGCTGGCGTACAGCGGGTCGGCCAGCGGCAGGACGTCGCGCTCGTAGCGCTCGGTGCGCCCCTCCTGCACGTCGCCGCCGAGGCGGAGGTCGTCGCCGGTGATGCGCGCGGTGTCGTTGACGCGCGCGGTGGCGGTGGTGTCGCGGACGGGCATGGTGACAGCGGTCATCATCGCTCCCCGTGGTCGTGACCCCGTGAAGGGCCGGTTGCCTGCGCGTGCTCGGCGGCACGCGCGTACCGGGCGGAATGACCGCCCCCCGTTCAGGTGGTACGCGCCACTTCTCCCGACGGGTTCGGGCCGGTGTTGGCACGGTCCAGCGAGATGGGCCTCGCGGATTCGCGCCGATCTCCCGGGGGGAGATCGTCCGGCGTGGTCGGGGGTCCGGCGCCGCGTCGGCGCGGGCCGGGAGGCGGGTGCGCGGGCCGGTCGTGCCAGGGCGACCCCGGTGTCCGGGACGTCGCGGGTCGTGGTCGGTCGGGCGCATCCACGCTCTGGTGGCTTCCCGATAGGTAAGACGCCGGGAGGGGGCCGAAAGGTTGCGTGGCGTCCGTCACATACCGTGGCGTGTCGGCGGAACCGCGGCTGAAGGGGCGCTATAAAGCCCTGTTCGGCGGGCCTTCTCTAGGACGGCGATGCGCCTCGCGGCTCGCGCGGCGGTGGCCGGGGTCAGGACGGCAGATGCCCCGCCAGCACCGTCCGGACGAGCTGGGCTGCGAACTCCTCCGGGCCGGCGGGGAGCCGGGCACCGGCCTCGACCGCCTCCGGGCCCGCGAGCCGGATCAGGAACGCGTGCTGCTGGCAGCCGCCGAGCACTGCGGCGGCGATGGACGGCAGCGGCGCCCCTTCCGCCAGCCGTCCGGCCCGCTGCTCCGCCTCCAGGTAGCCGATCAGCGCGGCATGGCCGAGGACCGGTCCGGCCGCGGGGCCGCCGGGAGGCCCGGACGGCGGCCCGCCGGGGGAGCCGGGCGCGAGCGCCGGATCGACGCCGCGGCCGGTTGTGGCCGCGGCCCGCCGCTGCGCGCGGACGGGCCCGTCCGCGCGCAGCCAGGCGATCAGGTCGGGGTCGGCCAGCACCGGGCCGATCATCGGCAGCAGCTCGCCGTAGAAGGCCACCATGGCGGCGCCCAGCCGGGTCAGGTTGCCTTCGACCGTTCCCTCGCCGGCGGACCCCGCGAGGGCCGCCATCGCGGTGCGCGCCGTGGCGGCGACCTCGCCCAGCGCCGCCGCGAACAGGGCTGTCTTGTTGGCGAAATGGTTGTAGAGGCTGCCCTCGGAGACGCCCGCGCCGCGCGCGATCTCCTTGGTCGTCGCGGCGGTGATCCCGCGCTCCCGGATCACCTCGACCGCCGCCGCGAGGATCCGCTCCCGCATCGGCTCGCCGGCCGTCGACCGCCCCGCGGCCCTGCCCGCCGCCCTGCCCGCCGCCACCGCGCCTCCTTCCGCTCCGTCGCTGGACAGTAGCACTTCCAGCGTACTGAGTGAGTACTCACCCGTGCCGACTTCGCGAGAACACCGGTGAATGTCCCTCACCCGAGGTAACGTCCCCTTCACCGCGGGTTGCCGGATGCAACGCAGCATCTTCGTCCAGGGGAGGGATCCGCGTGACCATCGCCGGAGCACAGCACGCCGGAGAACAGCAGCCGCCGCCGGGCGCGGCCCTCGCCGCCCCGGCCGACCACCGCGCCGGGGCCAGACCGCCCCGGTTCCTCGACCAGCCCTTGCTGGGCGTCATCAGCATGGCCGCCTTCACCCTCAACGAGCACGGCCGCATCAACCACTGGAACCACGCCGCCACCGAGCTGTTCGGCGTCGGCCCGCTCCAGGCCGCCGGCCGTTCCCCCGCCTCGCTCCTGCGCATCCCGCAGGAGCACCGCGGCGCCTTCGTACCGGAGGCGTTCGGGCACGTCTGGTGCGGCGCCTGCATGGTGCCGCGCGTCGACGACGGCGAGCCCGCCGAGGTCGGCTGGTGGGTGTACCCCCTCGGGCCGGACGGCACCGGGCCGGACGGCATCGGGCCGGACGGCGCCCAGGGGGCCGTCCGCGTCCTCGCGCTCGCCGCCGACCTGCGCCGGCTGCGCGAGGACGGCCCCGGCCTGGCGATGGACGACGTCCTCGTCGCCGCGCCCGACGGCTCCGCGCGGCGCGCCGCCGGAGCCCGGATGCTGCGCGTCGAACCCGTCCTCGGCCCGCCCGGGGACGGTCTCGCCGCGGCCGGCTCGGCCGCGTCGGGCGCGTCCGGCGCGAACGGCTCCGGGGGCGGCTCCGGGGACGACGGGCACGGCGACGGGCCGCTCGTCCGCCGCCTCGCCGAACTGCTGCCCGCCGCCGGCACGGCCGCCGCCGAGGCGATCGCGTCCCGCGTCCTCGACCTCGGCCGGCCCGCCGTCTCGCTCAGCATGACCCTGCGGCTGCCCGTCGTCCCGCACATCGGCGACATGCCCCGGGCCCTGCGCATCCGCCCCCGCGCCGCCGCCGCGGCCGGCGCCGACGGCGCGCACGCCGACGGGGAGACCCGCGCACCGGGCGCCGACGAGAACGAGACGCTGACCTTCCTCAGCGAGGCCGGCCAGCAGATCGGCGGCTCCCTCGACCACCTCCAGGCCGCCCGCACCCTCGCCGAGGTCCTCGTCCCGCGGGTCGCCGACCTCGCCGCCGTCGAACTGCTCGAAAGCGTCGTCGCCGACTCCGCCCAGCCCGCCGTCGACCTCGACGAGACCGCCCAGATGCGCCGCGTCGCCGTCGCCCACAACGACGAGCCCGGAAGCTGGGAGCGGGTCCTCCCGGAGAACGGGACGCTGCGGCTGGCCGCCGGCACCCCGTTCGTCCAGGCCATGAGCACCGGCCGCCCGGTGCACATCGCGCGGATGGACGCCGCGCACGCGGCCCGGCTGTCCGACGCGCTCGGCGGCCGCGACCTGCGCCCCCTGTTCACCGGCCGCGACCTGCTGGTCGTCCCGCTGATCGCGCGCGGCCGGGTGCTCGGCACCTTCAAGCTGCTGCGCAAGCCCGACCGCCCCGGCTTCGGCGAGCTCGACCTCGCCATGGTCGACGAGCTCGCCCGCCGCGCCGCGCTGTGCGTCGACAACGGGCGGCTCTACCGGCGCGAGGTCCAGGTCGCGCAGGAACTGCAGCGCAGCATGCTGCCCGCCGACCCGCCCGAGGTGCCCGGCGCCCGCGTCCACTACCGGTACCGGCCCGCCGGGCAGGCCGCCCAGGTCGGCGGCGACTGGTTCGACGCGTTCCCGCTGCCCGGCCGCCGGCTCGGCATCGTCGTCGGCGACGTGATGGGGCACGGCCTCACCTCCGCCGCGATCATGGGCCAGATGCGCACCGCCGTGCGCACCCTCGCCGTCGAGGACATGCGCCCCGACCTGCTGCTCCGCCAGCTCGACGCGCTCGCCCGCCGGCTCGGCGAGGGCTACGTCGCCACCTGCCTGTACGCGGTGTACGACCCCGTCGCCCGGCGCTGCCGGTTCGCCAACGCCGGGCACATCCCGCCCGTCCTCGTGTCCGAGAGCGGCGGCAGCCGCGTGCTGCCCGTCCCCGCCGGGCTGCCGATCGGCGTCGGCGGCGAGCCGTTCGAGACGATCGAGATCCCGGTCGAGGACGGCTCCCGGCTCGTGCTGTGCACCGACGGGCTGCTGGAACGCCGCGACCGCGACATCGACGAGGGCCTGGAGGAGCTGCGCGGCCGGCTCGCCGGCCTCGCCCACCCGCTCGAGGACACCTGCGACGACCTGCTGGACGCGCTCGCCACCACCGCCCCCGCCGACGACATCGCCATCGTCGCCGTCGGCCTCGACGGCATCCCCAAGGACGACGTCGCCGTCTGGGAGCTGGACCCCGAGCCGAGCATGGTCCCGCGGATCCGCGCCCAGGTCGCCTTCAAGCTCACCGAATGGCGCCTCGACGCCGTCGGCGACACCGTCCAGCTGCTGGTCAGCGAGCTGGTCACCAACGCCCTGCTGCACGGCGCCGGGTCCATCGTGCTGCGGCTCATCCGGGGCGCCGAGCTGCTCTGCGAGGTCTACGACGACGGCCAGGACATGCCGCACCTCTGCCACGCCGACGCCACCGCCGAATCCGGGCGCGGGCTCCAGCTCGTCAGCCACCTCGCCGCCCGCTGGGGCACCCACCGCACCGACGGCGGGAAGGTGGTGTGGTTCGAGCACCGGCTGCCGCGGTGAACTCCGAGGTCGTCGGCCCGCCTCCCGCGGGTGGGAGGTAACTGTCCCCTCGGCGACAGATAGTTTCCAACGTCCCCGTCCGCTCACCTGGATAGTGTCGAAGCGCATCAACGGCCCATCGGGGGACGATGTGGGCGAGAACCTGACACTGCCGGTCCCGGAGACCCTCTACGCCACCTACGCCGTCGCGCTGGCCGCGCCGATCGCCGACCCCGGCCGGCTCGCGCACGACGAGATCGCGGCGCGGACGCCGCCGCCGCTGCGCGACCTCGCGCTCGGCATGCTCGACAGCCCCATGGTCACCCTCGACCAGCGGCCCGCCGACGAGTTCCCGCCGCTGCCCGCCGACCTCCTCGCCGCCTACGGCGCCTCGCCCGCCGACCTCACCGCCCTCGACACCGCCTCGCACATCCTCGCCGTCCGCGCCGCCTACCGCCCCGGCCACCCGCCCGCGCACGAATGGGCCGCCCGCGCCATCGCCGGCGCCGTCGCCGCCGCCCGCGCCGCCCCCGCCATCGACGTCTTCACCCCGCAGATCCTCGGCCACGACGAGCTCACCCGGTCGCTGCCCGGGCCCGACGGCACCGTCCGGCTCACCGACTGGATGCTGCTGCCGCACACCTCCGGGCCGCACGGCTTCTGGTTCACCACCCGCGGCCTCGCCCGGTTCGGCCTCCCCGAACTGCGGACCGAGAACGTCCCGCCCGCCCTCGTCGTCCCCTGGGGCCGCCTCCTCAACGGCCTCGCCCGCCGCGTCCTCGACCTCTGGCACGAACGGCTGCCCGCCGGCGAGCAGCCCCTCGTCGTCGACCTCCCCGAGACCGTCTCCGTCGGCCTCCAGGACATCGCCGCGGCCCAGGGCACCGACGAGCCGATGCGCCGCGAGGTCACCGTCCGGCTTCGCCTCGACGCGCCCGACGACCCCGTCCTCACCGTCCTGCCCGCCGACGACGGCCCCGACCGCCTCGAATCCCTCTGCACCGCCCTCTTCGGCGCCCAGGACGGCCGCCGTTGACCTCCGTCCCGCTTGCCGACCCCCGCGTCCAGAGCGCAGGATCGACACCGTGAGATTCGGCCCACGCGACCGTCCCGGCTCCGAGGACCCCGACGCCCCCGCGCCCCCGCCCCACCCGGGCGACGTCCATGTCGCCGGCAGGAGCAGATCCCGCCCCGAAGAGCCCGCCGACTGGGTCCCCGTCCCGCCCGCCGCCGCCGACCCCCCGGGCACGCCGCCGCCGGATCCCGGAACCCCCGATCCATCGCCCCCCGAGTGGACCCCCCACCCGGTGCGCCCGGCCGACCCGGCGTCCCCCGCCCAACGACCCCCGGCGAGTCCGCCAGAGACCACCCCCGCGCCCTGGACCCCCCGCGACCAGGCACAACCGCCGGCTCCGCCCTCCGGCGAGGGAACGGACCCGACGGCCTACTGGACACCGCACTCCCCAGAGGCATCCCTCGCACCGCCCACCCCCGAGACGCAATCCCCGGAGACCACCCCCGCCCCGTGGACACCCCACGACCAGGCGTCTCCGCCACCTCCGCCCCCGGAGGCCTCAGACACGCCCTCCCAGCAGTGGGCGTCCGGTGGGGTCGGCCCGCAGCCGCCGGCGCCGTCCTCACCGGAGGGCGAACCCGCACCGTGGACGCCCCGCGACGAAGCGCCCCCGCCAACTCCCTCTCCGGAGGCAGGGGACGCCGGCGAGCCGGCCGATGCGCCGCCTTCGCAGTGGACGCCCTCCTCGCCGGAGGGCGAGCCCGCACCGTGGACGTCGCGTGACCCGGTGGCGGGCCTGGGCGAGTCCAGGGCGGCGGAGGTGCCGTCCTCGGAAGGGACGCCCGGATGGTCGCCGCACGTCCCGGCGTCTCGGCCACCGGAGGAGCCGCAGTGGGCCCCCCACGGGACGGGCATGCCGGTGCCCGAGGAGGCCTCCGGCGCGCCGCCGGAGGACGAGCCGGAGCGATGGGTCGTCCGGAAGCCGGGCGGCCTGCAGCCGGGCGGTCCCGAGACCGGCGAGTCCGCAGAACCGCGCGGCGTGGGGCGGCACGAACGGCCCGGCGGCGAGGCGGACGAGCCCTTCCTGCCGGGGAAGGGACTGACCGCCGAACCACCGCCCTCCCTGACCAAGCCGGACGTGACACGCCCCGAACCCGCGCGGCCGCGGGGCGGGGGACTCGCCGCCCGTCCGGCCCCCGCCGCGCCGGGGCCCATGGACGACCCCGGACGGCGCCGGGCGCTCGCCGACGCGTTCATGATCGAGTTCATGGGCAGCACGACCTGGCGCGCGATGATCGCCGTCCTGGAGGGGGCGTTCCCCGGGCTGGGCATGGCGGCGACGCTCTCGCGGCGCACCGACGAGTTCCGCGGCATGGTGGACGGCCTGGACCGCACCGCCTCGTCCAAGCTCGGCCTGCCCACCTGGCTCGACGACGCCGGCATGGCCTTCGACCTCAGCGCGCACCTGAACGCCCGGAACCCCGTGCGGGCACGGCCCGGGCGGCCACGGGCGTCCAGGCCGTACGCGGGGGCCTTCGTCATCGACACCCTCGACCCGCTGCGCTACCACCGCGCGGTGGGCGGCCCCCGGGAACCCCGCGACCTGCCGGACGACGCCCTGCCCGCGGCGTCCGGCGAGGACGACGACAGTGGCGTCGTCATCGTCGCGAACCTGACCTCGGCGGGCGTCCGCGTCCTCGATTCCCTGGCCCTCTGGCGGTACGCGGCACGCGTGGTCACCGGCACCCTGCACGAGCCGTCGCGCCCGCGGACACGGGCCCGCGCACGGCGGGCGCTGCGCGCGCTGCGGCGCGCCGTGGTCATCGACCCCGATCTGGGCGTCGGCCTGTGCCTGCAGATCGACACCGGGCACGCGCCCCGCTGCCTGCTGGCGTTCGCCGTCGACCGGACGGACGGCGCCGAGCCCCGCTTCGTCCGGCCCTGATCACTCCTCGGGGCGGACCCAGGACAGGTCCGCCCGCCGGTCGTCCGGCAGCTCGCGGAGGCGCGCCGCGAGCTGCCAGGGCTCGGCGGGCGCGTCGTCCTGGAGGACGCCGCACAGCAGCGCGCTCGACGTGCGGACCACGGTGAACGCGCCGAACCGCGCGATCCCGCCGCCCCGCAGGTGCGCCAGCTCGCCGAGCAGCGCGCTCAACGGGCCCGGGGCCTGCGCGTCGATCAGGCTTCCGACCTGCGACAGCAGGTCCTCGGCCAGCGTGTCGGAACGCCGGCCGGACAGGTAGTAGACCGTTCCCAGATAGGAGCCGTCGGCCGCCTGCGGGGACCGCTGGTCCCGGACGCGCACCCGCATCCCGCACTCGGCGGCGCACCTCTCGTAGGCGTCGGCGAGCAGCGCCTCCGCCTCCCCCTCCTCGCTGAGCAGGACGCCGGGGACGATGCCCTCCTCGCGGTCGACGCGCTCGAGCATGTCCCGGTGCAACTCCCGCACGTCCTGCTCCACCGTGTCGAGCGAGCGGGCCAGCGCGTGCTGGGCCTCCCGGTCGAGGCCGAGTCCGGCCAGTTCCCCGGCGAGGTCGGCGGTCTCCTTCTCCAGCCGGTCGACCCGTCCGGAGAACGCCTCCAACCGGTCGATGACCTCGGTGGACGCGCCGTCGGCGGCCGGCCGCGGGATCGGGATCCCGGACCGCTCGGCCGCGGCGTCGACCCTGGACTTGAGCGCGTCGTGCCGCTCGGCGAGCTCGGCCAGCTGGGCGCGCAGGTCGCGCACGTCCGCCTGCGCTTGCGGGAGCCGCTTGTCGGAGGCCAGGTAGAGCTCGCGTCCGGCGATCGCAAGGCAGAGCAGGACCAGGATCACGGTGGTCATGTGACTCCTCGGGAGGCGGGCTGCCCTTTCGACCCTAACCATCCGGGACGCCGTTGGCCGAGACCGCGCCAGATCTCGTCCGAATCACCCGCCATATCCCCGGCCGCCGCACGGACGATTCCACGTCACCGCCGCCAACACCCCCAACACCCCCCACAAGCGCCCGCCCCTCCAAAACACGCCACACCATCTCCCACCCCGACCACACCCAGGCCATCCCCGCACGCGCCCGCCTCTCCGAGGTACGCCGGACCATCTTCCGTCCTCAGGGCGGCCAGCTCACCACCCGCTCGCGGTCGCCCTCTCCGAGGCGCGCCGCACTCATCTGCCGCCCCGACGGCGACCAGGCCACCAACCGACGCGTCGCAGCCCTCTGGGACGCGTGGCCCGTCATCTCGCCTGAGGCGATCAGGACAAGGACACCGGCCACACGCGGCCGGTCCCTTTGGGACGCGCTGCACCACTCCTGCCCGACCACGGCAGGACAGTGCTGGACGCGTGTCGTCCCTCGTGGGTGCCGGTGCGAGGTGCTCGCCACAGCGTCGACGCCGCCGCAGAACGGGCAGCTGTGCGAGGAGGCGATGAGCCTGCGCTGCGTCCACGAGCGTGTTGGTGAGGGACGGTGACATCAGCCCGACCGGCGAGGTCGGCCTTGGGCTGGCGGCCGGAACGGCGCCGGTGGGGCGGTGTTTGGTGGCTGGGGCGTGCCGGGGTTCGGTCCTTGTGGTGGTCAGCCGAAGAGGCCGCCCAAGAGGCCGCCGAGGACCTCGGCGGCGACGTCACCGGCGATGTCTCCAGCGATGTTGCCCGCGACATCTCCGGCCGCGTCGCCGATGGCCTCCAGGGCCATGCCTCCGGCGACGCCCGCCACGACCGCGCCGCCGACCAGCCCGGCTGTGCCGAGGCCGGGGCCGTAGTGGTGGCGATGGTGACCATGGTGGACGTGCATCGGCGGCGGATAGGGCGCGGGGCCGGGGGGAGCAGGCGGGGGCGGCCCAGCGGGTGCGTAGGGCACGGGCCCGGCAGGCGCGGGTGGCGGCGGACCGCCGAAAGCGGGAGGCGGGCCGCCGGGGGCGGGTGGCGGGCCGCCGGGTGCGGGCGGGGGAGTCGAGGGGCCGCCATGTCCGGCGAGAGGGGCGGCGGGTGGCGGATAGGAGGCGTGGCCCCCGTGGGCACTGCCCGGGCCGGGTGAGAAGTGTGCGGCGGGCGCGTGGCCCGCGGCGGGGCCGGAGCCGATAGGTGGTGGGAAGCCGCCGGGTGCATGACCAGGTGCGCCGGGCGGCGGTGGGAAGGCGCCTGGCGCGGATCCGCCGCCCGGTTGGGCGGGCGGGAAACCGGATGGGGTGCCGTGGTTCGCGCCCATCGGCGATACAGGTGGCGGGAATCCGCCCGCCGGTGCGTTGGCGCCACCTGGGCCCGATGGGTAGGACGCGCCGGGGCCTTCGTGGGACGGGAAGCCGGGGGCTGCGGGCGGTGGGTAGCCGCCTGGCGGGTAGGCGGGTGCCGCGCCGGCGGCCGGAGACGCGAAGCCTTGACCGCCGGGCGGGCCGCCGGGGGTACCGGACGGACCGGGTAGTCCGGGCGGGTGGCCGTGCGCGCTGCCGGGTGCGGGTGGGAAGGGCCCTGGGGGGCCGGACGGGTAGGCCGGGCCGGGGCCGCCCGGGAACCCCGCGCCGCCCGGGGGAGGGGACGGAGGCGGGAAAGGGGATCCTGCGGCCGCGTGGCCGGGCTGCTGCATGGGGGCGGGAGCTTCTCCCGGTGCGGGGGCGGGCGGCGGGAACTGGGCGTTGCCCGGCCTGCCGTACTCGCCGCCTGGGGCCGGCTGTCCGGGCGAGGGAGGCGGTGGCGGGAAGGCGCCCTGGTCGCCGTAGGGGGAGCCGCCGGGCGGCGGGCTGGGGTTGGCCGCCCGGGGGAGTGCGGCGGCCTCGTCGAGCCACTTGCCGATCTTGGCGTTCCAGTCCGTCTCGGCGGCTTCGGCGTGCCCGACCGTGAACACGCCGAACGACTCGTCTGACGCGGCGGCGCGGCCCTCGGCGCGCAGGACGAAGGTCACCTCGCGCGGGCTGGCGACGAAGGTCAGGCCGACCTGGTCGAGCCGGCCCTGGAAGGCGGCCGGCGGCGCGAGGTGGATCTCCTGGTGGAACGGCAGGTGCCGGGTGACGCCGCGCAGCTCGGATTCTTCGAACGTGACGTCCCTGATCTGGAAGCCGAGCCGTGCGATGGCCGCGAGCACCCACTGCTGGGATTCCAGCGGCTCCACCGAGATGGGGTCGATGTCGCCGGGGTCGGGCTGCCCGGCCACGTCCACCTCGGTGCACAGCCCGATGGTGAAGCCGGGCAGCTCCCGTCCGAGGACGGTGGTGAACGGCAGTTCGTACGGCAGCGGGATGGAGAACGACAGGTCGCGCTGCCGCGCCGGATCCAGCGTGAAGCGGCGGGTCAGCGCGCCCCGGTAGACCTCGGGGCCGGCCGTCTCGCCGTGGCCGTTGCGCATGCGCGGCATCAGCGCCAGCGTCACGTGCCGCACCTCGAGGGGACGGTCTCCGCCGCGCACATGGACCTTGCCCGCCACGACGCCGCCCGGCTTGCAATGGGGCTCGGCGAGGATCGTGTCGACGGACGGGCCGCCTGCCATCTGCCCGTAGGACACCGGCCGTTCCCTTCTCCCGACGCGCGGGGGAGCGTCCCCCCGCGAATGTCAGACGGAATCCACCATGCCATCGGTTCGCCCGTGCCGCCGTTCCCCGGCGTGAAGCCGCGGTTCGGCGGCACGGCATGGGGCGGGCGAGGTCATTCCTCCTTCGAGGTGACGGTGACCGGGCCGTAGCCGAGCTTCTCCAGCGGTTCGCGGATCTGCGCGGCGTCCCCTACGGCGATGATGGTGAGCGCCTCGGGGTCGATGTGCTTGCTGTAGGCGCGGGCCACACCGTCGGGGGTGGAGGCCCGGACGGCCGCCAGGTAGCTGCTGGGGTAGTCGGCCCCCAGCCCGTTGGCGGACGCGTCCGCGAGTTCGGCGGCGACCGCGCGGGCCGTCTCGTACTCGGCGGGCGCCCGGTCCGCCAGTGCCCGGACGGACGAACCGTGCTCCTCGGCGTCGATCCCCCGGGAGACGACGCCGCGCAGCTCGGTGAGGGCGTCCGCGACCGCGTCGCCGGTGACCTCGGTGTGCACGGCGCCCTGGGCGATGAACACCCCGCAGTGCCGCATGCGCAGCAGTCCGGCGCGGACGCCGTAGGTGTAGCCCTTCTCCTCGCGCAGCACCGCGTTGAGCCGCGAGGTGAGGCCGCCGCCCAGCACATGGGAGGCGACCATCAGGGACGGCCAGTCGTGGTGGGAGCGGTCGGGCACGCCGTGGGCGAGGCTGATGTAGGTCTGCACGGAGCCGGGACGGTCCACCACGACGATCCTGGCGGCCGACTCGGGCAGGATCCGGTCGGCGGTCGGGAGGGGCCCGCCGGTCCCGGCCCAGCCTTCCAGCGCCGCGCTGAGGGCCGCGTCGGCGTCCGTGCCGGTGAGGTCTCCGGCGACGACCGCGGTGGCCTCCGCGGGCACCACCGAGCCGTAGAAGGCGCGGACGTCGGAGCCCTGGAGCGCGCCGACCGAGCCGCGGGTGCCGCCGGTCGGCCGCGCCGCGCGGGCCGCGGCGGGGAACATCACCGCGCGCAGTTCCCGCATGGCGCGCGATCCGGGGTCGGCGTCCTCCTGCGCGATCTCCTCCAGCCGCTCGCGGACGAGCCGCCGGACGTCCGCGTCGTCCAGCGCGGGGCCGCGCAGCACGGCGGAGAACAACTCCAGGGCGGGACCGAGCCGGGTCACCGGCACGTCCAGCGCGATCCGCAGGGCGGTGAGGTCGGCGGAGGCGTAGAGGCTGGCGCCCAGCCGTTCGAACGCGGCGGTCAGCGCGGTGCCGCCGCCGGGCTCGGTGCCCTCCAGCAGCGCGTGCGCGGTGAGCGTGGCGACGCCGTCCAGGCCTTCGGGCTCGCGGCCGGCGCCCGCGTGGAGCACGAGCCTGACCGCGGCGAGGCGCCGCCCGGGCAGGTCGACGCGCAGGGTGCCGGGCCCGGCGGGGACCCGGCCCGCGGTGCCGGCCGGGAACTGCCACGGCGGCACCGGCCCGGGGACCGGACGGGGCTGCAGGGCCAGGCCCGCGGTACCGGGAGGCAGGTCGGGGCTGGGACCGGTCACGACGGCGTACCTCCGTAGGTCAGGGCGGTGCGGCCGCCCGGGGCGAGCCAGCGGCCCGCCATCTCCTTGATCGCGTCCGCGGTGACGGCCGCGGCACGCCCGGGGGCGGTGAAGACCCGGGCGGGGTCGTCGAACTGGGTGGCGTTCTGGGAGAGCGCGTTGGCCAGCCCGGTGACCGTCTCGGTCTGCTCCAGGAAGCCCCGTTCCGCCTGCGCGGTGGCGCGGGCGGCCTCGTCGGCGTCGGGGCCGTCGGCGGCGAACCGGGCCAGTTCCTCGTCCAGCACCGCGGCGATCTTGTCCGGTTCCGGCCCGATGGCGTCGACGATGGCCAGCGACTGGCCGGTGGCCAGCCGGGTCACCCCGGCCCACACCTCCGTGGCGATCTGGTCGCGGCGGACCATCCGGTCGTAGAGCCGCGAGCCGGAGCCGCCGCCGAGGATCTCCACCGCGAGCTCGGCCGCCTCGATGTCGTCGCCGCCGTCGGTGGGCAGCGTGAACATGGCGAAGTACGCGGGGGACGGGACCTCCTCGTCGAGGGTCTCGCCGCGCACCCCGGCGAGCGGCCCGAGGTCGCCGGGCCGCGCGGGCGGCTTGCGCGGGCCGGCCGGGATGCCGCCGAAGTAGCGCTCGACCGCGTCGATCGTCTTCTCCGGGTCGACGTCCCCCACGACGGACAGGACGGCGTTGCCGGGCGCGTACCAGGTCCCGAAGAAGTCGGCGCAGTCCTCGAGGGTGGTCGCGTCCAGGTCCTCCATGGAGCCGATGGGGGTGTGCGCGTACGGATGGCCTTCGGGGAACGTGAGCGCGCACAAGCGCTCGAAGGCCGTGCCGTAAGGCTGGTTGTCGTAGCGCTGGCGGCGCTCGTTCTTCACCACGTCGCGCTGGTTGTCGAGGTTGGCCTGGGTGAGCGCGGCCGGCAGCGTGCCCATCCGGTCGGCCTCCAGCCACAGGGCCAGTTCCAGGTGGCTGACGGGGACCGTCTCGTAGTAGTTGGTGCGCTCGAACGACGTGCTCGCGTTGAACGCGGCGCCGGCGCTCTCCAGCAGCGCGGCGTGCTCGCCTTCGGCGACGTTGGCCGAGCCCTGGAACATCAGGTGCTCGAAGAGGTGGGCGAGCCCGGTGCGGCCGGCCCGCTCGTGCCGCGAGCCGACGCCGTACCAGATGTTCACGGCTGCCAGCGGTACGACATGGTCCTCGCAGACCACCACGCGCAGGCCATTGCCGAGCGTGTGCTCATGCAGCGGCTGTTCTGCCACGGAGCGCTCCCGTCCGTTCGATGATCGGCTGGCGGTCAGCACCGCGCGCGTCGGTGGGCCGGGCCCAGGCGGCGGGCTTGATCTCTGACTCACCGTACCGGTTGCGACCGGGCGCGGCGCCTTCACGGCGAACTGTGGATAACTCCGCGATGGACCGGTCCCAAATCGGGAGGAAATCCGTCATCCCGACCCGGGAGACGCGGGTCTCGAAGCCCGCGGGGCGGCCGGCGGTCAGGACGCGGCGGCCTCGTGGGCGGCGATGGCGTCCTCCAGCGACCGGTGCAACACGAAGATCTTGGTGAGCTGGGTGACGTGGAAGACCCGCCGGACCCGGTCGTTCACCCCCATGAACGACATCGAGCCGTCGCGCGCCCGGAGCCGGTGGTAGATGCCGACCAGCACGCCGAGGCCCGTGGAGTCCAGGAACGTGACCTCGCCCAGGTCGATGACCAGGTGCAGCCCGCCGTTGTCGATGATGCCGAGCAGTTCCTCGCGCAGCCGGGGGCTGGTGAAGACGTCGATCTCGCCACTGATCTTGACGACGGTGAGGCCCTTTTCGACGCGGTGCTCGACGGCGAAGTCCACCGGTGCTCCCTCTCTGCCGCTCATCGTGGGACAGTCCCCTATACCCAGTGGGGCGGGGCGTTATCCCTCGCGGCGGCGTCCCTCTCGGAGTCGTCCTTCGCGGCGTGGTCCCGCACGGTGTGCGTCCTCACGGCGAACGGAACAGCGCCCACACGACCTTTCCCTGGGGCAGCGTGCGCCATCCCCATCGGACGCTGAACGATTCGACCAGATGCAGTCCGCGTCCGGTCTCGGCTATGTAGTCGGGTTCCTTGCGGCGCGGGGCGGACCGGCTGGCGTCCATGATGCCGCAGAGCAGCCAGGGGTTCTTGTGGACGAGCCGCAGCCGTATCGCGGCGGGCGCGGAGCCCAGCGGATCGGCCGGGTCGTCGTACACGCCCTCGCGGTGCACGTCGTCGCCCGGCCGTCCGCAGGCCGCCCTGCCGCTGTGCCGCAGCGCGTTGGTGACGAGTTCGGAGACCACCAACCCGACGTCGTCGGTCAGTTCCGGCAGGTTCCACTCGGTCAGCCGGGACAGCGCGAAGTGCCGGGCCTCGGTGACCGACTCCGGATCGGGCCGGACGGTGAAGGAGACCGTCGGCCCGGAGAGCTCCGTGAGCGCGGTCACGGCCGCGTCCAGACGCGTGGGCAGGTCGGACGACTCCGGTACGGGCGTCGAGCGCACGGCATGGTCCCGCGGGGCCGCCGGCCCCGTGAGGGGGCCGAGCTCCCACCGCGTGTCGTCGTGCGCATGGCGTGACGTCATTCCCCGGACCCCGCAGAGTGATCTCGTTGTGCAGCCGTGGCTCGGAAGTCTCGTGCGTTATCCTGCGCATCGTAGCGTGCGAATGCAAGGCCCAATGCACGTGCATCCGGGTTGTGTGGGTGTGGGGCTACCGCGATGCACTCGGGTGATCGGAGGTAACCGCAGGACACGGAGGCCAGTGGCACACTAGGTTCGCTGTCCGCCGAATAGCCGGGAGGTTGGGCGTGACTCCAGAGACGCCGGGAAGCGGGTCGACGGTTCGTCGGATCCTGCTCGGGTCGCAGCTTCGCCGTCTGCGCGAGCAGAAGGGCGTGACCCGTCAGGACGCCGGCTACGTCATCCGCGCGTCGGAGTCGAAGATCAGCCGCCTGGAGCTCGGGCGCGTCAGCTTCAAAGAACGCGACGTGGACGACCTGCTCACGCTGTACGGCGTCGGCGACAAGGCCGAGCGCGATCTGCTGATACAGCTGGCGCGGGAGGCCAACACCCCCGGGTGGTGGCACCGGTACAACGACGTCCTGCCCGGCTGGTTCCAGACCTATGTGGGCCTGGAGGAGTCGGCGGCGTTGATCCGCACGTACGAGCTGCAGTTCGTTCCGGGACTGCTGCAGTCGGAGGGGTATGCGCGTGCGGTCATACGCCTGGGCAACGCCGGAGCCGCCGAACACGAGATCGACCAGCGCGTGGAACTGCGCCTGCAACGGCAGGAACGGCTCACCGGCCCGGACGCACCGCGTCTGTGGGCGGTCATCGACGAGGGGGCGCTGCGGCGTCCCATCGGTGGGCCGGAGGTGATGCGGGGCCAGTTCGAGCACCTCATCGAGATGTCGAAGCTGCCCAACGTCACCATCCAGATCATGCCGTTCAGGTTCGGCGGCCACGCCGCCGAGGGAGGGGCGTTCACGATCCTGCGCTTTCCCGAGCAGGACCTGCCGGACGTGGTTTACGTCGAGAACCTCACCGGCGCGATGTACCTGGACAAGCGCGACGACGTCGACACCTATCTGCAGGCGATGGAACGCCTGTGCGTCGATAGTGCGACCCCGGAACGCACCGTCGAGCTTCTTGGTGATTTTCTCAGAGAGACATGATGCTCCAGACCGACTACGACAACGGGATGCCCGCCACCAAGCTCCAGGGGGCGCGGTGGCTGAAGTCCCGGCGAAGCAACTCCCAGGGGAACTGTGTAGAGATCGCCGAGCTGCCCGGTGGGCAGGTCGCGATGCGCAACTCCCGCCACCCCGAGGGCCCCGCCCTCATCTACACCCGCCCGGAGATCGAGGCCCTCATCCTCGGTGCCAAGGACGGCGACTTCGACCACCTCATCGCCTCCCGTAACTGACACCCCGGAAACCGCCAACCACGCCGCCCGGGCTACAGGGACCGTGCGGTACGTCGAACCGCGGCGGGTCGGCTACGGTCCACCGAACGTCGACCCGTCCGCCAACGCGAAGAACGACCGATGCAGAGGCCACCCAGGCGCGAGGGTGGCCTTCATTTTTCTCAGCCGCAGTTGCCGTAGGGGGCGGTGGCGCCGTTGCCTCCGAACCGGACGCACACACCGGGCGCCTTCACGTACACCGGACCCGCGTACCACGCGTAGGAGCCGCTGTCGGCCTTCTGGCTGCCACCCTGGGCCTGTAGCCACACCGACACCGAGGAGCTCTTACCGACGTTCCTGGTCTTCATGGTGACGGCGCAGTTCTGCTTTGTGCTGCTGCTGTAGAGGAGGTAGGCGGTGCCACCCGACCCGGCGATCGACCGCTGGACGTTGTAGCCGCTGCCGCACGCCTGCTGTGGCGTGTACTTGTTGGGCGGCTCATTGACGGTCGTGGACCCGCCGCCACCGCCACCGCCGCCGGTGCCCGTGGTGGGCGCCGGGCCGCCCGGCTGCTGCTTGCCGCCCTGCTTCTTGTTCGGATGTGCGGGATCCTGCCCCTGCTGCTTGCCCTTGGCGGGCGGCTGCTTGCTCTTCGTAGGGCTCTTCGGCGATCCCGCGGTACCGCCGGTGCCGGACCCGCCCTCCTGCCCGGTCTGTCCCTGGTCGGACACCGCCAGTGGCCGGTCATGGTGACCGTCGCCCGACCTTGTGGCCGCCCACACCGCGCCGCCGCCCACGACGACGGCCGCCACCGCCGCCGCGGCCGCGATCGGCACGAGACGTCCGCGCTTACCGCTGCCCGGGGCCTCCCCATAGGGCGACACAGGAGGACCAGGTGGGACCGGTGGGAGCGGTGGAACCGACATGGGCGCGTAGCGAGGATCCGTCGGCTGCGGCGTCATCTCGCTGTACAGCGGCGGCTGCGGCGCCGTCGTGCCGCGCCGGCCTGAGGGATCGGTGACGTGCTCGGGCGGCAGGACCGCTCCGGCCATCAGCGAGGGGGAGGCGTTCGGGTCGGTCGACCCCGCGAACGGCGACCCAGCGAACGGTGACCCCGCGAACGGCGACGCCGCGTTGTTCTCCACGGGAAGCCCCGGAAACGCCGGCAGGGGCGGAACGGGTGCGGCGGCCCCGGAGGTGCCGCTGGCCGCTCCCACGAGCCGTTCCTGCGCCTCGCGCGCGGTGGGCCGCTGTGACGGTTCCTTGGCCAGGCAGGCGAGGACCAGATCGCGCATAGGGCCTGACAGGTCGCCGAGGTCCGGTTCACCGGTGATGATCCGGTGCATGACGGTCGCCATCTCGTCGTTGCCGAAGGCGGGCCGTCCCGTGGCGGCGAACACCATGGTCGTGCCCCAGGCGAACATGTCGGACGCCGGTCCGACCTGGCCGCCGGTGAAATGCTCGGGCGCCATATAGGCGGGCGTACCGACGTTCTGGGTCTCACCGGCCGCGCCCAGCGCGCGCGCCACCCCGAAGTCGATGACACGGGGGCCGTCCGGGCCCATCATCACGTTGTGCGGCTTGAAGTCGCGATGCACGATGCCGGCCTGGTGGATCGCGGTGAGCGCCGTCAATGTGCTGATGGCGAGGCGTTCGAGCGCACCGCCGGTACGGGGGCCCTCGTGCCGTACCACGCTGTGCAGGGACAGCCCGGGGACGTACTCGCTGACGATGTACGGCTGGTCGCCCGCGACGTCGGCGTCCAAGACCTGCGCGGTGCAGAACCTGGCCACCCGCTTGGCGACCTCCAGTTCGCGGACGAACCGCGCCCGTGCGGACTCGTCACCGGTGAGCCCGCCGTGCAGGAGCTTGATCGCGACATGGTCGGAAGCGCGTGCGGTGCCGTCCGCGCCGGCCGGCCGGCCCAGGAAGACCGCGCCCTGCCCGCCCTCGCCCAGGCGGCCCAGGATCTGGTATCCACCCAGCTCGGTCGGGTCGCCCGACCGCAGCGGATGGGCGTCCGGCATCGTCCTGTCCGTCACACCACTCGCTCCCCGTCGCTTCCGGCTCGTTCCGCAAGACTATGGCCACAAGATGGTATGCGGTTCGCAGATCGGTTGATCTAGCCCGTCGCCGAGATGCGCCGAAGCCCTCGCGCGGGTGCGCGAGGGCTTCGGTCGCGGCGGCCGGATGTGGCCGGTGCGCGCTGGGGTCAGGCCGGGTCCGGCGTCCGCCGCTCGGGCGGCGGCTGCTCGTCCCGGCCGGGGGAGCCGCCCGGTGGGCCCTCCGGGGCATGGTGTCGTTCCAGGCGCGCGGCGACCGCGAGCGCGCGCAGGGACGTCGTCTTCACGTGTTTGTGGCCGGTACTGGTGCGGGGCCGCAGGATGCTGCTGGGCATGACTTGCCTCCAGGGGGTCGTCGTGGACGTGCCGTACGTGGTACCCCGCCGACCGGGGTTCGCACGTTAGTTGCAACCGCAAGATCCTTCCGGCTATTCCGAGTGATCGTTCCGTTTAGCGACGGATGTCCGCCTGGGGTCGTTCGGAGCTACCTAGGTTGCATTGCTAACTAGCTTGCTCTACCGTCTAGATCGTCATGCTGGACGAGACGGAGGTGGCCCGGTGCAGATCTCGCCCGACTTCTCGCCGCTGGGGCTCGGCCTGGCGGTGCCGCTGATCGGTTACGTGCTGGCTGAAGGGCTGTGGGGAAAGCGGTCCTACGACCGCATGCGGCAACGCCGCGACCGGGACCCGAACGCACTGATCGGCATGTTCCGCCGGTGGATTTCAGGCTCGTGGTGGGCCGCCGCACTGGCGGTGCTGATACTGCTCGTCTCGCCTGGCGTCCATTTCTCGGACATCGGGGTGCGTGCTCCGGAAGAGCCGGCCTTCGCCATCACCGCTCTGGTCGCGATCGGCGTGACCATGCCCCTGCTCGCGTGGCTCTCCTACCGGAGCGCGCGTGCCGGCAGGAATCTGGCGAAGAACAGCCAGATCAAGGAGATGCTCCCCAGGACGTCCACCGAGCGCTGGTACGCGCTGGCCATGGCCGTCACTGCGGGCGTCTCGGAGGAACTCGTGTACCGGGGCTTCCTCATCGCCCTGGGCGTGGACGTCCTCGGGCTGAACGTGACGATGGCGGCCGCACTGGCGTTGGCCCTCTTCACCGTCGGACACGTGTACCAGGGATGGGCCGGAATGATCCTCGTCGCCGGGGTCGGTTACGCGCTGACCAACCTCTACCTGTCGAGCGGCAGCCTTCTCGTGCCCGTGTGCCTGCACATCTTCATCGACGTGCTCAGCATGGTGGTCCTCCCCTGGATCACCACGAAGGCGCGGAATTCCAATGTCGTCCCTGTCGGGAGCTAGTTTGTGCCCCTGTCCGTACGGCTGTGAGGAGGGTCGCCATGGTCGCCGACCGACGCGCTAGCTGGCTCAAGGGCGTCCTCGATCTGCTGGTGCTCGCCAGCCTGACCGGCGGCGAGAGCTACGGATACGAGATCGCCAAGACGCTCGACAAGGCGGGCCTGGGCCAGATCAAGGGCGGCACCCTCTATCCGGTGCTCAACCGCCTGGAGGAGGCCGGCCTCGTCGCCGCCGAGTACCGGGTCGCCGAACGCGGCCCCGGGCGCCGCTACTACCAGCTCACGGACGAGGGCCGTTCGACGCTCGCCGAGCAGGGGGCGCTCTGGCTGACGTTCGACGGATCCGTACGGGACGTGCTCGCGCAAGGAGGAATCCGATGACCACTCCCTATTTCGAAGACCTGGCGGAGCGGTTGCGCGGCAGCGGCGTCCCCGCGGACGAGGTGGCGGGGACGGTCGACGACCTTGCCGCCTACATAGCGGAGTCGGGGTCCGCCCCAGAAGAGGAGTTCGGTCCCGTAGAGGAGTTCGCCGCGCGGCTGGTCCCGTCGGAGGACGGGGCCTGGGACGGCGGTTCCCCACCGGACGCGTCCGCGCAGACGTGGCGTTGGACCGCCGACGCCTTCCAGGACCGCAGGATGCTGAACCGGTTCGGTGACGAGGGCTGGGAGGTCGAACGGGTCGACTCGGTCGGCCGCTTCGTCTGCCGCCGTGACGGCGAGCGGCCGCAGCGCTGGGAGTACCGGCGCGAGACCGTCCTGCCGGGCCGCCGCAAGGCCGTCGAGGGGCGCCTGGCACCGGACGGCTGGGAGCCGTGCGGCACCTGGGTGCAGTTCGAGTACTTCAAGCGCGCCAAGGCGGCGAGCCTGGGACCGGACGCGGAGCTGCAGGCCCCGCCCGACATGCCGGCCAAGCGGTTCTTCTGGAGCAAGCGCTTCTACACGTTCGTGGTCTGCTACGGGCTGTTCATCATCGCGGTCTGCGGCGGCTGGCTGGCCTTCGCGCCCGAGGACTCGCGCACCGGCTTCCTGGTGGGGTTCCTCCTGGGCGCGGTGATCGCGGCAGCTCTGATGATCGTGCGACTGTGGCGCGATCACAGAAGGCCGGCTTCTTGACAGCTCTCCCACACGCGTGATGCCAACCCGGTAAGGATTCCTCTACAGTCGTTCGCCGAGCCACCCATGCCCCCGGGGGAGAAGGCGATGCGCGCGATCGGACTCGTTGCGGCCGGTGTCTTCTTAGCGACCTCTTTTCCCGCCGTACCGGCGTCCGCCGCTGTCGTACCGGCGTCCGCGCGTCACATCGCCGCGCCTACGCCGAAGCCCTCCACCTCGGGGAAACCCTCGTCGAAGCCGACGCAGAAGCCGTCCGCCAAGCCCTCGTCCAAGCCGACCCCTAAGCCGTCCAGTTCCGCGCCGCCACCGGTCACTTCTGCACCGGTCACCTGTGACCTGGCACGCGGCTACCGCGGGACGATCACGGAACCGTGGGCGCAGAAGCGGCTCGCCTTCCAGCGCGTGTGGAGCCTCACCCAAGGGCAGGGCGTGAAGGTCGCCGTCATTGACAGCGGTGTGGACGCCGGCCATCCGATGCTGGACGGTCGCGTCGCCGACTACACCGACCTCACCGGAACGGGCAAAAGGGACTGTGCCGGCCACGGCACAGGCGTCGCCGCCCTGATCGCCGGGCGCGACCTCAACGCCCAGGGAGTTCCACTCACCGGTGTCGCGCCCGCAGCCCGGCTCGTCATCGTCAAGCAGCAGAACGCCGACCGCGACGAGCACGGCGGCGAACGCCTTCCCGGTGCGATCCGCAAGGCCGTCGACGCCGGCGCACAGGTCATCAACGTTTCCATAGCGGCCGCCCCGTCCAGCGGGCTGCAACAGGCCGTCCACTACGCGCAGGCCCACGATGCGGTCATCGTCGCCGCCGCGGGCAACGCCACCAAGGACGACGGGAACGACGGCCCCGCATACCCGGCGAGCTATCCGGGGGTCATATCCGTGGCGTCACTGGGAGAGGACGGCCACCGCGTCGAGTCGTCCGGCCTGCAGTCCCGGGTGGACATCGGCGCGCCCGGCAAGGACCTGACCATCCCGTGGCCCGGCGGCGGCTACAACCCACAGGCGGAGGGGACCAGTTTCGCCGCCGCCTATGTGTCGGGTGTCGCCGCACTGGTACGAGCCGGCCATCCCGCATTGCACCAGGACCAGGTGGTCCGGCGCATCCTGTCCACCGCGGATGGGAACGTCGGCGACGGCACGGGGCGCGGCATGGTGAATCCCACTCAGGCCGTCACCGCGATAGTGCCGGGCGAGGACGCCGCCGGAACCGCCGGTGTACAGCCCTCGCTACACCCGGCGAAGCTGGCGGCGCCATCGCACACGGACGGCCGTACCAAGGACATGGCGATCGGCGTCGCGGCAGGTGCGGTGGGCCTCGCCGCCATGGCCGCCTTGTGCGGGATCGTCGTCCCCATGGGGAGGCGTCGCGGCTGGCGACCCGGCAAGGTCGTCCTGGGCGGCGAGGAAGAGGCCGAGGAGCCGATCGTCACCGGCACGGAGGGCGGCACCATCGGCGCTCACCATTGAATCGGCGCTCACCATTGAGCGGCGCCGCCACATCCCGTCATGCGTTGTCGAGCGCGGCCGTCTGCACCAGGCGCGCACCGTTCCGCCTGTCGGTGAGGGTTCCGCGCCCTACCGGCAGTGGCGTTGGACGTACCTCCCCGAACAGCGGCCCCTCCTCCTTGCTGCCGGACATGATGAGCGCCGGCGCGGCCAGATCCTTCAACTGCTGGATGACCGGGTCGTACAGGGCGCGGCCCATCCCGCCCATGGTCCGGGACAGGACGAGATGCAGACCGATGTCCCGCGCCTGGGGGAGAAGGTCCAGCAGCGGCAACAGCGGGTTGTTCGCCGTGGCGACGAGGTCGTAGTCGTCCACGACGACGAACACGTCGGAGCCCTTCCACCAGGACCGCTTACGCAACTGCTCCGGACTGAGGTCCGCCGGCGGGAGACGCTCGTTGAGGGCGTCCACCAGGTCGGTCACCAGTTCCGCGGCGGCGGACGTCGAGGCGGCGTAGCCGACACGGTGGACGGTGTCGGCCGTGTCCAGGAGCGCCCGCCGGTAGTCGATGAAGATCAGCTTCGCCTCGTCCGGGCCGTGCCCCGCCACGATGCCCTCCGTGATCGTCCGGAGCAGGTTCGACTTGCCGCACTCGGTGTCCCCGACGACCACGAAGTGCGGGTCGGCGGCGAAGTCCAGCAGGACGGGCGCCAGGGCGTCCTCGTCGATCCCGATGGGAACCCGCCATTTTGGCGTCTCAGCGGCCCCGAGAGCCTCTCGCAGGGCCGACGAGGGCAGCAGGTCGGGCAGCAGCCTCACCGGCGGCGCCTGCGGCCCCTGCCAGGCTCCGGCGACCGCCTCGACCATCTTGGCCACCCCGTCCCCGAGGTCGTCGGCGGTGCCCCGCCCGTCCAGCCGCGGCAGCGCGGCCAGGAAGTGCAGGCGGTCACGGGTGAGGCCGCGGCCCGGACGCCCCTCGGGGACGTTCTCCGCCAGCCGCCGGTCGATCTCCGACTCGTAGGAGTCGCCCAGCCGCAGCTCCAGTCGCGTGCCGAACACGTCCCGGATCCCCATCCGGAACTCCGACCACTTGCCCGCCGTCGCCACCACGTGGACGCCGAAGCCGAGCCCTCGCGCGGCCATGTCGGTGATGACCTCTTCGAGGTGCTCGTACTCCTGCCGTAGCGTCATCCACCCGTCCACTACCAGGAACACGTCTCCGAACCCGTCCCCCGGCATCTGACCGGCCGCGCGTAGCCGCCGGTACGTCGCGATGGTGTCGACACCGCGTTCGGCGAATTCGCGCTCGCGCCGTTCGAGGAGCGTGGAGACCTCGGCGACCGTCCTGCGGACGCGGTCGGCGTTCAGCCGGTTGCTCACACCGCCCACATGCGGCAGCCCCGAAAGGCCGCCGAGCGTGCCGCCACCGAAGTCCAGGCAGTAGAACTGCACTTCCTCCGGCGTGTGCAGGAGGGAGAGCGACGTGATGAGCGAGCGCAGGATCGTCGATTTGCCCGTCTGCGGCGCGCCCGCGATGCCCACATGGCCGGCCGCCGCCGACAGGTCGACCCAGAACGGGACGCGTTGCTGGTCGAACGGCTTGTCGACGATCCCCACCACGGCGGCGAGACGGCCGCGGCCATCCCACCCCTCGGTGGTGAGGCCGTGCTCGCGTGTAGGCGCCAACGGAGGGAGCAACTGGTCGACCGTGGGAGGGACGTCCAGTGGCGGCAGCCAGATGCGGTGGGCCGCAGGGCCGCGCCCTTCCATCTGCTTGATGACCGCCTTGAAGAGGGTCTCTCCCGATTCCTGCCAGCCCGCAGGCTCATCGGGCGCGGGCTGCTGAGCTTGTGGCGGGACATAGGCCGTGCTGTACGGAAGGATCTGCCGCGGTGTCCCGATACCGGACGCGGCGGCCTGTGTCTGCGCCTCCTCCTCGACCGGCCCCGACACGTACGCCGCCTTGAACCGGACCATGTCGCTGACGTCGACCTTGAGGTAGCCGTTGCCGGGCTGGGACGGCAGTTCGTACGCGTCCGGAACGCCCAGTACCACCCGCGACTCCATGGCGGAGAAGGTGCGAAGCCCGATCCGGTACGACAGGTGGGAATCGAGCCCGCGCAGCTTGCCCTCCTCCAAGCGCTGCGAAGCGAGAAGCAGGTGCACACCCAGCGAACGCCCCAGACGGCCGATCATCACGAACAGCTCCGCGAACTCCGGCTTCGCCGCCAGCAGCTCGGAGAACTCGTCCAGCACCACGAACAGCGTCGGCAACGGAGCCAGCTGAGCGCCCTGCTCGCGCGCGCGCTCATAGTCCCGTAGCGAGGCGTAGTTCCCCGCCGATCGCAGCAGCTCCTGCCGCCGGATCATCTCTCCCTGCAGCGCGTCGTACATGCGGTCGACGAGCGGCAGCTCCTCTTCCAGGTTCGTGATGACGGCCGACACGTGCTGCAGGCGCTCCAACCCCAGGAACGTCGCGCCCCCCTTGAAGTCGACCAGAACGAAGTTGAGCGTCTCCGACGAGTGGGTGACGGCCAAGGCGAGGACGAGCGTCCGCAGCAGCTCGGACTTGCCCGAACCGGTCGCACCGATCAGCAACCCGTGCGGACCCATGCCGCCCTGTGCGGACTCCTTGATGTCGAGCTCCACCGGACGGCCGTCGGAGTCCACGCCTATCGGAACGCGCAGCCGGTTGCGCGACGCTCTCGGCTGCCAGGTGGATCGCAGGTCGATGTCGTAGGGGCCGCGCAGACCGAGCAGCGACGTCAGCGTGAGATTGCCGGCCAGCGCGTTCTGTTCCGGTTCGTCCGCGGCGCCCGCCCGCAGCGGCGCCAGACGCAGCGCGAGCCCTTCCGCCTGTACCGGCGTGAACCCGTCGGCCTTCCCCAGCGGACTGGACACGTCCTTGCCGGTGTGGTCGCGTTCCAGCATCCGCATGCCGTCGTCGGTGACGTGCAGGCGCAGCATGGTCGCGTCCGACGTCGGCGTTACCGAGCCGCTCAGGTCGATGACGCACACCCCCTTGATGCCGTCCGCACCTATCTGCGAGTCGGCCGGGACGATGCCGTCGTCCACGACCACCACGTGGAACGGAAGATCCTGGGTGTCGATGCCGGGGGAGAAGCGGGGACGGTCCTTGAGGTCGTCCTCGAGCAGGGGCTCCAGGTCCGCCAGCGAGTGTCCCGTAAGGCGCACCGGCCCTGCGGCATCGTGCTCCGTGGGGTGGAGGCAATGCGGTAGCCACTTGGCCCACTGCCACTGCCTCATGCGGTCAGGCGACGCGCAGACGATGAGGCGCACATCGTCCGGCGTATGGAAGGTGACCAGCTGCGCCACCAGCGCGCGTGCCATGGCCCGCACCGCAATCGGGTCCCCGCTCGCCACTATCCGGGCGAACGCCGGCAACGACACCGCCACGGGCAGGTCGGGGACCGTCGCATGGGCGCGCATGAAGCGCCGCAGCGCGCCGGCGCACATCGGCTCCAGATCCTCGATCGGCTTCGTCTCCGGGGCGACGAGGTCCAGCGCGAGCCTCTGCCGTCCCCGCCCTATCCGCACCTGGCCGAAGTCGTCGTCCGAGGGACGCCGCTCCCACAGCCGGTGGCTCAGCGCCAGTGACCACAGTGTGCGGGGGTTAGGGCCGCTCCACTCCAGGGCCTCGCGCTGCTGCGCCGCCGCCTTCCGCACGCGCGCGCGCATCTGGTCCAGGTAGCGGTAGTAGTCGCGGCGCGCGCCGTTCAGCCGCTGCTTGCGCTCGCCCGCGCCCTGTCCCATATGTCCGAAGCCCATGCCGACCATCGACAGGACGAACAGACCGGACGCCACCCACATGATCGGGTTGCCGCCCCCGGCGCCCCCCGCACCGCCCATGAACATCAGCCCCATGGCGCCGCCGCTGGCCGCCATGGGCAGGTACATCAGGGCGTTCGCGAACCCCTGGCTGATGGTCTCGGGGATCTCCGGGGGCGGCTCCAGCATGAGCTCGCCCTCGGGCAGCCGCGGCGGTCGCCGTCTTTCCGGGCGCCGCACCACAACGATTCCCACGGCCGCGTCCCTTCGCATCGCCATGACCCGGAGTCAATTTTGGGTCATCCTAGTGATCCCGGGGCGGTCCGTGCGTTGATCGAAAACCATTTTCCAGGTGGCGGAGAACGGCCCCGGCTGATAGTGAATGTGCGGTCATCGCAACGATCGGAGGGCGCGTGAATACCTCGACGGGCGCCGACCTATGCCGCGTGGTCGTCGTCGCCCCGCACCGCAGGCTGGACCTCTCGCTGCCCGGAGACATTCCCCTTTCTCACATGCTTCCGACGTTGTTGCAGGTCGCGGGCCACAATTTGGCCGACGCGGGGCTCGTGCACTCGGGCTGGGTGCTGCAACGGCTGGACGAGGCGCCGCTCGACGAGTCCCGGTCGCTGTCCGCCCTCGGCGTCCGCGACGGGGAGATCCTCTACTTCCGGCCCGAGCTGGCCCAGTTCCCCGAGGTCGCCTTCGACGACGTGGCCGACGTCGTCGCGACCGGCGTGAACGAGCACGCCGACCGCTGGCGCCCCGAGACCACCCGGCGCTTCGGCCTCCTCGCCGGCGCCGCCGCCCTCGGCCTGGGGGCGGTGGGCATGGCCCTCTCGGGGCCGCCGTGGGGCCTGCTGGCGGCCGCCTCCGCGGGCGTGGCCGCCGTCCTCGTGCTCGCGGGAATCGCCCTGTCCCGCGCGCTAGGCGACTCGGGCGCCGGAGCCGTCCTGGGCTACAGCGCGCTCCCCTACGCGTTCCTGGGCGGCCTCCTGGCACCGGCCAGGCCCGTGCCCCTCCTGCACCTCGGAACGCCCCATCTCGCAGCCGCCTTCGCGGCGGTCACCCTCGCCGCCGTCGTTTCCGCCTTCGCCGTCCATGACGGCCTGCCGACCTTCCTCGGCATCGCCTTCGTGGCCCTGCTCGGCCTGGTCTCCGCCGCGCTCGTCCAAGGCGTCGGGCTGTCGCCATCCGGAATGGCCGCATTCGACGCGTCGCTGTGCCTCGCCGTGACGGCCCTGATCCCGTCCCTGGCGTTCCGCCTTGCACGGCTCCCGCTGCCCCCCGTCCCGGAGAACGCCGAGGAGTTGCGCAGCGCCCAGACCTTCGACGGCCCGACGCTCCTACGCCGCACACGCGAAGCCGACCGCTTCGCCACGGGCCTGGTGGCCGCCGTAGGGCTGGCCGGCCTCGCCGCACAGCTCGCCCTGCTGACCACGCACGGATGGCTGCCCGTGACGATGAGCCTGTGCCTGTCCGCGGTGCTCCTCCTGCGCGCGCGTGTGTTCCACGGCCGCTCCCAACGCCTCTGGATGCTCCTCTCCGGCCTTACCGGTCTGGCCATCCTCGCCCTGCATCAAGCCGTCACGGCCACGCCCGCCATGACACTGCTGACCGTGGTCCTGCCCGCCGTACTGGCGGTCACCGTCATGACGGCGATGGCCCTCAGGCTCCCCGCCCGCAAGCCCTCGCCGTTCTGGGGCCGCGCCGGCGACATCGTCGACATCCTGCTCATCGTCAGCCTGCTGCCGCTCTCGATGGGCCTGCTGAACCTGTACTCCTGGCTGCGCGGGCTGGCCGGCTGATGCAGACCCGCAAGGACCTCTACCAGGCGCACCGCCTGATGACCCAGCGCGTGGCCCTCGCGCTCCTCCAGGGCCGCCCGAGCGCTGCGGAGTCCCCGCTGCGCCGCACCGGCGTCGGGACGCTCTGCGGCGTCATGGTGGCCGTCCTGGTCGCGGTCGGCTTCGGTGTCACCGGCCTCATCTTCAAGGGCGGCGCCCGCAACCTGGAACGTCCCGGCGTCCTCATCATCGAGAAGGAGACCGGCGCCACCTACGTCTACAGCCGGCGGGACCGCAAGCTGGTCCCGTTCCTCAACTACGCCTCCGCCCGCCTGGCCATGCCGACGGCCGAGATCCAGCGGAAGTCGGTTTCCTCCAAGTCCTTGGCGAAGTACCCCCGCGACCCCGTCACGGGCATCCAGGGAGCCCCGGAGTCCCTCCCCGCACCGGGCAAGCCGAGCCACACCTCATGGTCGCTATGCGCCCGCACCACTTCCCCCCTCGGCGGTTCCACGGTCTCCCTGGTGGGGGGACGCGACATAGGAGGCCGTCCGCTCACCGACGCTCAGGGAGTGGTCGTCCGGGGCGGCTCCCAGAACTGGCTCATCTGGCGCAACAGCCGGATGCGCATCACCCCGAAGGCCGCCCTCGGCCTCAGCGCCGAGCAGCCCGTCGCAGTGGACGAACGCTGGCTGAACGGCCTGCCCCAAGGACCCGACTACGCGGCCCCCTCCATCCCTGAGCAAGGCCACGACTTCCCCGGTCCCCGTAACACCCCGGCCCCCGCAGGCCAGGTCTTCCGGGTGGCCGCCATCGCCGGTACGCCGGAGCGGTGGTACGTCCAGCTCCCCGACGGCCTCGCCAGTGTCTCCGCCGCACAGGCCCGTCTCCTGCTCGACTCCCTGGCAGCGGGCCCGCCCCGCGAAATCACACCGGCCGAAGCCGCGTCCAAGCCGTCGCAGACGAACCTCTACAACCGCTCCCTGCCGGACTCGCCGCCCCACATCGTCCCGTACGAGTCCTACCAGCCCCTGTGCACCGTCTACCGGAAGGCGGCCGAACTCTCCACCGACGCCCGCTTCACCATCGGCGGCAGCCTCCCCACCCCGTCAGGCCGGACCTCCTCCGGCCTCGACCAGGTCGTCCTCCCCGGCGGCGGAACGTTCACCGGCACGCTCTCAGGCCCCGGCCAGCCGCTCCAGACGTTCTCCCTCCTCACCGACCAGGGCCTGCGCTACCCGATCCCCACGGCCGACGACATCGCGAAACTCGGCTACGACACAAAGGACGCCATCCCCATTCCGGCGAATCTGTTGCAACTGTTCAAAGAGGGTCCAACCCTTACATCTTCCGCCGCCCAGCGGCCGGTTCCGGCCAAATAACAACGGAACCGAACGGCGACTTGACTGCTTCGCCTGTTCAGCCCCAGATGTCCCGTCGAGCATAGTTATCCACAGGTGACATACCTGATGGACAGGGGGAATCGGCGGTCTCTACGCTTCATCTTGCTCGCTGTCACGGGGTGTGTCGTCGTATCGGTGGTCCGGGGCCATCTGCCGATACGTCCGAGCGCCACGTCGTGATGCCCACGCAAGCCGACGTGAAGGAGAACCACGATGAGCAACCGGTCATCGGTCAACCGGCAGCACATGCAGCAGGCCGCCGGCAACGTCCAGGACGCGCACGGCCAGATCGGCCAGATCAAGACCCAGCTCAACACCCACCACACCGAACTCCAGGGCGCCTGGAAGGGCGAGTCCTCCGCCGCCTTCACCCAGGTCTACAACCTCTTCGAGACCGAGTTCGCCAAGGTCCTCAAGGACCTGAACCTCATCCACGAAAAGCTCGTCGACACCAAGGCCAAGTACGAGACCGCCGAACAGAACAAGACCGCCCGCGTCAACACCCTCAAAGGCCTGGTCAACGGCTGACCCCGCACCACACCCCCCCACCACGGCACCAGGAGGACCGGCGATGAGCACCGACTACACCTACGTCAACTTCGGCGGCATGCAGAACGCCCAGGCCAACTTCACCAGCGCCCTCAAGAGCTACCAGGCCACCCTGGACACCCTGGACAGCCAGGTCCGCGCCCACCTGGCCGAATGGGACGGCGACGCCCGCAGCGCCTACGAGAACAAGTCCCGCGAATGGAAACTCGCCGCCCAGCGCATGGCCACCGCCGTCTCCAGCATGAGCAAGGTCATCGGCGAATCCCACGACATCCACCTCGGCGCCGAACGCCAGAACACCGCCATGTGGGGCAGCTGACCCCACCGAAGGACGACCGCCCCACGTGCCTCGACCGGCCTTGACCTAGGCACCGCCGCGCCCCCATCACATCATCTCCGGGGAACCGCCAAGCCCTCGCCGCGGTGGTCATCGGCATGGATCCGGCCGCGGACAACGTCCACGGCTCAGGGCGACCGCCCCTGTATGTGCCCCGCAGAACCAGTACCAACGCAGAAAGGCAGAGCGCACTTGACCGGGCAGGCGTTCCACCGAGGAATCCAACCCGGAACGCTGAGACACGCGAGCCCGCCGCAATACGACCACGCCACGCGGGGAACCTCAAGCAAATCCGCCCGGACGGCCTTGCCAGGGCAGCGGACGCCTGCGCCACGGTCAGAGGACAGCAGGCAAGGCCGAAGGCCACCTCGGCATGTACATACAACGCCTGAACATGATCCGGAAGGGCGACGCCCGGGAACTCGGCATCGCGGACATGCACCCGCCCAACGAGACCCTCCGAACCCCTCCAAGACCAGCGGAAGGCTCTCTACCAGGATGCACAAGGGTCATGCACTGAGGAAACGAGGGAGCGCCTTGACTGATCCAGGGAATCGGCCAAAAGCCGGCACCTGGGCTTCCGGCCAATTAGTGTAAGCAGAAGTTGTCCCTCGCATGCGTGACAGATCACCATCGGTCTTCAGCGGTGCCTGGGGCTCAGTACATCCGGCACGTCACAGGTATCGAGGTACATCCAGAGCCAAGCTCGGAGACTGATCTGGAGCAAGGTCTGAACGCGAGACTCGGAATGGACGCCTAATAGTTAGGGAAGAGAATCATGGTCGAACGAGAGAATAAGCTAAAAGGCCTAATAAACGTATGGACTGAAGACCCTCGGGTGCTGTCGGGTCGTGCAGACTTCCGTTCACCGACGAAGGAAACGGAACTCTCGACAAAAGGGCAGGCGGAGAATGTCGTCTATTATGAGCGAGAGCCCTCGGTTGAAAGCGAGAGTGAATCCTCGGAGGCAGTTGTAGAGCCCGGCTTCGGCCTTCCGCAGACGGCGGTTGATCGGTCCATTCGCGACATCGGTGACGTGACCACCCATGAAACTGCCGAACCCGACTTCGATGTACCCGTCGAGAAGGAGCTTTTGATAGGCGCCGAGCGTCTTCTAAAGTTGAGTGACATGAGGATTGAGGGGCGGACTGACGATGGTGCTGTCACCGTGATCCTCGACGGGAGAGGAAGATTCGTCGGTATAAAGATCGCCGAGCGGCTCTCCATGTACCCAAGTCGTATAGCGCCGAAACTGATGGTTGCTATATCTCGTGGAAGGGTTGAAGCGGCGAGAAGGTCGGCAGGCGGCGCACCCGAAAAAGTCGGGAGGCACGCTTGGACGGGTTTTGCGTCTCCTGCCTTGACCGAGGGTATGGCGGATATCCTGGCTGCCGGCACCAAGGACATTGACATGCCGGCGAAGTATCGTGCCGTCGTGGACGAGGCACTTGAAGATCTCACTCGAGTGTGCGATAAAGAGCGTTCCCATGCCCGCAAATTGTTCGAGGAAAAAATGGAACGCAAAGCCGGCACGGTTCAGATGTCAGGCGAGGGGGACGTCGTCGCACTTGAACTCAACGAGCACGCTGTGCGCGATTTGGGCGTCGAATACTTGGGCGCGCTGATCGTGGCAGCGCTTAATAGAGTGCAAGATACTGCTAAGGCCGCGCTGGTGCAAGACTACATGAAAGTGAGCGTAGGAGGTGTTGAGCTCGGCGAGAATCTGACCCGGGTGCGAAACGTTCTGGGGTTGTGAAATCGGTCTTGATTTGGAGTGGGAAAAAGATGGCGGATCACTACAAGGTTCAGCGCAATGCCCTGCGGAACCATGCGGTGCATGTAGAGGCGGAGGTTTCGAAGTGGCGAGCTGCGGGGGAGGCAATGAAAGGTGCTGAGGTAGAGTCGATCGCCTTCACCAGGGCCGGTGGGCAGATTGCCGCTGCATACAGCAAGATCGTTCACGATTTCGCCTGGACGGCCTGGAAGGTCGGCGGCACGTTCGAAGGCTGCGCGCTGGTGCTGCAGGGCACGGTCAAGAATTACGGGAAAGCGGACGCGATCATTTCTGATGATATCGCCAACAGAAGGGAGTGGCAGTTCTAGATGACAGAATCTCTACCCGCAGACTTTCCCGCAGTCGGTCGTGAAGCGGTCGGAAAAATCCAGAAGATTCACACACCGACCTACATCAAAGTACTGGAACTGATCGGTTTTACCTGGGGCGATGTAAACGCGATCGATAAGGCGGTCGCCGTCTGGGATGCTCAGCTGCAAGCACTTCAGGGCTCGATGACGAGACTGAGTGAGGACCTGAGTAGGATGACCGGCCCGGAGGCGGGCGAAGTCTGGGATGGTGCGGCAAAGGACGAGTATGCAGCCTGGCGAAAGGATTTGGAGGAGAAGACCCTAGACAAGTTCGCAGAAAATATCCAGGAGTTGAAATCGCAACTGAACTCAATAAGGGGAAATATTTATTCCATCAGAGCTCACGTGGTGGCGACCGTCATCGGTATTGCGGCAGCGTTGGTTAGTGCCATGAGCGGCGGGGAGGTCGGTATCGTCGCGGGCGTGGGCGTACTGCTGGGAGTAGGAGGGGTATTGGCCGACCTCTATTTCCGAGTCAAGGGCGATCTCGGTGATAAAGGGAGGGAGTTGGACCAGTTCTGGAAGAAGAGCAATCTGGACCGCGGTGGCCAACGTGTCTCCAGCCCCTTCAACATCCAGGTCGTCGGCGACTGGGACAACTGGGAGCACAAGCATCCGAGGATGAAGAAATAGACGTTACGGACGGTGGTGCACATGGATGAGGTCACGTTGGTGAGAGCTGGCGGATGGCGCAATTCCATGGCTCTTTGTGTTGTTCTGAACATCGCCGTATGGGGTCTTCTTTTTGGTGTAATTTGGACGAACGGCGTTGACGTGTTGATCGTGGCCGTCGTGCTCGTCAGTTTTCTCATGCTCGGCATGGTCTACAGGTCCGGTGTGAGCATATCCGCAGATCGCATATGTGTGAGATATGCTTTTCGCGATAGAGTGGTCAAATGGGAAGACGTTGTGTCGATAGAGATTCGCACTGACGGCCTGCTCAGTCGGATCGTGCTGGTGTGCGACCCAGAGGTCATTAAATTGCCGTCACTGTTTGCGAGCTATTCGAAGGATAGTGTCGGGCTGAAGGTGGACTTGAGGAGGGTCGTCCAGGCTAGGGCTGATATAGCGCATCGATGATCCGAGTCTCAAATCCCGCCGTAAGGATTCTTGTCTTCGTCGATTCGCGCTGATCCTGGATTTCCTGTGCGCAATTGTTGGCGCCCCGATGATGCGTTGCTTTATCTTGCAGTCTGCAGGCACTCGGTCGCCTGCTGTGAGTGCCGTGGTCAAGCTTCGGCGAAATTCTTCCATGGTGACCACCCTTACCCGCTACAGGAAGCTTGTGCGGAACTCCGGCATGAAGATTTAGGTGCGGCGGAGGTGGGTTAGGAGGTCTTGGTGGCGTTGCCAGTATTCGGGGGAGTAGCCGTCGCCCAGGTGGAACCAGGTGAGGGGGGCGTCCGGGGGGCCCAGGCGTTTGCGGGAGAAGCCCGGTGGGCCGGTGTAGGCGCCGGCAGAGGCCAGGCCGATGGGGGCCGAGGTGCCCGTCCAGCGTGGTTCGGTGGTCAGGTCGGGGCGGCCAGGGGTGAGCTGGGCGAGGAGAGCGGTTATCGGATGGTCCGCCGATAGGAGGTCGATGAAGGACGGGAGTTGGCTGATCGGGGGGTCTTCGTCCTCGGTGTAGCCGATGGTGAGGGTCGTCATCTCGGCTGTGCCGGAGGCCGGGGGGACGAGGGGCGAGAAGTCCGAGGTGGCCATTACCGGGCGACTGCTCGCGCCAATGGTGATGAGCCGGGATGGCGCGCTGGCCGTTGCGTAAGTCGTGAGGTGTTCGAGGTTCCAAGGGTTCTGCACCGGCTCGATCGGGCCCCAGCCTTTCGGGGGCTCGCCGGTGAGGAGGCGCATGAGTTTTTCCGTGTGCACGCCCAGCGGAGCCGTTAGGTCGTGGCGAGCCTGGAAGGTCAGGACGAGTTGGCTGCCGACGGGAGTGGTCGGGGGCGTTCTGTACGTGGGGGCGTAGTCGCGGGCGTCCCGGACGGGGGTGAAGGCGGTGCCGTTCCATTGCATCGGGCGGCCGGTGAGGCCTTCGTAGTAGCCGTTGTCGTCGTGGACGAGCCAATGGGTTCGCGACGCGCGCAGGGGGATGGTCAGCCGACTCGTGGCGGGCGTGACGAGTTGGAGAGTGCGGTTCGTGTGTTCGCACTCGGAGAGGGCCTGGGAGAGGGCCGGAGTGAGGGGGACGACGGGACGATCGTTCAGCACGACCATGGCCTGGGTGGTGAGGACGTCGGCCCCGCCGGTGGTTCGCGTCATGGGGCCGTCCAAATCGTGCCGTTGAGGGTTTCGGCGCAGCGGTGGGCCAGGTGGTCGGCTTCGGGCGAGTCTGTGGCGGCGTGGATCTCCGTCCACCAGACGGGAGTGGCCGATTCGATTCCCAGCAGGCGTTCTGTTTCGCCGGGGACGGACACCAGGACCGGATCCTGGACGCGCAGGAGGAGGCGGTCTTCGGAGTCGAAGACGTAGTTTCCCGCCACCTGGAAGGGCGGGGTTGCCAGCGCTTGGAGGTCGAGATCTGGTTTCCGGGCGGTGAGGACTATCAGTTCGCGGCTCATGGGGCGCTCAGGGAACGGGTGAAGACGTCGGCCGCGATTCTGGTCGCGGCGGCGTGGGTGGGCATGCTGACGCGTTCGGGGGCGATGGCGATGCCGGCCGCCAGGTGGCGATCGAACGGGAGGAGGGTGACGGGGAGCGTGCCGCTGCTGAGGAGGTGAGCGGCGCGGTCGAGGTCGGCGTCCGGGTTCGGGGTATGCGAGACCAGGGCGACGACCGTGCGCTGGAGGAGCGGGGCGAAACCGTTCAGCGCCATCCAGTTGAGGGCGGCGCGGGCGCTGAGGGCGCCGTCGGGGGTGCCGGGGGTGACGAAGACCTGGGCGTGGGCGCCGTGCAGGATCCCGCGTTGCAGGTCGGAGACGAGGCCTCCGCCGCAGTCGATGACGGTGGTGGCGAAATAGCGTCCGAGGCGGCCGGTGCCGTACTGGAAGGCGGTGTGGTCGAGATCGTCTGCGACGGCGCCCTTCGGGGCGGCGGGCAGGACGAAGAGGCCTTCGGGAGTGCGGCCGAGGTGGGCGGCGGTCTCCTCCCAGCTGAGCGGGCGAGCGGCCGCGAGGTTGCGGAGCGAGCTGGGGGCGCTGACCCCGAGGCGCAGCGCGAGGGAGCCGAGCCCGGGATCCGCGTCGATCGCGAGGACGCGATCCGGGCGGTACTGCCGGAGGATCCCCGCGATGAGCGCGGTGATCGTCGACTTGCCTGCGCCGCCGCGGATGCTCGTCACCGCGATCCGGCGGCTGGACGGGACGGGGACGCCGATTTGCGCCGCGAGCTGCTCCAGTTCGCGGACCCGGCCAGCGGCCGACGCCCCCACCGCGCGGCGTACGCCACGTCCCAGGCGGCGGGCCATCGGATCGCCGTGCGGGTTGCGCCGGACGAGGTCTTGAGGAGCCGGGACGCTTCCCTGCGGTGGGGTGGAGCGGCTGGTCAGGCCACTGCTCGCGGGCGGCCGGGCCGGTGCTGGGGCGTTGTGCGCCGGTGTCGCGGACGGCGGCGGGGCGGGGCTGTTACTCGGCGGCGGCTCGGACGGTGGACTGATCGTCCAGCCTGCGGACGCGGGAGGTGCCGAGGGGCTTGGCTGCGCGGGGACGACACCGGCCGGTCTCTCCGGCCGCGCGGTGGGTTCGATGTTCCCGGGTGGTGGCGGGTTGGGGGCAGGCCGACTCGGTTGAGGGGTGGGTCGTGTGTTGGGCGTTGGCGGTCTGGATGGCTTGGTGGGGGCGCCGGGCGGTGGCTCGGGGGATGGTGGGATTGCCCACCCTGGCGTTGGGAGTGATGCGGGGGGTTCGGGGTCGGCGATGTCTCCGCGGTTTTCCGAAGTTGTGGGTGCGGCGTGGGCGATGGGTTCGATGTTTCCGGGTGGTGGCGGGTTGGGGGCGGGCCGCCCCGCTTGGGGGGTGGGTGGTGTGTTGGGTGTTGGCGGTGTGGATGGCTTGGTGGGGGCGCTGGGCGGTGGCTCGCGGGGTGTGGGGATTGCCCACCCTGGAGTCGGGGGTGGTGCCGGAACGTCGGGGGCGAGGGCGTCTTCGCGGTTTTCGGGCGTTGTGGGTGTGGCGGCGGGGCTTGGCTCCTCTGGGGGTTCTGGAGTTGCCGATGTGGCATTGGTGGTCAGTTCTTCAGGAGGTTCGAGAGTGGCGCGGGTGGTCGGTTCTTCGCTGGGTGCTGAGGGGGCCTGGGGGATCGCGTCTTCGGGGGGCTTGGTGCTTGGGGTGGTCGTTGGTTGGGCGGGCCCAGCGGCCTCGGCGTTCGTGGGGGTGGCGGGGGTGGTTGTTCGGCTGGGGAGAGAGACGACGGGATTGGGTGCCGCGTCTGTCTGCTCGGTCTCGGGTGGAGGGGCGGCGTCTGGCAGAGGTGCCTGGTCGGTCGAATCAGGGGCGGGTTCGGGTGGTGCCCCGAGTTTGGTTGCGCGGGGTGTGGGGTTAGGCGCGGGTGAGGGGGTGTCGCGTCCGGACGTGGGGAGTGCGGTGCGGGCGAAGGGGGCCGTCGGAGCGCGGGTGCCGATGGGCGGCGTGGGGTGGCGGCCTGGCCCGGGGCCTACAGGCGAGGCGTCGGCGGTGGGGGTTTCAGGCGCCGAGGCAGAGACAACGGGGGCCGGGGGTGATGGGGGCGGTACCGGGCGCGGGTCCGGGGGGACCAGGCCGGTTTTCAGTGCGCCGAGGTCGCGCAGCACCGCGTGCTGCCAGTCTCGATCGGACACCGAGCCCCTTCCAGCTCCGCATTGATTGGGCGAGACGAGTCTAGACAGGCACAGGCGGAAGATTCCGACCAATTGTGTGTTGGGGCGTCAGACGAGGTGTGGACGGTCAGAGGTACAGTCCCGTGGCGGTGTCCGACGGCGTGCGGGCGGTGGTGCGGAGGTCGTCGGCGCGCAGGGTGGTGATCTCGGTCTCGGACGGGGAGCCCGCCGAGGTGAGGCGCTCGGACTGGGCGGCGACGGCGGCGTCCAGGAGGTTGCGCATGAGGCGGCCGTTGCCGAAGGACGGGCCGCGCGGGGTGGCGCGGAGGACGGCGCGCAGCCGCGAGGCGACGTCCGGGGCGAGGGCGAGGCCCTCGGCGGCGGCGAGGTGCCCGAAGATGGCGACGAGTTCGTCGTCGGTGTAGTCGGGGAACGCGATGCGCTTGGGGAAGCGGGATTGCAGGCCGGAGTTGGCGGCGAGGAAGGCGTCCATTTCGCGCTCGTAGCCGGCGGCGATGACGACGAGGTCGCCGCGGTATTCCTCCATGAGCTGGACGAGGGTGGCGACGGCCTCCTGCCCGTAGGCGTCGCCGGCGAGGGAGTACGCCTCGTCGACGAACAGCACGCCGCCGAGGGCCTGCTCGACGGCGGCGCGGACGCGCGGCGCGGTCTGGCCGAGGTAGGGCCCGATGAGGTCGGCGCGGGACACCTCGACGAGGTGGCCGGACGACAGCAGCCCGAGGTGGCCGTAGACGGACGCGACGAGGCGGGCGACGGTGGTCTTGGCGGTGCCCGGGTTGCCGGTGAAGATCATGTGCCGGGTCGGGACGCTGACCTGCTTGCCGGCGGCGCGGCGCAGTTCGGCGCCGCGGGCCTCGGCGGCGAGGCGGCGCACCTCCTCCTTGACCGCGGAGAGCCCGATGAGCGCGTCGAGTTCGGTGAGCGGGTCGGTGGCGGGCAGGACGCGGCCGGCGCCGCTGAGGCTGTCGGGGATGTCGTCCGGCAGCAGTGCGGCGAGGTCGTCGGGGGTGGCGCGGCGCAGGGCGGTGACGCGGCGGGCATGGAGGGCGGTGGCGCGCTCGCACAGGTTGCGCATGACGCGGGCGTTGCCGAACGAGCGGCCGCGCGGGGCGCGGCGGAGCAGTTCGGCGATCTTGTCGAGGGCGGCCGGGGCGGGCGACAGGCCGGCGGCGGACGTCTGGCCGGTGAAGATCTCGATGAGCTCGGCGTCGGTGAAGGCCGGGAACCGGACGGTGGTGGGGAAGCGGGACGCGAGGCCCGGGTCGGAGGCGATGAAGCGCTGCATCTCGCGCTCGTAGCCGGCGACGACCACGACGAGGTCGTCGCGGTGGTCCTCCATGACCTTGATGAGCTCGGCGATGGCCTCCTGCCCGTAGTCGTCGGACATGGTGGTCTGGGTGAGCGCGTAGGCCTCGTCGATGAACAGGACGCCGCCGACGGCGCTCTGCGCGACGCCGCGCGTCTTCACCGCGGTCTCGCCGACGTAGCGTCCGACGAGGGTGGAGCGGGACGCCTCGACGAGGTGGCCGGACGACAGGACGCCGAGGTCCTTGAAGATGCGGGCGAGCAGCCGGGCGACGACGGTCTTGCCGGTGCCGGGGTCGCCGGTGAAGACCATGTGCCGGGCCGGTGCGGCGGGCGAGGGCAGCCCGGCCTCGCGGCGCATCTTGGCGGCCTTGGTGCCCGCGACGAGCAGTTCGATCTCCGCCTTGACGGTGCGGAGGCCGGTGAGGGCGGCGAGTTCGGCCATGGGGTCGGACGGGGTGCCGGCGGTGTCGAAGGTGGCGGGGACGTCGGCGCGCTTGACGACGGGTTCCTCGCCGGGCGGGGTGTTCGCGCGGACGTTCTCGACGACGATGTCGGCGAGGCGCTGGGCGAGGCGGGCGTTGCGCAGGTTCCGGACGGGCGGCGTCCGGACGAGCAGCTGCCCGGCGGCGGTCAGGGCGCGCTTGTGGGCGCGGGCGCCGCGCTGCTGGAGGGCCCGGTTGAACAGCTCGGCGTACCCGTCGGCGTCGAACGGGTGGGTCCGGACGACCTGGATCCGCAGCGCGAGCCCGGGGTTGAGCTCGCGGATCCGCTCGTCGCCGCCGGGTTCGCAGAGGACGACGATGTGCAGGTCGTCGTGGACGTCGAGGGCGCGGTGCAGGTCCTCCAGGACGGCTTCGCCGCTGCGGCCGTCGCGGGCCATGTCGTCCAGGCCGTCGATGACGACGAGGCGGTTCCCGGCGGCGTCGCGGACCTCGCCGTAGAGCTGCGCGGTGGCGGAGGAGACCTCCTTGCCGGCGAAGTAGTCGTCGGCGAGCCACAGCGGCGGCTCGACGATCTGGTGCTCCTGGAGCAGCCGGGCGATCTCCTGGGCGGCGTCGCGCTTGCCGGTGCCGTCGGGGCCGACGAGCATCAGCCGGACGGGCCCGCCGGTCTCGGCGATCTTCTGCAGCGCGGCGACGACGCCGGGCTGGCCGACGAGGCCGGAGCCGGCGTCGGCGCGGCGGGTGCGGCGGGTCCGGGACGGGGTGCCGCCGACGCTCGCGGCGAGCGGGTTGACCACGCGGCGGCGCGGGGTGAACAGCCGGCGGACGTCGGCGCCGAACTCGCCGACGGGGATCCATTCGGGGTCGGGGATGCGCGGCTCGTTGGGCAGGCCCTGGACGCAGCCGGTGAAGCGCATCGCCATGTCGAGCCAGCCGCGGCAGGCGTCGATGGCGCCGGCGCCGAGGGCGCGTCCGAGCCATCCCCATTCGTTGAGGTACCAGGGGTTCGGTTCGAATTTGTCGCGGGCGCGTTCGAAGCGGTCGAGCAGTTCGCCGTAGCGGTCCTCGGTGAGGACGGCGGACAGTTCGGCGGGGACCTGCTTCAGCCCGCCCTGGAGCAGCAGGTGGACGAGCAGGTCGTCGGCGGTCTCGTCGTGCGGGGCGACCTCGCGCAGGTGCTCGTGGACGGGCAGCAGCCCCGAGCACACCCATTCGAGGTAGCCGATGGGGCCGGCGAGTTCGGGCAGGGCGGCGACGATGTCGTCGCTCGCGTGGGCGAGCCACAGGGCGCGCTGCTCGGGGAGGGGCGTCTGGATCCGCAGGTCGGGCGGCGGGTCGTCGTACAGCTTGACGAGGGCCTGGCGGCGCTGCTCGATGGGCTCCAGCCCGGCGAAGACGTCGAGGGACTCGCGGGCGAGCGTGAGGGCGAGGTCCTGGTCGCCGCAGTCCTCCAGCCATTCGAGGGGCTGGAACGAGCCGCGGCTGACGCCCCAGCCGCCGGCGTCGCGCAGGGGATCGCGGGGTTCGTTGTAGTAGCGGTTGAAGAACTGGTACTGGAGCCGTGAGTGCGTGCCCGCGTTGACGGCCCCGGCGCCGAGCAGGAAGTCGAGGGTGAGCAGCATTTCCGCGACGACCAGCGGGGCGGGCGCGGTGAGCAGCGCGTGGCCGTCGGCGGTGTGGTCCTTGCAGCGGGGGTCGGTGGCGAGCGCGTCGATGCGGGCGCGGATCTCGTCGTAGAGGCCGTCCGGAACGCGCCAGGGCCCGTGCGCGTACACGTCGAGGACGGGCTCGTCGGAGACGAGAAGTTCCAGATGTTCCGGCAGCCGCACCGCGTTCCCCCTACAAGCACACGAACCCGACCGAAAGCCTAGAGTGTCGGACGGGGCGCGCGTAGGCGAGTCCGCAGGACGCCGGGCCGGGGCGGGGGCCTGTGGACGGCCGGACCGGACGGACGGAACGATCGGGCATTTTTCCCGCTAAACGCGATCTATCACTTTGTTCACAAGGGAATGGGGTGTCCCCGGTCAGGTTCCGCCGGTCAACTGGGTAGGTATCCGAAGATTCGGTTCGCCCGCCGGACCGGCCCATGCTTCTGCGACGCTCAGCGCCGAGCCCGGGAGGCCGTCGGGTGCGGGCGGACGCGCCCGAGCCGTCTCCTGGGAGTACACGTGATCACCAAGCTGCTCGTCGCGAACCGCGGCGAGATCGCCGTACGCGCGTTCCGCGCCGCGTACGAACTCGGCATCGCCAGCGTCGCCGTCTACGCCCACGAGGACCGGCTGTCGCTGCACCGGCAGAAGGCCGGCGAGGCGTACGAGATCGGCGAGCACGGCCACCCCGTCCGCGCCTACCTCGACGTGGACGGCATCGTGGAGACGGCGCTGCGGGTCGGCGCCGACGCCGTCTACCCCGGCTACGGGTTCCTGTCGGAGAGCCCGGAGCTGGCGGAGGCGTGCGAGCGCAACGGCATCACCTTCGTCGGGCCGCCGTCGCGGGTGCTGAGCCTGGCCGGCAACAAGATCGAGGCGGTCGCGGCGGCGCGCCGGGCGGGCCTGCCGGTGCTGCGGTCGGTGACGCCGGAGGCCGGGCGCGAGCTGGAGGCGGCCGACGAGGTCGGCTTCCCGCTGTTCGTGAAGGCGGCGGCGGGCGGCGGCGGGCGCGGGCTGCGCCGCGTCGACCACCGCGAGGAGCTGGAGGCCGCCGTGGACACGGCGCGCCGCGAGGCGCAGAGCGCGTTCGGCGACCCGACGGTCTTCCTGGAGCAGGCGGTGGACCGGCCCCGCCACATCGAGGTGCAGATCCTCGCGGACGGCGCGGGCCACACCGTCCACCTGCGCGAACGCGACTGCTCGGTGCAGCGGCGCCACCAGAAGGTGGTGGAGATCGCGCCGGCGCCGCACCTGGACGCGGCCATCGCGGAGCGGCTGTGCGAGGACGCGGTGAAGTTCGCCCGCGAGATCGACTACGTGAACGCCGGCACCGTCGAATTCCTCGTGAACGACCGGGGCGAGCACGTCTTCATCGAGATGAACCCGCGCATCCAGGTCGAGCACACCGTGACCGAGGAGGTCACCGGCGTCGACCTGGTGCAGAGCCAGCTGCGCATCGCGGGCGGCGAGACCCTCTACGACCTCGGCATCTCCCAGCAGGACGTGACGGTCTCGGGGTTCGCGGTGCAGTGCCGGATCACGACCGAGGACCCGGCGAACGGGTTCCGGCCCGACACCGGGAAGATTTCGGCGTACCGGTCGCCGGGCGGCGCCGGGGTGCGGCTCGACACGGGCACGGCGCACGGCGGCGCGATCGTGTCCCCGCACTTCGACTCGCTGCTGGTCAAGCTGACGTGCCGGGGCCGGACGTTCGAGGAGGCGGTGCGGCGGGCGCGGCGGGCCGTCGCGGAGTTCCGCATCCGGGGCGTCGCGACGAACATCCCGTTCCTCCAGGCGCTGCTGGACGAATCGGACTTCCGGAGGGGCGGTGTCAGCACGTCCTACATCGCCGACCATCCGGAGCTGTTGACGGCCCGGTCGTCGGGTGACCGGGCGACGCGGCTCGTCCGCTACCTGGCGGACGTCACCGTCAACAAGCCGCACGGCGACGCGCCCACGACCCTGGATCCGGCGACCAAGCTTCCGCCGTTGCAGCTCGACGGGCCGTTCCCGGAAGGCTCGCGCGACCGCCTGCTGGCTCTCGGCGCGCGCGCGTTCGCTGAGCAGTTGCGCGCGCAGAACGCATTGGCCGTCACCGACACCACCTTCAGGGACGCGCACCAGTCGCTGCTGGCCACGCGAGTACGGACGTACGACCTCGTCGCTGCGGCGCCCTATCTCGGGCGCATGACTCCGCAGCTCCTCTCTATAGAGGCATGGGGCGGCGCCACGTATGACGTCGCGCTCCGCTTCCTGGGGGAGTCCCCTTGGGACAGGCTCGCGGCGATCCGGGAAGCAGCACCGAACCTGTGCATCCAGATGCTGTTGCGTGGCCGCAACACCGTCGGTTACACGCCGTACCCCGATTCGGTGGCGCGGGCGTTCGTCAAGGAGGCCGCCAGTACGGGCGTCGACATCTTCCGCGTTTTCGACGCGCTGAACGACGTCGAGCGCATGCGGCCCGCGATCGACGCGGCGCTCCAGACACACGCGCTGGTGGAAGGCACCCTCTGCTACACGGGCGACCTGTCGTCCCCGGACGAACGCCTCTACACGCTCGACTACTACCTGCGCCTCGCCGAGGAACTGGTGGAGTCGGGCGTCCACATCCTGTGCATCAAGGACATGGCCGGTCTTCTGCGCGCTCCCGCCGCGCGCACACTGGTGAGCGCACTGCGCGAGCGTTTCGACCTGCCCGTCCACCTGCACACCCACGACACAGCAGGCGGCCAGATCGGCACGTACATCGCGGCCATCGAAGCGGGCGTCGATGCGGTGGACGGCGCCGCCGCACCGCTGTCCGGTACGACGAGCCAGCCGCCCCTACAGGCGATCGTGGCCGCGACCGATTTCACCGGACGCGCCACGGGAATCGACCTCGACGCCCTCACCGTGATGGAGCCCTACTGGGAGTCGGTGCGCAAGCTGTACGCGCCGTTCGAGATGGGCCTTCCTTCGCCGACCGGACGCGTGTACCAGCACGAGATCCCCGGCGGGCAGTTGTCGAACCTGCGGCAGCAGGCCGTCGCGCTCGGCCTCGGCGACCGGTTCGAGGAGATCGAGCGCTGCTATGCCGCCGCCGACCGCATCCTCGGCCGCCTGGTGAAGGTGACCCCGTCCAGCAAGGTGGTGGGCGACCTCGCCCTGCACCTGGTCGCCGCGGGCGCCGATCCGGACGACTTCGCCGAGAACCCCGAGCGCTACGACATCCCCGACAGCGTCATCGGGTTCCTCAACGGCGAACTCGGGGACCCGCCCGGCGGCTGGCCCGAGCCGTTCCGCACGAAGGCGCTCGCCGGACGCCAGTACACGCCGGCCCGTGCCGAACTCGACGGCGCCGAAGAGAAGGCGCTCGCCGGGGCGGAGGTGCGCGACACCCTCGACCGCCTGCTGTTCCCCGGCCCCGCGAAGGACTACCGGGAGGCCCGCGCCGCGTACGGCGACCTGTCCGTGCTGCCCACCGGCCCGTTCCTCTACGGGCTGCGCACCGGCCACGAGGTCTCCTTCGACCTCGAACCCGGCGTGCGCGTGCTGGCCGGGCTCGAAGCGGTCGGCGACATCGACGAGGCGGGCGTCCGGCAGGTCATCTGCACGGTGAACGGCCAGCTCCGGACGCTGTCGGTCCGCGACAAGTCCGTCGTGTCGGACGCGCCGCCCGTCGAGCGTGCCGACCCGTCCGAACCCGGCCATGTCGGCGCGCCGTTCGACGGCTCGGTCACGCTCCGCGTCGCGAAGGGCGACCAGGTGGCGGCCGGCGACGTGGTCGCCACGATCGAGGCGATGAAGATGGAGGCCGCGATCACCGCCCCGGTGGCCGGCGCCGTCTCGCGCCTCGCCGTCCCGCAGGCCACGCCCGTCCAGGCCGGCGACCTCCTCCTCGTCATCGGATGACCCGCCCGGCGGCCCGCCGGTGTCAGGACTCCGGGCGGACGGCGTAGCCGCCCAGGGACGGTTCGAGGAGGTCGAAGGCGTTCCCGGCGGACTCGGTGAGGGCCGCGGCGATCTCGTCGTGGTCCTCACCGGTCAGGGTGCGCCGCAGGGTCTCCTCGAACAGGACCCGGTGGACGCCGATGAGCTGCGCCGACGCCACGCGGGTGAGCACGTCGTCCGCGCTCGTCCCGGCCTCCTCGGCGAGGACGGCGGTGAGCGCGTGCTCGCGCTCCTCGTGGAACTCGCGCAGCCGCGCCACCAGCGCCGGGCTCTCGGTGATCATGCGCGCGAAGCCGGGGCCGGAGAAGCCGATGACGGCGTCGTGCCGGGCCACCGCGTCCAGGAACGCGCGGCGCAGCGCGGCCAGCGCGGACTCGCCCGGCGCGCGGCCGGCGACCGTCCGGGCGGGCTGCGCGACGAACTCCTCGTGCAGGTCGAGGGCCAGGTCCTCCTTGCGCGGGAAGTAGTTGGTGACCGTCATCTTCGCCACCTGCGCGGCGGCGGCGACGTCGGCGATGGTCACGCGGTCGAACCCATGCCGCAGGAACAGGCGGGTCGCCTGGTGCGAGATGGCCTGCCGCGTCTGCTGTTTCTTCAGCTCCCGCAGTCCCATCCCGCCATCCTCTCATAGCTCGACCTAAATTTATAGTTGACACAGTTCTAGGTTCGACCTAAGTTTATGCCGCCGGGCTGCCGGGTACCGAGATCGCGTGACCCGTTCCCTCCCGGCCGGACGAGCAAAGGACACCGCCCTGAACGCCAGCACCCCCCGCGCCGCGTCCCCCGAGTCCGCCCGTGCCGCGTCCACCCATGGCGCAGCGGCCCGGGGCACCTCCGCGCGCGGCGCGTCCGCTCGCCGCGCGTCCGCGACCCGCGCGTCCACGACCCGCGACCTCATCGACCCGATGAAGGACTACCTCTCCCGCATCGGCCGGACCCCGCTGCTCACCGCCGAGCAGGAGGTCGAGCTGGCCAAGCGCATCGAGGCCGGGCTGTTCGCGCGCGAACGCCTGGAGACCCTCGGCGGGGCCCTGTCCCCGCAGGACCGCGAGGACCTGGCCTGGATCGCCGCCGACGGGCGCCGCGCCAAGGAGCACATGGTCGAGGCCAACCTGCGCCTGGTCGTGTCGCTGGCCAAGCGGTACATGGGCCACGGCCTGCCGCTCAACGACCTCGTCCAGGAGGGCAACCTCGGGCTGATCCGCGCCGTGGAGAAGTTCGAGTACCGGCGCGGCCTGAAGTTCTCCACCTACGCCGTCTGGTGGATCAAGCAGGCGATCAGCCGCGCCCTCGCCGACCAGTCCCGGACGATCCGCATCCCCGTGCACGTCGTCGAGGTGCTCAACCGGATGACCCGGACCCGCCGCCGCCTGATGCAGGACTTCGGCCGCGAGCCCACCGCGCAGGAGCTGGCCGTCGAGCTGGACGTCACGCCCGAGAAGGTCGAGTGGCTGCGCCGCCAGGCCCGCGAGCCGCTGTCCCTGCAGACCCCGCTCGGCGAGGACGGCGACGGCGAGCTCGGCGACGTCATCGAGGACCCGGACGGCGGCGACCCCGCCGACGTCGTCGCGTCCTCGATGCTGCGCGGCAAGCTCGACGCCGTGCTGGAGACGCTCACCGAACGCGAGGCCGGCGTCATCTCGATGCGCTTCGGCCTCGCCGGCGGCGAACCGAAGACGCTCGAAGAGGTCGGCAAGGTCTACGGCGTGACCCGCGAGCGCATCCGGCAGATCGAGTCCAAGGGCATGCACAAGCTGCGCCACCCGTCCCGCCGGGAGACCCTCGCCGACCTGCTCGGCTGACGCTCACTCGCCCACCTGGCCGGGCTTGCCGTCGGCGCCGAGCCGCTCGGCGAGCCCGTCCAGGAGGCGGCGCAGCAACTCGGTGAGCCGCGCGCGCTCGTCCTCGTCCAGGTGGTCCAGGAGCGAGTCCTCGTAGGCGAGCAGCTCGTGCACGCTGTCCTCGATCAGCCGGTTCCCGGCGGCGCTCAGCCGCACCGACGACGTCCGGCCCCGCGGCCCCCGCGCCGTCTCCACCAGCCCGGCCCGCTCCGCCCGCGCCACCCGCTGCGTGATCGCCCCCGCCGTCAGCAGCGACGCCTCCCGCAGCTCGCCGGGCGTCATCGCGTACGGCGCCCCGTGCCGGCGCAGCGTGGACAGCAGGTCGAGGGTGGCGGTGTCGATGCCGAGCCGCGCGAGCGTGCGGCGCCGCTCGTCGCCGAGCAGCTTCGCCGCCCGCCACACCCGCGTGATGATCCCGATCGAGCCGACCGGCATGTCCGGGCGCTCCCGCGTCCACGCCTCCGCGATCGCGTCGACCGGGTCCGGCTGTTTGCGTCCGTCGTCCACGGCGCCTAGCTTAGAGCAGAAGTTTAGACCTAAACACCGGAGGTTCCGATGACGCGCAACGCAGTGGTGACCGGCGGCGGGACGGGCATCGGCCGGGCCGTCGCGGCGGCCCTCGCGGCGGACGGCCTGGACGTGGTGATCACCGGCCGGCGGGAGAAGACGCTCGCCGAGGCCGCCGCCGGCCTCGGCCCCCGCGTCCGGCCCGTGGTCTTCGACGTGACCGACCCGGGCCAGATCGAAGCCGCCCTCCCCGAACTGCCCGAGACCGTGGACGTCCTGGTCAACAACGCCGGCGGCAACACCGACACCGGACGCCCCGCCCCGTCCGGCCTCGCCGGCGTCCGCGACGCCTGGCTCGCCAACCTCGAGACCAACCTGGTCGGCGCCGTCCTCGTCACGACGGCGCTGGAACCGCGGCTCGCCCGCGGCGGACGCGTGATCAGCCTCGGCTCGATCGCCGGCGGCCGCGGCGGCGGCTCCTACGGGGCGGCGAAGGCCGGCATGCGGGTCTGGAACGCCGAACTGGCCGTCCAGCTGGGCGAACGCGGCATCACCGCCAACCTGATCGCCCCTGGCCTCATCGAGGACACCGAGTTCTTCGGCGACCAGCTGACCGGCGAGCGGCGCGCCATGCTGATCGGCCAGACCGCCACCAAGCGCGCCGGCACGCCCGCGGACGTCGCCGCCCTCGCCGCGTTCCTCGCCTCACCCGGCGCCGGCCACATCACCGGACAGGTGCTCCACCTCAACGGCGGCGCCTACATCGGAGCCTGACTCCGGAATGTCGGCGGCGAAGCCTACCCTCCAGGGGCATGACGACGACCGCGTGGGACGGGATCGCCGCGCTCATCGACGCGCAGAAGGCGGACGCGGTGGCCGATGCGGTCCTCACCCTCGACGCCGACGGCCGCCGCGAGGTCGCCGAGGCGCTGCCCGGCCACGTCCGCGAGGTGCGGTCGCGGCGCGAGACCTGGGAGGGCATCGACGACTACGTGCCGGCGCTCCGCGCCGCCGGGGCGGGCACGCTCGGCGGCGCGTCGGCCGTCGCGTCCTGGCTGACCCGCCGAGAGCTCACCCCCCGGCAGGGCGGCGGCCATCACGACACCGCGCGGCTGATGCGGCTGTGGGAAGGCCGCGACGACGCCTGGCTCGCCGACCTCGCCCGGCGCCTCACGTTCCGGCTGCGCGGCCCAGGGCATGCCGGCCTCGACCTCGTCCTCACCCTGCTGGCCGAGACCGGCATCGAGCCGCCCGACCACGATCCCCTCATCACCGGGTGGGTGTCCTCCCTGATGCCGCGCAAGGACGACCCGTTGCGGCCGCATCTGCTGCCCCGCATCTTCGAAGCGGAGGGCGCCGGGCGGATCCTGCGGAACCGGGGCTCCTGGCTCGCGGTGCTGGGGCAGTCGGCCGAGCGCGGCGAGGTCGACCGGGAGATGCTGCTCGACGGCTGCGTCCGCCGGTTCCTGCGCGGTGGCACGGATCTCGACCTGCGGTTCTTCGTCCGGCTGCACGAGCGGCTCGCACCGTCCGACGCCGAGATCCGCGCCCGCGCCCGCGACTACGCCCGGCTGCTGCCCGCCGCGCCCGGCCCGGTGGCGGAACTCGCGCTCGGGCTGTTGGCGGAACGCGACGACCTGCCGCCCGACCTGGTGATCGAGGCGCTGGACGGCGTGCTGTTCCGGGCCGAGGCGAGGCTCGTCCGGCCGGGCCTGTCGTGGCTGGAGCGGACCGTCCGCCGGCGTCCCGAACTCGCGGACGGCTGCGCGTCCGCGCTCGCCCGGGCGTTCGGGCACGAGTCGTACGCCGTCCAGCAGCGGGCCGTGCGCGTCGCGCTCAAGCTCCCGGCCGCGACGGACGGCGCCGTCCTGCGCGACGCCGCGCCGCTTCTGCCGCCCGGCCTCGCCGCGCAGGTCGTCGCCCGTTTCGGCAGCGAGGTCTCCGAAGCGGATCCGGTGGACGACGACCCTGCCCCGCCCGTCCTCGCCGCGCCCGTCCGGGAGCGGGCGCGGGAGCCGGCGCCGCTGCCGCCGCCCATCACGACTCCGGCCGAGCTGGCCGAGGCCCTCCAGGGCCCGATCGACTGGGCGGTGAGCGAACGGCTGCTCGCCGCCTGCGTCCGCCTCGCGTGGCAGGACCGCGATGCTCTGCGGGCCGCGCTGGCCCCCGTGCTGCACAAGGACTTCCATCCGTACATCAAGCGCCTGGACTTCTGGCTCGCCCCCGAGGAGTGGCTGGTCGGCATCGGGCGCCTGCTGATCGGCTCGCCGGCCGGGCACAACGGCCGCCGGATCACCGCGCGGGCGGAGGGACCGCCCCTTGAGCGGCTCTTCCTGCTGCGGTTCGCGGAGGTCCACCGCGCGTTGGAGGACGGGACGCCGCCACCGGTGCTGCTGGCCGCTCCGACCCGTCCGACGGGCCACGTCGACCCGCTCGCACTCGTGGAGCGCCTGGAGGAATGCGAGGCGGCGGGCGTGGAGCCCGGTCCCGCCGACCTCCAGCAGGCGCTGCTCAGGCTGCCTCCCGAGCCCGACGCCGAAGCGGCCCGGCGGGCGGGCCGGCTGGCGTCGCGGGCGGGCCGCACCGCCGCCCGCTGGCTCGCGGAGGGCGGGGCGCCGCGCGGCGAGGTCGGCGTGCGTCCGGTCGTGGACGACCGTCCCGAGGTCGTCATCGGCGCCGAGCCGACCGGCCTGCCGCTGGTGGACGCCGTCTTCACCGCGCCCTCGAAGTACGTCGACGCCAGCTGGAACTGGCACTGGAGCAGCTGGCCGTGGCTGCTGCCGTCCCATCCCGACGTGGTCGCCGCGCACCTCGTCCCCGGGCTGCGGCAGCGGCGCGAATGGTCCCACCTCTACATACCGGTCTCCGCGCTCGTCGACCGGACGTCGGGGACCGGGCCGCTCGCCGAGGCCGTCGCGTTCTTCCTCGCCTGCCAGCTCGCCCTTCCGGACGACCCCGAGGCCGGCGAGGCGCTGCCGACCCTGGCGGCACGGGGCGACCTGCCCGCCGCCGCGCTCGGCCGGCACATCGGGCGGCTGGCGCTCGCCGGGGAGATCAAGCTGGTCCGGGTGGTCGAGGCCCTGGAAGGCGCGGCGGAGGCGGGCGCGTACGCGGAGGTGTGGGACGTGATCGCCGCGGCCCTGCCCGTCCTGCACCCGGAGCCGGGGCGGCGGCCGCCGTTCGCCCACGACCGGCTCATCGCGCTCGGCGCCAGGACGGCGCGGTGGGCGAAGGCGTCCGGGCCCATCCCCGAGATCGAGGAACTGGCCGGGCGGAAGGGGTCGTCCAACCTGCTTCGCGCGGCCCGGACGCTCGCGGCGCAACTGCGTTAGGCGCGGTTCAGAGGTCGGCGGGGTCGGTGTTGGCGCCGCACAGCACGACGACGACGCGCTCGCCGGGGGCGGGGCGGTAGGCGCCGGTGCGGAGGGCGGCGACGGCGGGGGCGGCGCCGTGCTCCACGACCTGCCGGTACTCCTCCCACAGGAAGCGGCGCGCGTCGATGATCGCGTCGTCGGAGACCAGCGCCGGCACCACACCGGTGCGGGTCGCGACGGCGTGGGCGATGTCGCCGAGGCGGGTGGCGCCGAGGGAGTCGGCGGCGACGCCGGAGACGGGGACGTCCACCGGGCGGCCCGCGCTCAGCGCCCGTTCGAGGGTCGGGATGCTCTCCGGTTCGACGCCGACCACGCGGGCGCGGCCTTCGAGGGCGGCGGCGACGCCCGCCATCAGCCCGCCGCCGCCGACGGCGAGCAGGACGGTGTCGACCTCGCCGCCGGTCTGGTCGAGGATCTCCAGGCCGAGGGTGCCCTGACCGGCGCAGACGTCCGGCTGGTCGTAGGCGTGGCAGAGCAGGGCGCCGGTGTCGGCGGCGCGCTTGGTGGCGGCCTCCTGGGCCTCGGCGTAGCGGGTGCCGACCTGGACGACGGCGGCGCCGAGACCGCGCAGCCGCGCGACCTTCACCGCCGGGGCCGTCTCGGGGACGAAGACCTCGGCGGGCACGCCGACCTGGGCGGCGGCGTAGGCGAAGGCGAGGCCCGCGTTGCCGCCGGACGCCGCGACGACGCCCGCCGCCGGGATCCGCCCACCGGCGCGGGCGGCGAGGATGTGGTTGAAGGCGCCGCGCGCCTTGAACGACCCGGTGTGCTGGACGTGCTCCAGCTTCAGCCACATCCGCGCGGCGCCGGAGGCGAGCGGGGCCGGGTCGATCGCGAGCAGCGGCGTCTCGCGGACGCGTCCGGCGACGCGCCCGGCGGCGGCCTGGACGTCCTGAAGCTCGATCACGGGGGGCTCCTCTCGGCGGACGTGGCGCCCGCCCCTCTATCAGTACCATCCTCGCCAGACGCTCCTGGCGTGCGGCGCGATGCGCGGGGAACGCGGCGCGCCCGGATCACTAGCCGCGCTAACTAGCCGGGCGTCAAGTAAGTTGCCGCGATACGGTGGGCGGAGGACGGCCGAGGAGGGCAACACCGTGGGCAAGCCGCAGACGCGCCGCAAGGACACTAGGCAGCGCATCCTGGACGTCGCGCTGGAGCTCTTCCTCGAACACGGCTACGACCAGACCTCGCTGCGCGAGATCGCCGAGCGGCTCGACGTGACCAAGGCCGCGCTCTACTACCACTTCCGCACCAAGGAGGACATCCTCGACGCCCTCGTCGGCGGCATCGGCGAGCGGCTGGACGAGCTGATCGCCTGGGCCCGCGTCCAGCCCGCGACCCTGGAGACCAGGCGGGAGCTGCTGCGCCGCCTGAACGAGGCGCTGGAGGAAGGGGCGCCGGTCTTCCAGTTCCTCCAGGAGAACCAGGCGGCGCTGCGCGGCCGGGCCGGGCCCAAGACCTTCCGCGACCGCATGCAGAAGCTCGGCACGCTGCTCACCGATCCGGAGAGTCCCGTCCTGGACCGCGTCCGCTCCCTCAGCGCGCTGTTCACCGTCTACTTCGGCACCTTCGCGATCTCGTCCATGGACGGGACGCCGGAGGAGAAGCGGGCCGCCCTGCTGCAGGTCGCCTGGGAGCAGATCGACGCCGCCCACGCCGCAGGCTCCCGCCCCTGACCGGTCCGCGCGCCCGCTGACCGCCGCGCACGGCGGCGGGCGCGGCGGCGTCAGCGGACGGTGCGGGCGCGGTCAGCGGGCGAGGCCAATCTCCTGAGTGACGCGGGAAACACCTCCCGCCGACCGACGAGGAGTCACTCATGGAGAACACCAAGGTCCTCATCTCCGGCGCGAGCATCGGCGGCCCCGCCCTCGCCTACTGGCTGGGGCGCTACGGGTTCGACGTCACGATCGTCGAGGTCACGCGGGGGCTGCGGGCCGGCGGGCAGGCGATCGACGTGCGCGGGCCGGCGCTGGAGGTGGCCGAGCGGATGGGCGTCCTGGACCGGATCCGGGAGCAGCGCGTCGAGATGCGCGGGATGTCGATGGTGGACGGCGACGGCAACGAGCTGTACCGCAGCGAGGAGCACACCATCGCCTCCGGCGACCTGGACAGCCCGGACATCGAGATCCTCCGCGACGACCTGTCGCGCATCCTCGCCGACGCGGCCGGAGACGGCGTCGAGTACCTGTTCGGCGACTCGATCGCGGCGCTGGAGCAGGACGACGACGGCGTCCACGTGACGTTCCGCAGCGGCACCACCCGGACGTTCGACCTGGTCGTCGGCGCGGACGGCGCGCACTCCAACACGCGGCGGCTGGTCTTCGGCCCGGAGGAGCGGTTCATCTCCCACCTCGGCACCTACCTCGGCGTGTGGACGGCGCCGAACTTCCTCGGCCTGGACCGCTGGCAGGTCTTCCACCAGATGCCGGGCAGCGCGTGGGGCGGCGGCGTGATGAGCGTCCGCGGCAACGAGGAGGTCCGCGTCTACCTGGGCTTCGAGTCCGAGCAGCCGATCGAGTACGACTACCGCGACGAGGCCGCGCAGAAGAAGATCCTCGCGGACGCGCTGGAGGGCGGCGGCTGGGAGCTGCCGCGGCTGCTCGGCACGATGTGGGACGCCCCGGACTTCCACTTCGACTCGATGGCGCAGATCCACATGGACTCCTGGTCGCAGGGCCGGGTCGTCCTGCTCGGCGACGCCGGGTACTGCGGGTCGCCGCTGTCGGGGCAGGGCACCAGCATGGCGATGGTCGGCGCGTACGTCCTGGCCGGCGAGCTGAGGGCGGCGGACGGCGACCACCGCGCGGCGTTCGCGGGCTACGAGCGGGAGCTGCGCGGGTACGTCGCGGCGAACCAGCAGCTGGCGCTGACGAACAAGGCGCGGGTGGACGCCCAGCGCGACGCGCAGATGGGCGTGGAGACCGAGGTCGTCGACTTCCAGGACTTCGGCGAGATCGTCAACGCGTTCACGGTGAAGGACTACTGAGCGCCGTCCAGGGCGGCGGCCCGGTCGAGCAGGACGCGGCGTTCGGGCGCGTTGCGGGTGAGCTCCGCGGCGCGCTCGAACTCCTTTCTGGCCTCCTCGGCGCGGCCGAGCCGGGCGAGCAGGTCGCCGCGGACGCCGGGCAGCAGCGGGTAGCCGCGCAGCGCCGGGTCGCCGGCGATGGCGTCGACGAGCCGGAGGCCCGCCTCGGGGCCGTCCGCCATCCCGACGGCGACGGCCCGGTTCAGCTCCACGATGGGGGACGGCGCGACCGACGCGAGGATCCCGTACAGCGACGCGATCTGCGCCCAGTCGGTCTCCTTGGCGGACGCGGCCTGCGCGTGGCAGGCGGCGATCGCGGCTTGCAGGACGTACGGGCCGGGCGGCGCGCCGATCTCGCGGGCGCGCAGCAGCGCGGCGAAACCGCGGTGGATGAGCAGCCGGTCCCAGAGGGCACGGTCCTGCTCGTGCAGCGGGACGGGTTCGCCGGACGGACCGGTCCGGGCCCGGGTGCGGGACGCCTGGATCTCCATCAGGGCCACGAGCCCGTGTACCTCGGGCTCCCCGGGCGCCAGGCCCGCGAGGATCCGGCCGAGGCGCAGCGCCTCCAGGCACAGGTCCGCGCGGACCCAGTCGTCGCCGCCGCTGGCCGCGTACCCCTCGTTGAAGACCAGGTAGAGGACCTCCAGGACGGACGCGAGCCGCGCGGCCCGGTCGGGGCCCTCCGGCACCTCGAACGGGACGCCCGCCTCCGACAGCGTCCGCTTGGCCCGCACGATCCGCTGCGCCACCGTCGGCTCGGAGGTCAGGAACGCGCGGGCGATCTCCTCGGTGGTGAGCCCGCCGAGCATCCGCAGCGTCAGCGCCACCCGGGCCTGCGTGGACAGCACCGGATGGCAGGCGGTGAAGATGAGCCGGAGGACGTCGTCCTCGATGTGCTCGTCGTCGACGGAGAGGTCGAACTCGGGCGGCGCGTCGCGCGCCTCCGGCTCCAGGCCGTGGCCGAGCTCCTCCAGCTTGCTCTCCAGGCGCTGCTGCCGGCGGATCCGGTCGATGGCGCGGCGCTTGCCGACCGCCATGAGCCAGGCGCCCGGGTTGTCCGGGACGCCCGACTCCGGCCACTGCTCGAGCGCGGCGACCAGCGCGTCCTGCGCCAGCTCCTCGGCGAGGCCGACGTCGCGCACCAGCCGGGCCAGCCCGGCGATGATGCGGGCGGACTCCAGCCGCCAGACCGCGTCGATGCTCGCGTGCACGCCGGCCGGGCGTTCCGTGCGCGGGGGCACGCCGTGCGGCGCGGCGGATGGTGTCACGGTGCCGATGACAGCACCCGCGCGGACCGCCGCGCAACCCGCACCCGCCCGGCGCCGCGCGACCGCGGCGACCGCGGCGACCGCGGCGCCGCGCGGGTCGGCGGCGCCGCGGGCGGCGGGTCACGCGCCGGGGCCGTCCTCCGGTCCGAACACCTGCTGGATCACGCCCTCGCCGTCGCCGACGATCTGGAAGAACCGCTTGGACAGCTCGATCGCCTCCTCCCGGGTGCGCACCTCGACCAGCGCGAAGCCGACGACGGTCTCCTTGGCCTCGGCGAACGGGCCGTCGGTCACGGTGACCTTGCCGCCGGAGGCGGAGATGTGCGTGCCGCCCGGCTCCAGGCCGCCGGTCGCCAGCAGCACGCCCGCCTTCGCCATCTCGGCGATGAACGCGCCCATCTCGGCCTGCGTCTTCTCGTCCGGCGGCGGGCCCTGCTGCTCGGCGCTGTCGGTGGTCATCATCATGAACCGCATCGTCGTCTCCTCTGTCCTGCCGAGGGCCGGTCCTCCCGGGCCCTTCACCAACGCGTCGACCGGACGCCGGCCGGATCGACATCCACCGCGACTTTTTTCCGAGATTTTCGCGGGCTCGTATCGTGCCAGGTCACCGCAGTTCGATGCCGGATGAACCCGGAGAAGAAGGCTGAGAATCCCACGAAACGGTCCGTCACGGTGCATTGGGAAACGGCCCCGCGGGCGGGTAACTTCTCTGCGAAGGCACGTCGCCGTGCGCCGGAGGAGGCGTCCGTGGGAGACCCGAAGCGTGGACCGGACGCGCCGCAGGCGTCCGGAACGCCCGAGATCGACACGTCCGTCCCGCAATCCGCCCGCATCTGGAACTACTGGCTGGGCGGCAAGGACAACTACCCGGTGGACCGCGCCGCCGGCGACCAGTTCGTCGCCGTCTACCCGCAGATCGTGGACGTCGCCAAGCACTCGCGGGGCTTCCTCGCCCGCGCCGTCCGGTACCTGGCGGGCGAGGCGGGCATCCGGCAGTTCCTCGACGTCGGCACCGGCCTGCCGACCGTCGACAACACCCACGAGGTGGCGCAGCGGGTCGCGCCGCGGTCGCACATCGTCTACGTCGACAACGACCCGCTCGTCCTCGCGCACGCCCGCTCGCTGCTGACCAGCGCCCCCGAGGGGGCCACCGACTACATCGACGCCGACCTGCGCGACCCCGGCCGCATCATCGCCGAGGCGTCCCGGACGCTCGACTTCGACCGGCCCGTCGCGCTGATGCTGCTGAACATCCTCGGCCACGTCGCCGACCACAAGGAGGCCTGCGCGATCGTCGGCCGGCTGATGGACGCCATGCCCGCCGGCAGCCACCTCGCGGTCGCCGACGGCACCGACGTCATCACCGGCGAGGCGTTCCGCGGCGCGATCGAGATGTGGAACCAGGCCAGCCCCGCCTCCTACCACCTGCGGACCCCGGACATGATCGCCGGCTACTTCGAGGGCCTGGAGCTGCTGGAGCCGGGCGTCGTGTCGGTGTCGCGGTGGCGGTCCGGGCCCGGCCGGTTCGGCGAGCCGCCGGAGGTCGACGAGTTCTGCGCCGTCGGGCGCAAGACGTCATGAGCGCCCCGTATCCGGGCGAGGCGCCCGCGAGCGGCTCCGGCGCCGCACTCGGCGCGGCCGCGTCCGGCCCGACCGTCCTGCGGATGGTCGTCGGCGCGCAGCTGCGCCGGCTGCGCGAGGCCGCCGAGATCTCCACCGAGGCCGCCGGCTACGAGATCCGCGGCTCCCACTCCAAGATCAGCCGGATGGAGCTGGGCCGCGTCGGGTTCAAGGAGCGCGACGTCGCCGACCTGCTCACCCTCTACGGGGTGGACGACCCGGCCCGCCGCGAGGCGCTGCTGGAGCTCGCCGAGCAGGCGAACCGGCCGGGCTGGTGGCAGCGGTACGCCGACCTCGTGCCCGGCTGGTTCGAGCCCTACCTCGGGCTGGAGCAGGGCGCCGTGCTCGTCCGGACCTTCGAGGTGCAGAACATCCCCGACCTGCTGCAGACCGAGGACTACGCCCGCGCGCTGCTCGCCGCCCGCCATCCCGAGGCCGGCCGCGAGGAGATCGAGCGCCGCGTCGAGCTGCGGATGCGCCGCCGCGAGGTACTTCACCGGCCCGAGCCGGTGAGGCTGTGGGCGGTGCTGGACGAGGCCGCGCTGCACCGCGCCGTCGGCGGCCCCGAGGTCCTGCGCGCGCAGCTGCGGCACCTGATCGAGGTGGCGCGGCTGCCGAACGTCACCGTCCAGGTGCTGCCGTTCGCCATCGGCGGCCACGCCGGCGAGACCTGCCCGGTGTCCCTCCTCCGGTTCGCCGAACCCGAACTGCCGGACGTCGTCTACCTGGAGCAGCTCGCCGGCGCGACGTACCCGGACCGCCCGTCCGACGTCACCCGCTACCGCGACCTGCTGAACCGCCTAGGCGTCCAGGCCGAACCCCCCGCCCGCACCCCCGACCTCATCACGAACGTCCTCCCCACCCTCTAACACGCCCACCCGCGGACAGAGGCCGGTCAGACGCCGTCGCCGTCCGGCATCCGCAGGACGTAGACGCCGCGCCCCGGTATGCCGCGCAGGGTGCCGTTCTCTCGCAGGGCCTTGATCACTTCGGCGATCGTGCGTTCGCTGACGTCGCATTCGCGAGCGAGTTCGCGAGTACTCGGGATCTTCGACCCGATCGCGTAGGTGCCATCGGCGATCCGTCCCGTGATCAGGGACGTGATCTGCTCGCGCAGCGGACGCGGGTCGTAGAGGTCCACCATGTATACGACGCTAGCGATGCATGCATGGTGATTCGTGAAATACATATGCCGCTTTGGCTGCGGTGGCTGCATAGGTTGCGTAGAGTGGCAGTCGGCATACACAAAGCGACCCCGGGCGGCGCGGCCACGTCGCCCGGGGTCTCGATCGATCTGCCTTCAAAGGAGGCGACCGACCTTGACTCCTGATGCTAGAGCGCGCTTGGAAGCGCTGGGGACCGTTTTGCGGGCGCACAGGATTCGGGCGCGCATGGGGCCTGACGGGCTCCATGTCTCGAACCCGGATGCGCACGGGTGCCGCGTGGGACGTCAGGACGCCTGGCAGTGCGGTGCTGACTGCCCGGCCGACCTGCTGACTCTGCGGTCGCGCGAGGACGACGGCGGGCGGTTGTGGTTCTACACGTCGTGGCAGCACCCGATCGCTGAGGCGCACCAGATCTGCGACGCCGTGACGGCGCTGAAGTCGCTGCTGAACGGGCGTCCGGGAGTGTCGCTGTGACGGCGGGTGCGGTCGCCGCGCTCACCGGGTGGGGGACCGTCGCCCTGGCCCTCGGGTTCGTCGTGGCGTGCGTGCTCGCGCTCGTCCCGGCTCGTCGACCGCGCTATCGGGGACGCCACCGTGCGATGTTCTAAGTGGGCGGGGGCTGGATGAGGAGGTTCGGGCCGATGAGGGTGGCGACCTCCTCGTAGGCGTCGCCGTGGTCGGTGAGCGTCCAGTCGGGCCAGAGGGCGGGGAGGCGGCGCGGGTCGAGGGGGAGGTCGGTCGCCCACCAGTCGGCGCGGCGGGCGGGGGCGTCCACGTAGAGGCCGTTCCAGGGGACGCCTTCCAGGACGGCCGTGTCCGTTGCCTGCTCCTGCGGGACGAGGAGGGGTTCCGGGCCGGCGAGGAGGGCGGCGTCCGGGGTGAGGGTCCAGGTGGAGGCCAGGGAGAGGCGGCCCTCGTCGTTTCGGACGGCTATGAGCGTCTCGGGCATTTCGGTGAGGTCGTCGTCGTTCGGCGGGTCGGCCCACTGCTCGGCCAGGGGTGGTGGCGGGTCGTCCAGGTAGCGGACGGTGTCGTAGGGCAGGTCGAGGTGGTCCATGACCTCATGCAGACCGCGTGCGGCCCAGCGGACGTCCCAGCCGGGCCACGCAGCGCGGACGGCGCGCAGCCACGCGCGGATCTCGGGGACGGACGGCGCGCACACGTCGTCGGCGATCTGCACGAGCAGGAGCCGATGCCGGAGATCGAGCAGGAGGACGGCCCGCCACCACACGGAGTTCATCCAGAAGTTCGGGGTGCCGCCCTTCTGGGCGCGGACGAACTCGATGGTGCGGTCGGGGCCGGACAGCAGGTCCTTCTGGAGGGTCCTCGCACCGCGGTCGCGGGACCAGACGCGATGTCCGCCCCGGTCGACGATGACGTAGTGGGCGTGGCCTCCGCTCATCGGCACACCATATGTCGGGGCAGGTCGGGGTGTCGGGGATAGTGGGAGGCATGCCGACTTCGTTCACCCGGCCGGGGTACGCCTGCACCGATCACTTCCTGGACGTTCCGCTCGACCACGCCGACCCGGCGGGGCCGACGATCCGGATCTATGGGCGAGAGGTCGTCGCGCCGTGCAGGCGGGACGACGACCTGCCGTGGCTGCTCTTCCTGCAGGGCGGGCCGGGGAACAAGGCGCCGCGGCCGGGCGCGATGCCTGCGGCGTGGCTCGAGCGGGCGCTGCGGGACTACCGGGTGCTGCTGCTCGACCAGCGCGGCACCGGGCGCAGTACGCCCGCGAACCGGCAGACGCTTCCGGCGGATCCGAAGGCCGCCGCCGAATATCTGCGGCATTTCCGTGCCGACTCCATTGTGCGGGACGCCGAACTGCTGCGCCGGCATCTGATCGGCGACCGTCCGTGGAGCGTTCTCGGGCAGAGCTTCGGCGGATTGTGCTCGGTGACGTACCTGTCGATCGCGCCGGAGGGGTTGAGCGAGGCGTTCATCACCGGCGGGCTGCCGAGCCTGACGGCGACACCCGACGACTGGTACCGGGCTGCGTACCCGCGGATCGCGGCGGCCAATGAGCGCTATTTCGCGCGCTATCCCGAGGACCAGGACGTGGCGCGCCGCATCGCCGCGCACCTGGACGAGAACGACGAGCGGCTTCCGGGCGGCGAGCGGCTGACGGCGCGCCGGTTCCAGACGGTCGGCATCGGGCTCGGCCATTCCGTGCAGTTCCACAATCTGCATTACCTGCTGGAGGAGGCGTTCGTCTCCGGCGGGCGGCTCTCCGACACGTTCCTGCGGGGCGTCGACGGCATCGTCTCGTTCGCCGCGCAACCGCTGTACGCGCTGATTCACGAGGCGTGCGTCAGCAATGGGACGGCGTCGAATTGGGCGGCGGCGCGGGTGCTCGCGGAGTTCCCCGAGTTCGAGCCCCAGGCGGAACCGTTCCGTTTCCTCGGCGAGACCATCCTGCCGTTCCTGTTCGAGGAGGACCCGGCGCTGGTGCCGCTGCGGGAATGCGCCGACCTGGTCGCGGCGCACGAATGGCCCGCGCTGTACGACGCGGAACGGCTCGCGTTCACGACCGTTCCGGTGACGGCCGCCGTCTACTACGACGACATGTACGTGGACCGCGAGATGTCGATGGCCGCGGCGTCCGTCATCCCCGGCATCCGGACGTGGGTGACCAGCGAGTACGCGCACAACGGGCTGTCGGCGGACGCGCGCGTCCTCGACCGCCTCCTCGCGCTGCGCCGCGGCGACCGGTGACCTCCGGACGCCGCCGATTCTGTCGCGATCATGGTGAAGTATCGGAAATGTTGCGATAAGGACAAGCGCGTCGCGAGGTCTTGTCGTCCCGGCGACGGCGGTTGATCATGAACGGCCATGGGGCAACGGGGGCTCGTCGTCAGCCGCATGGCCGCCGACCGGACGCTGGTGCTCGCGGCGTGCGCCACCGCGCTGTTCGCCACGACCGTCCTCGCGGCGCTCGTCGGCTACGCGGGGACCACGACCCGCGAGGGGCTGCGGCGCACCCTGGCGCAGGCGACGTTCGCGTCGTCCGGCGCGACGCTCAGCACGACCGTCCCGCCCGGCGGCCTCGCCACCGCGCAGCGGCAGGTGGACGGGGCGCTCAAGCGGATCTACCGGGACGTGCCGCTGTCGGTCTCGATGGGCGTCCGCAGCGACTCCTACACGCTGCCGGGTCAGGAGAAGAGCCCGCATCCCGAGCTGACGGTGTTCGAGACCTACACCGGCATCGACCGGCACGCCCGGCTGGCCCAGGGGCGCTGGCCGTCGGCGGGCGCCGGGGCCGGTAAGGACAGCGAGGTCGAGGCGGCCCTCCCGGCCACCGCGGCACGGCTCATGCACGCCTCCGTCGGCGACGTCCTGACCCTGCACGGCCGGATCGACGGCAAGTCGGTCGTGCGGGCCAAGGTCGTGGGGCTGTTCGACGTCCCCAGGCCCGACGACTACTTCTGGCAGGGCGACGGTCTGATCGGCACCGGCGCCGAACGCGGCGACTACACCACCTACGGGCCGCTCATGGTGCCGCAGGACGTGTTCGCCGCCCGGTTCACCGGCACCGGCGTGTCCGTCCGGTGGACGGTCCTGCCCGACCTGCGGCGGCTGGACACCGGCGACCTCGGCCCGCTCGGCGACCGCGTCGCGCACGGCGGCGACGTCTACGGCAAGGCCCTCGGCGGCGCCCAGTACACCGCCGTGACGAACCTCCCGCAGCTCACCGGCCAGCTCGGCGACGCCATGCGGGTCACCCGGTCGCTGCTGCTGATCCCGGTGCTGCAGCTGATCCTGCTGGCGGGCTGCGCCTGGATGCTGGTCGCCCGGCTGCTGGCCGACCACCGGCGCGGCGAGGTGGCGCTGCTGCGCACCCGCGGCCTCGGCATGCGCGGGCTCGCCGGGCTGAGCGCCGCCGAGGGCGCGCTGATCGTGCTGCCCGCCGCGGTGTGCGGGCCGCTGCTGGCCGGGCCGCTGCTGCGGCTGGCCGGGCTGGCGCCCGCGATCCGGGCGTCCGGGCTGCGGCTCGACGCCGGTCCGCTGCCGCCCCTGTTCGGCGTCTCGGTCGCGACGGCGCTGGCCGGCGCCGTCGCGCTCGGCCTTCCGACGCTGCGCGGCGCCAACCGCACGTTCGTCGAAGCGCAGGCCGGGATGGGCCGCGCCGCCCGGAGCAGGCTGGGCGCGTCGGGCGCCGACCTCGCGCTGCTGCTCGTCGCCGGGCTGGCGATCTGGCAGCTCAGCCGGTACGGGGTGGACGGCTCCGGCGGCTCCGGCAGCGCCACCGGGGTGGACCCCGTGATCGTGTCCGGGCCCGCGCTCGGGCTGCTCGCCGGCGCCGTCCTGCTGCTGCGCGCCGTGCCGCTGGCGTCCGGCGCCGCCGAACGGATCGCCGCGCGCGGCCGGGGCCTCGCCCCCACCCTCGGCACCCGCCAGGTCGGCCGCCGCTCGTCGCGCTACGCCGGACCGGTGCTGCTCCTGGTCATGGCGATCGCGGTCGGGGTCCTGTCGGTGACCACGATGGCGACCTGGCGCCGCTCGCAGACCGACCAGGCCGACTTCCAGAGCGGCGCCGACCTGCGCGTCGCCGGCGTGAACGGCGTCGGCGGCGCGACCCCGTTCGGCACCGGCGCGCGGATCGCCGCGCTTCCCGGCGTCACGTCCGCGACCGGCGTGCTGCGCACCGACGGCACGATCGGCACCGCGTCCGCGACCATGCTCGGCGCCGACGCGCGGGCGCTCGGGCCGATGCTGCGGGTCCGCCCCGGACTCCGCGACGGACTCGCGCTCGGCGAGCTGGCCGCCGGCCGTCCCGCGGCGCCCGCGCTGACGATCCCCGGCAGGCCCGGACGGCTGCTGGTCGACGTGCGGCTGAAGCGCACCGGCCCCACCCCCGAGCAGCCGCCCGACGCCCAGGTGAGGAGGGGCCGGACGTTCAAGGCGGAGCTGACCGTCGGCGACGCGCGCGGCGTGGTCGGCCCCGTCGAGCTCGACGGCGTCCCGGCGGACGGCAGGACGCACACGATCGCGGTCGACGCCGCCGCCATCACCGGGCCGGGCGGTGCGCTGAGCTACCCCCTATCTGTCCGCTCGCTGAACTACTCCTACGACGACAACCCCTACAGCGGGCCACTCGATCTGACGGTGGAGCGCATCCGCGGCGACGGCACCGGCGACGCGGCGATGCCCTCCGGCGCGGGCTGGGACGTCTTCGCCGAGCCGGTGGACCCCGCCAAGCCGGTGCGACCGGAACTCGGAAAGGGGCGCGGGATCGCCGAGATCGCGATCCCCACGACCCCGCCCGGCCAGCTCGTGTACGGCACCGAGCTGCCCACCAGCGGAACGATCGTGCACGCGGTGCTCGGCACCGGCACGCCGCCCACCCACGACGGCAAGAACCCGCGCCTCATGCCGGTGGTGCCCGGAGTCGTCACCACAGCCGCCGCGTCCCGCGCCAAGGTCGGCGTCGGCGGCACCCTTACGCTGAGCGGAGGCGAGGGCGACCAGCCCGTCAAGGTCGTCGGGATCGTCGAGACGCTGCCGACCATCGCGCCCGGCACCCCGGCCATCCTCGTCGACCTGCCCACCCTCGTGCAGAAGCGGGTCGCCGCGGGGCAGATCGGGCCAGGCGGCACACAACCCGGCGAATGGTGGGCGTCGGTCTCCGGCGACCGCACGGAACCCGCGGCCAAGGCCGTCGGCGCGCACCACGAATGGGGCGAGGTCGCCGCCGACCGCGCCGCGCTGCGCTCCCGGCTGCTCGACGCCCCGCTCGGCGCCACCCTCCAGGGCGTGCTCGTCCTCGGGTTCGGCTCCGCGCTCGCGTTCGCCGTCATCGCGTTCGTGGTGAACGCCGCCGTCACCGCCGGGCGGCGGTCCCGCGAGTTCGCGGTGCTGCGCGCCCTCGGCGTGCACCCGCGCCAGGTCGCCGGGATGCTCGCGGTCGAGCAGGCGTTCCTCGTCGTGGTCGGCCTCGCCGGCGGCGCCGCGCTCGGCCTGGCCGTCGCCCGGCTCGTCGTCCCGCACCTGGTCGTCGGGCTGCAGACCACCGAGCCGTACCCGCCGGCCGTCCTGATCGTCCAGTGGCCGCTGGTCGCGGCGATGCTCGCCGGGACGGCCGCCGTCCTCGGGCTGGTGCTGCCCCCGGTCATCCGGGTGCTGCGCCGCCGCAACGTCGGCGCCGGACTGCGCGCGGGGGAGGAATGATGGGCCGGGTCATGCAGGCCGGACCGTGGCTCCGGCTGGCCCGCACGCAGTGGGCGCCGCTCGCCGCGCTCGCCGTGCTGGCGCTGGTGTCGGCGCTGCTGGCGGTCACCGTCCCGGCCGCGACCGCCGCCGGGTACGACCGCGGCGCCCCCGCCTCCGTCGGGCCGGACGCCGACCTGAAGGTCACCGGCACGTCGCACGGGCTCGACGCGGCCGTCGCCGTCCCGGACGAGGTGGTGCTGGACACCAACGGGCTCACCTGGCAGCAGCTCCTGCCCGACTCGCTGCGCGGGGTCACCGGGCCGTCCGAGGCGTCCGTCGCCCTCACCCGGCAGATGGACATGGACGGGACCTTCCGGCAGCCGCGGCTGATGGGCTTCGACTGGGAACCGGGCGCCTGGAAGCGCATCGCCCTGGTCGCCGGGCGACTTCCCGCGAACCGGCCTCCCGAGCCCGACGTCGCCGCCTCCGGCCAGGAGGTCGAGGTGATGGTCGCGCAGCAGTACGCGCAGGCCATGGGCTACCGGCCCGGCGACCGGGTGACCCTCAAGGACCCGGACGCCCGCGGCCCGCTGTACGCCCGCATCACCGGCCTCTACGCGCCCGCGAACCCCCGCGACCCCTACTGGTCCTCCCGTCCCGGCCTGCTCAAGGCGATGAAGAGGATCATCAGCCCGGACGGCACCGAAGCGGACGTCGGCACCGCGCTGATGGACGCGCGCGGCTACACCGTCCTCACCCACGGCGCCGACCGGACCTTCACGTTCACCTGGCGGTTCCCGGTCCGGCCCGGCGCCTTCGACACCGGTCGCGCCCGCGCGGTCGCCGCCGACCTCGACGCCTACCGCACCGCCGTGCAGGGCCACGCCGGCCCGTTCTCCTGCACCGTCGCGACCTCGCTGGACGGCCGGCTGCACGGCTTCGAGGTCCGGCTGCGCACCGCCCAGTCCATCCTCGGGACGGCGCTGGCCGGGCTCGCCGCCGTCGCCGCCGGCGTGCTGCTGCTGGCCGCCGGGCTGCTCGGCGAACGGCTCCGCCCGGTCCTCGGCACGATGCGCGCCCGCGGCGCGTCGCTGCGCACGCTCGCCGGGCACGCCTGCGGGCTCACCGCGCTCGCCGTCGTCCCCGCCGCCGCGCTCGGCTACGCCGCCGGACGCCTCCTGGACGCCGGACCGCCCCAGCCCCGCTCGATCGTCGTCGTGGCCGCGCTGGTCGTGCTCGTCCTGGCGGTGTCCGGCGCGCTGGCGCTGCGCGAACGCGGCGGCGGCCCCGGCCCGGCCGGCCGCGACGACCTGACCACCGCCCGGCCGTCCGCGCGCCGCCTCGTCCTGGACGTGCTGCTGGCCGCCGTCGCCGTCGCCGGCGTCGTGGTGCTGCGGCGGCGCGGCGGCGTGTCCGGCGACGATCCGCTCGTCGCCGCCGTCCCCGTCCTGCTCGGCGCCGCGCTCGGCGTGCTCGTCCTGCGCGCCTACCCCTACCTGCTGCGCGCCGCCGCGCCCGCGCTGCGCCGCGGCCGCGGCGCCGTCCTGTTCGTCGGCCTCGCGCGCGCCTCCCGGCAGACCATGACCGGCGCGCTGCCGCTGGTCGTCCTGCTGCTCGCCGCCGCCGTCGCCGGGTTCAGCGCGACCGTCGACACGGCGCTGCGGGACGGGCAGGTCCGCGCCTCCTACAGCATGGTCGGCGGCGACGCCCGCATCGAGTCCGCCGACCTCGACCCGGGCGCCGTCGCGAAGGCGCGCGCGGTCCGCGGCGTCACCGCCGCCGTCCCCGCCCGGATCGTCGAGGACGCGGCCGGGCCCGGCGACCCGTCGCCGATCACCGTCGTCGCCGTCGACCTCGACGCCTACCGCAAGGCGTTCCCCGACGTCCCCGGCGTGCCCGGCGCGCCGAACGGGCAGCTCGCCTCGCCGGACGCCGCCGCGATCCTCAAGTCCGGGTCCAAGCCGGTCACCCTCACCAGCTCCCTCGCCGGCCCGATCCGGGTCAGGCCGACCGGGACGATCGACGACTTCCCGTCCGTGACGCCCGGCTCCCCGTTCGTCATCGTCCCCTACAAGGCGCTGGACTCCCTGCAGCGGCCGTCCGAGGTCTTCCTCCGCGGCGACCGCATCGACGGCGCCGCGCTCGGCAAGGTGCTCGACGCCGCCACCCCCAAGGAGGTCACCCGGAACCTGCGGCTGCGGAGCGACGTCCTGCACGGCATGACCGGCGTCCCGGCGATCGACCTCGTGCACCGCACCTTCCGGAACGCCGCGCTGATCGCCGGCGGCTACGGGCTGCTCGCCGTGCTGCTGGTCCTGGTCGTCGGCGCCCGTGCCCGCGCCCGGACCGTCGCGCACCTGCGCGTCCTCGGCCTCGGCCGGCGGCAGAGCCGCACCCTCGCGCTCGTCGAGATCGCGCCGGTGCTGCTGTGCGCGGTCGCCGCCGGATGGGTGCTCGGGCTGCTCCTGCCCGAGATCACCGGCCCGGTCGTCGACCTGCGCCCCTACACCTCCGGGTACGTCGCCACCGGCCACGCGCCCGGCGCCGCCGCGTCCCTGGCGCTGCTCGCCGCGCTGCTGCTGGCCGCCGCCGCGGCGCTCGCCGTCGACCGCGCCTTCGACCGCCCGTCCCTGGGCGACGTCCTGAGAACGGGGGACTGACGTGAGCGAACCCGGGGCCGTCCCCCCGCACGGAGGAGGATCCTTGGCCGACGCACCCGACCTGGCCGAACTCGAACGCCGCGCCGTCGAGCGCGGCCCCGCCTACGGCGAGGGCGCGCACATCGTCTGCGACAACCTCGTCCGCATCTACAAGAGCGAGGGCATCGAGGTCGTCGCGCTGCAGGGCCTGGACCTGCTCGTCGACCCCGGCGAGCTGATCGCCGTCGTCGGCGCGTCCGGCTCCGGCAAGTCCACCCTGCTCAACATCCTGTCCGGGCTGGACGTGCCGACCGCCGGCGTCGCCCGCGTCGCCGGCTCCGACCTGCTCACCATGTCGGCCAAGGAGCGCCTGACGTTCCGCCGCGAGAAGGTCGGCTTCATCTGGCAGCAGACGGCCCGCAACCTGCTGCCGTACCTGACCGCCGCGCAGAACGTCGAGCTGCCGATGCGGTTCGCCGGGCGGTCCCGGCGCGAGCGCGCCACCCGCGCCGCCGACCTGCTGGGCATGCTCGGCGTCGGCGAATGCGCGGGCCGCCGCCCCGCGGAGCTGTCCGGCGGCCAGCAGCAGCGCATCGCGATCGCCGTCGCGGTCGCCAACGAGCCGCACGTCGTGCTCGCCGACGAGCCGACCGGCGAGCTCGACACCGCGACCGCCGCCGAGGTGTTCGCCGCGCTGCGCCGCGTCAACCGCGAGTTCGGCACCACCGCCGTGATCGTCACGCACGACGCCGGCGTCTCCGAGCAGGTCGACCGCACCGTCGGCATCCGCGACGGCCGCACCAGCAGCGAGGTCCGCCGCCGCGACGAGGCCGACGGCACCCGCACCGCCGAGGAGTACGCCGTCCTGGACCGGGCCGGCCGCGTCCAGCTGCCGCGCGGCTTCACCGAGACGCTCGGCATGCGCGACCGCGTCCGGCTGGCGCTGGAGAGCGACCACGTCGGCGTCTGGCCCGACCGGCCCCGTGAGGAGGGCGCATGACCGAGCCGATGGTCGCCGTCGACGACCTGGTCCGCACCTACCGCACCGGCCGGGTCGAGGTGCCCGCGCTGCGCGGCGCCTCGTTCCGCGTCGCGCCCGGCGAGCTCGTCGCGATCAAGGGCCGGTCCGGGTCCGGCAAGACGACCCTGCTGAACCTGATCGGCGGCCTGGACGCCCCCGACGGCGGCACCGTCCGCGTCGACGGCCGCGAGATCGGCTCCCTCACCGAGGACGAGCTGCTCGCGCTGCGCCGCGACGACATCGGCTTCGTGTTCCAGTCGCACGGCCTCATCCCGGTGCTGTCGGCCGCCGAGAACGTCGAGGTGCCGCTGCGGCTGACCCGCACCGCGCCCGCCGAGCGCGACGAGCGCGTCCGGGTGCTGCTCGCGCTCGTCGGCCTCGCCGACCACGCGGCGCAGCGCCCCTACGAGCTGTCCGGCGGGCAGCGGCAGCGCGTCGCGATCGCCCGCGCGCTGGCCAACCGGCCGCGGCTGCTGCTCGCCGACGAGCCCACCGGCCAGCTCGACTCCGAGACCGCCGCCGCGATCATGCCGCTGCTGCGCGCCGTCGTCGCCGGCGAGGGCGTCACGGTCCTCGTCGCCACGCACGACCAGGCGCTGCTGTCGGAGGCCGACCGCGTCCTGCACCTGGAGGACGGCACGATCGCCGAGGCGCCGGTGCCGGCCGTCTGAAAGGCCGGTTGCGCGGGCGCGCGCAGGGCAGGATCTTCGAAGGTGGCTCTGGGACGGGAGGGCGCGGCCGTGGCGACCGTGGTACTGGTGGGGACGCTCGACACCAAGGGCGCGGAGTACGCGTGGCTGCGCGACCGGATCCGGGAGCTGGGCTGCGACGTCGTCCTCGTCGACGCGGGCGTCGGCGAGTCGCGGACGGCGGCGGACGTGCCGGCGGAGCGGGTCGCGCGGGCGGGCGGCACGTCGATCGAGGTGCTGCGGGACGCGGGTGACCGGGGCCCGGCGGTGACCGCGATGGGCGAGGGCGCGGCGGTCGTCCTCGCGGAGCTGACCGTGCGGGGACGCGTGGACGCGGTCCTCGCGGTCGGCGGCAGCGGCGGGTCGTCGATCGCGGCGCGGGCCGTCCGGGACCTGCCGATCGGCCTGCCGAAGCTGATCGTGTCGACGATGGCGTCCGGGGACGTGACGCCCTACGTCGGCGCGAAGGACGTCACGATGACCTACAGCGTCGTCGACATCGCGGGCGTCAACCGGGTGTCGCGGCTGATCCTCGGGAACGCGGCGGCAGCGGCGGCGGGCATGGCGAAGGCGTACGCGGCGGCGCCGCGCGAGGCGGCGGACGAGCGGCCGCTGGTGGCGGCGTCGATGTTCGGCGTGACGACCCCCGCGGTGGACGCGGCGCGGGAGCGGCTCGGCGAGCTCGGCTACGAGGTGCTGGTCTTCCACGCGACGGGCGCCGGCGGGCGCGCGCTCGAAGGCCTGGTCGACAGCGGGCACATCGCGGGCGTCCTCGACCTGACCACGACGGAACTCGCGGACGACCTGGTCGGCGGGGTCCTGTCGGCGGGCCCCGACCGGCTCACGGCGGCGGGGCGGCACGGGATCCCGCAGGTCGTGGCGCCGGGCGCCCTCGACATGGTGAACTTCGGGCCGCGCGGCACCGTCCCCGAGCGGTTCGCCGGCCGCAACCTCTACGTCCACAACCCGACCGTGACGCTGATGCGGACGACACCGGACGAGATGGCGGAACTCGGCCGGCGGGTCGCCGCGAAGCTGTCCGCCGCGACCGGGCCGACGGTGCTGTTCCTCCCGCTCGGCGGGGTGTCGGCGCTGGACGCGCCCGGCCTGCCGTTCCACGACCCGGACGCCGACGCCGCCTGCTTCGCGGCGATGGACGGCGCCGTCGAGACCGAGAAGCTGGACGTGAACATCAACGACCCGTCGTTCGGCCGCGCGATGGCCGACCGGCTGCACGGGCTGATCGCAGGGGGAGAGCAGTGAACCGTCGGACCGTCCTGGAGCGCCTGCGGGCCGCCGTCGCGGCGGGCGAGCCGGTGATCGGCGCGGGAGCGGGCACCGGCCTGTCCGCCAAGTGCGCGGAGGCCGGCGGCGTCGACCTGATCATCATCTACAACTCGGGCCGGTACCGGATGGCCGGGCGCGGCTCGCTCGCCGGGCTGCTGCCCTACGGGGACGCCAACCAGATCGTGGTCGAGATGGCGTCGGAGGTGCTGCCCGTCGTGAAGGACACCCCGGTCCTCGCGGGCGTGTGCGGCACCGACCCGTTCCGGGTCATGCCCGTCTTCCTCGACCAGCTGAAGGCGATGGGGTTCGCCGGGGTGCAGAACTTCCCGACCGTCGGCCTCTACGACGGCGTGTTCCGGCAGAACCTCGAAGAGACCGGCATGGGCTACGACCTGGAAGTGGAGATGGTGCGCCTCGCCCGCGAACGCGACCTCGTCACCGCCCCCTACGTCTTCGACGAGGACTCGGCGCGCGCGATGGCGGAGGCGGGTGCGGACGTCCTCGTGCCGCACGTCGGGCTCACCACCAAGGGCAGCATCGGCGCCGGCACCGCCCTGACCCTGGACGAGGCGGTCGCGAAGGTGCAGGCCATGCGGGACGCCGCGGCCGCCGTCCGCGACGACGTGCTCGTCCTGTGCCACGGCGGCCCGATCGCCGAACCGGACGACGCCGCCTACGTGCTGTCCCGCACGAACGGCGTCGTGGGCTTCTTCGGCGCCTCCTCGGTCGAACGGCTGCCGACCGAGCGCGCCATCACCGACCAGGTCGCCGCCTTCAAGAACCTGGAGATCTGACGCGCGCGACCGGAGGTCAGAGGACCTTTCCGCGGACGTAGACCCAGGCGCCGTCGTGGCGGACGAACCGGCTGACCTCGTGCAGGACGCCGTCCTCGCCTCCGGCCGCGTAATGCGCGCGGAACTCCACGACTCCCTTGGCGTCGCCGGGGCCGCCGTCCTCGGTGCGGACGATCTCCAGCCGCGTCCAGCGCATCGCGGGGTCGAAGCCGACGTCGCCGGGGCGCGTCGCCGGATGCCAGCTCCTCAGCAGGTAGTCCTCGTCCTCGACGGCGAACGCGCTGAACCGCGACCGCATCAGCTCCTCGGCCGTCCGCGCCTCCGCGTCGCCCCGGTGCAGGCGCCCGCAGCACTCTCCGTAGGCGGTCCCGGACCCGCACGCGCACTTCTTCGCCATGCTGCGATTGTCCCGCAGGGGGAACGCGTCCTCGCAGGACATCCGGCTATTCCTACTTATAGCGGGTAAGGGGATGAACATGCGCGAAGAGCATGAGGACGACCTCGTCGAGTCGCAGGGGGTGAACGCCGGCGGGCCGGTGGACGCCCCGCCCTCCGGCGCGAAACCGGACGGTCCCGATCCGGAACCGCCGGAACTGCCGCTCACCGCCGGAACGCTCGACGACGAGATGGTCGGGCTCCCCGTGCAGAAGCCCGGCTACCCCGGCCAGCAGCGCTCCATCGACACGAGCTGACTCAGCCGGTCGTCATCACCAGCGTGCCGAGCGCGCTCTTGCCGACGCCCCACATCGCCGTCCCGCCGGGCGTGACGCTGAGGCCGGTCAGCACGGAGTTCCACGTCCCGGCCGACTGCGGGATCTCCACCCGCGACCACGCGCCCGTGGCGGGATCCAGGTGCAGAACCATCGGCGCGCCCTGAACGTCGCCGGCCATCCCGCTCGCGTATGCGCCGCCACGGCCGTCCGGCGCCAGCGTGGCCCGCGTCGCGGGCCCGGCTCCCGGAAGCGGGACGTTGCGCCAGGCCGTCCCGTCCCAGTGCGCCAGGAAGGGCGGCACTGAAGGGTCGTCGGACTGGCCGATGGCCCACACGTCACCGGCGCCCAGCGGCAGGACGTCCGTCGCCCGCGCCGTCGCGGGCCACACGTTGATCGGGTGCTCGGTCCAGGTGCGGCCGTCCCACTGGGCGGTGTCGGGGTAGTAGGCCCACTGGCCGTCCCAATGCCCGTGCCTGCCGGCCGCCCACGTGCCGGCGCCGTCACCGACACGGATCCGCGCGATCGAGATCTCCTGTGCCGGGCCCGTCAGCGGGACCCTCTCGGCGCTGCCGCCGCTGACCCGGAAGACCTCGTGGTAGTCGAACGACACCCACACGTTCCCCGGACGCGCGTCGACCGACGCCGTCCCCGCGGCGCCGTCGTCGCCCTCCGCGATGTGGACCTGTGTCCAGGAGGTGCCGTCCCAGTGCAGGATCCAGTTCTTCCCGACCTGGTAGGCGCTGCTGGTGTACCCGGCCGCCCACGCGTCGGTCCGGGACGTCGCCGCCACCGCGTCCAGGCTCGCGTCGTACAGCCCGTTCGGCAGCGGATAGCCCTGCCAGCCCGAGCCCGTCCAGCGCTGCATCACCGGCCGCGGATGATCGAAGACCGTCGAGCCGATGTGGTAGTAGGTCCCGACGGCCCAGGCGTCGCCCGGCGCCATCGCCGCGACCCCCGCCAGCGTGCCGCCCGGGACGAACGGTGACGCCACCGAGTGCCAACCCGTGTCCGCCCGGGCCGGTGCCGCTCCGAGCCCCAGCACCGCCAGCGCACCCGCCGCGACCGCACCCCGCCACCCATATGACCGCTTCATAGCGCCAGCATCCGCTGGCGCAATCGTCCCCGTCAACGCCCCCCGCCCCATGGTTCGCGCGACCGGCGGGGCCCTTCGTCCTGCGAGCGCCCGCCGGCCGCGCCGTCCTTCGAGGTCAGCCGCCGATGCCGGAGTCCTGCGCGGCCTTGACGATCGCCGCGGCGTCCTCGGGCAGCAGGTATCCGCCGTCGACGGACTCCTGCGCCGCCGCCTGGACCTTGCTCACGTACCCCGCGTGCGTCGGGTAGAGCCGGCTCAGCACCGGCTCTGCGGTCGGCGGGAACGACGGGTCGGACGGGTCGCCGGAGTCATGGCGGTCCCACCCGTCCTTGTCGCCGTTCCAGGGGTCGCGGGCGCCGTAGAGGCCGCAGAACACCCCGTCGTCGAGGCCGATGTTCCGAAGGCCGGTGAGCGTGCGCGTCGGCACCGTGACGTCGGGCAGCCGGACGCCGCCGGCGGCGAGGCCCGTGCGCGGGTCCCGCAGCACCGTGTTCACCGGCGCGCCGCTCGGCGGACGCGCCCCGCCCCGCGCCCACGACGCCAGATGGCGCAGCGCCGCGTTCATCGAGTAGTGGCCCGGACCGTCGTTGAACGGCGCCGACCCGGCCGAGCAGTCCGCCTGCGGCGCCGCCGACCCCGCCGACTTCTCCAGCGTCGGACCGCCGAGGTCGTAGGCCCACTGGTCGCCGTGGGACGTGCCCGCCAGCTCCCAGTGCACGACGCTGCCGGTGTCCGGCTGCCGCGCCGCCGACGCCAGCGGCACGTCGGTCTCGGTGAGCACGACGAACGTCGGCACCTTCAGGTCCGTCCGGATCCTCGAGGGGTTCGGCATCGTCAGCGTGTCCGCCAGCTGCCCGCTGATCGGCGCGCCGACCGCGCTGTTGCTGTGGATCATGAGGCCGTCGTAGACCTGCGCCACCGGCTGCACGGCGTCGGCGTAGGTCGTCATGAACCCGGCCGACTGCGACTCGCCGTCCGCGAGCAACGTCTTGATCTTCAGGCCGCCGAGCGGGTCCGGCCCGTCGGGGGAGCGCAGCGCCTGCCCGGCCTGCGAGAAGATGTCGTAGGAGTAGGCGTCGCCCGGATGGACGAGCGTGCCGTACCGGGCCGGGTCCCAGCCCTTGAGCCCGTGGATCTCGCCGAGCCCGCCGTTGACGCCGACCGCCTGCGCCGAGACGCCGACCCACGCGTACCCCTCGCGCAGCAGCTCGTCGCGCTCGAACCAGTAGTCGGGCGACAGCTCCAGCTGCCCGCTGACGTTGAGCCATTCGACGACGACGGTCCCGTTGAACTTCGCCGGGTCGGCGGGCCGCCGGACGAGCAGCCGGGTCTTGTACGCGGCGCTGCCGGACTCGCGCACGCTCCACCGCCCGTCCGAGCCCCAGATGCCGGACTTGGCGTACGACTTCGCGGTGCCGGAGATGAAGTACTCGTTCTCGGTGTAGCCGAGCGAGCCGAGGTCCTCCGCCGCGGCGAGGAACGGGAATCCGTGGCTGCCCGCGGGCGGGACGCTGACGGCCGGGTCGTCCGCGGCGGCGTGCGCGGCGGGCGCCGCGCCGACGAAGGAGCTGAAGAGCACCGCTCCCAGCACGGCGGCGGTGGCCCGCCGCCGGGGGGAGCGCAGGGGTGGTCGCACGATTTGCCTCCTGGAGCACAGGGTGGGGGGAAGCACAGTGTCGGCCGCCCCGCCCGTCCCGGCATCGGGGAAATCGCCAGCCCCCCGCGACCCCGCAGCACCGCCCGCGGGTTTCGGCGACGCCGGCCGACGAGACCGGCGATTCTGCCGATGCGGGAGGAGCCGCCGCGCTCTACGTTGCGGGGCTGACCGGCCCTGAATCGGTCGGGGCCCGGATCGGTTCCCACCCTGCGCGTCAGCGCACGAAAAGAGGCCCGCATGTCCCTCACCCCCACCCTCCGGCGGCTCGCGGCCGTCGCCCTCTCCGGCGCCGTGGGCGCCGCAGGCCTGGCCGCCGTGGCCGCCGCCCCCGCGTCGGCCGCCGCCTGCTCCGACGTCGACTTCGTGTTCGCCCGCGGCAGCGGCGAACTGCCCGGCCTGGGCATCGTCGGGACGCCGTTCGCCAGCGCCCTCAAGGGCGACCTGCCCGGCAAGTCGGTGAGCTCCTACGCGGTGAACTACGCCGCCGACCTCGGCCAGACCAGCGCCGGACCCGGCGCCACCGACATGAGCAACCACGTCAAGTCCGTCGCCGCGTCCTGCCCCGGCACCTCGTTCGTGCTCGGCGGGTACTCGCAGGGCGCCAGCGTCACCGACATCGCCATCGGCATCCGGACCCTGCTGGGCACCGGCGGCACGATCCCGACGAACCTCGCCCCGCGCGTCAAGGCCGTCGTCGTCTACGGCAACCCGCTGCGCCTCTACGGCCAGACGATCAACACCGCCAGCTCCCTCTACGGCCCGAAGGCCAAGGAATTCTGCAACACCGGCGACCCCGTCTGCGCGAACGGCGTCGACATCACCGCCCACCTCACCTACGCGACGAACGGCACCGTCCCCCAGGGCGCGCAATTCGCCGCCGCCAGGATCAACGGCTGATCCTTCGCCGCCCGCGCATTTAATGGAATGCGCGGGCGGCGACCCGCGAGGTATGTTCGCCGCAGTACTTCAGATCGCGCCCGGTGCGAAGGTGAGAGTTCTTCCTCTTCCCGGGCGAGATCCGCGAACACAACTGAACACGCACCTCCCGGTGCGCAGGCGAACGGATACTTCGAGGTTCGACTCCTTGCGGGGACGCAACGCGCGCCCGTGGCCCGATTTGGCCGGGCGAAACCGTACGCCGCCTTGACCTCGGGAGGAGCACGCTCCTCGCAGGAGCCCGGTGCGCAGGCAACGGTTACTTCCTCTGGATCCATGGGTCGCGGGTTCGAATCCCGTCGTCGTCTTCGGGACGGCGTAGCTCAGAATGGCAGAGCAATGGACGCGTCGGACCGTCGCCGGTTTTCCGACCTCGGGCATCCCCGCGAGACGAGCGCCTCCTCCCATTATGGAAGGAGGCTCCTTCATGGCGAAGTTCAACATTCGCGGCGCCCGTGCCGCGACGCCGAGCCCCGTGGCGTCCGAGCGGATCCCGACCGGCCGCACGCACGAGGGCGCCCCCGGGCACGCCCGCGACGCCAAGTCGGAGCTTTTCCTTCTCGCCGTCTCGAATATGGTCGGCGAGGACGGTTTCTACGAAAAGTCCTGCGACCGCGACGACCGTTTTCGCGCCCTGGTGCACGAGGTCGCCGTCGAGGACGTCGAGTGGCTCGCCGGCTTCCTGCCGTGGCTGCGCGCCGAGGCCGGCATGCGGTCCGCGCCCGTCGTCGCCGCGCTGGAGGCGGTCCGCGCCCGCCTCGGCGCCGGCCTGCACGGCGGCAACCGGCAGCTCGTCGCGAGCGTCCTGCGGCGCGCCGACGAGCCGGGCGAGGCGCTCGCCTACTGGATGGCCGCCTACGGCCGCGCGATCCCCAAGCCGGTCAAGCGCGGCATCGGCGACGCCGTCCTGCGGCTCGGCACCGAGTTCAACTACGTCAAGTGGGGGAGCGAGGGCAAGGGCATCGGCTTCGCCGACATCCTCAACCTCACCCACCCGGGCGACCGGAAGGGCAGCGCGCAGGCAGGCCGCTTCCAGGGGCCGTGGCAGCACGACCTGTTCGGCTACGCGGTGCGGCGCCCGTACCGGCCCGACGCGCCGATCCCCGCGTCGCTGGAGACCCTGACGCGGCGGGACGCGCTGCTGTCCATGCCGGTCGGCGAGCGCCGCCGGGTCCTGGAGGACCCGGAGACGCTGCGCCGCGCCGGCATCACCTGGGAGGCCCTCGCCGGATGGCTGCAGGGACCGATGGACGCCGCCGCCTGGACGGCGATCATCCCGTCGATGGGCGTTTTCGCGCTGGTCCGGAACCTGCGGAACTTCGACGTCGCGGGCGTGCCGGACGAGGTGGCGCGGCGGGTCGCGGAGAGGATCGCCGACCCGGAGGCGATCGGCCGGTCGAAGATGTTCCCGTTCCGGTTCCTCGCCGCCTACAACGCGGCGCCGTCGCTGCGCTGGGCGTGGCCGCTGGAGCGGGCGCTGAACCACTCGCTGGCCAACGTGCCCGCGCTCGGCGGCCGGACGCTGGTCCTCGTCGACCGGTCGGGTTCGATGTTCGACCGGGTCTCGCAGCGCTCGGGCCTCAACCGGGCCGACGCGGCCGCCGTCTTCGGGACCGCGCTCGCGCTGCGCGCCGGCTCGGCCGACCTGGTCGAGTTCGGCGGCGGCCACCGGACGGTCGAGGTGCGCCGCGGCGAGTCGCTGCTGACCGTCCTCCAGCGGTTCCACTCCATGGGCGGCACGAACACCGCCGAGGCGGTCCGGGCGAACTACCGGGGCCACGACCGCGTCGTCATCGTGACCGACGAGCAGGCGTGGGGCGGCGTGCGAGGCGCCGACCCGGCCGGGCAGGTGCCGGACGGCGTTCCCGTCTACGCCTGGAACCTCGCCGGCTACCGGTACGGGCACGGGCCGTCCGGCACCGGCAACCGGCACACCTTCGGGGGCCTCTCCGACGCCGCGTTCCGCCTCGTCCCGCTGATCGAGGCCCGCCGCACCGCGGCGGCCGGCTGGCCCTGGCAGAACTGACGCCGTTCCCCACCGGCCCGCATCCCGAACCCGGGTGCGGGCCGGCGGCGCGGCGCGTCCGCCGGTTCCCGCGGCCGGTTGTCGCGTCCCGACATCCGGACGCCCGCACGTTGGCTCCCGCGACCTTTGCCGCGCCCGCCGGGCTCCTCACACTTGACGCTACCCGTTCCGACGGCGGCGACTTCCAGAGGAGACGTCATGTCCAGCAGAAGACTGAAGGCCCTGGTGGCCTGTGCGGGAACGGCCGCGGCCCTGGCCGTCCCGGCGGGAGCGGCCGCGGCGCCCGCGGACGCCGCGGCGATGCGCGACGTGCTGCTGGTGGGCAACAGCCAGTCGGGAAGCGTGAGCTTCGTCGACGGCCGCACCTACCAGAACCTCGGCTCCTTCAACGTCATCCCCGACCTGCAGCAGCGCCTCGCGGAGATGACGCTCGTCCAGCGCGCCGGGTACGAGACCGTCAAGCAGATCGAGGGCGGCGACCGGTTCGTCGACGACGTCCAGCTGGCCGCCGACGGCCGCACGCTGTACGTCTCGCGCGGCAACCTCGACGACGCCGCGGCCTTCGACGTGGCCACCGGCCGGGAGCTGTGGCACACCCGGCTGGACGGCTTCCACGCCGACCACGCCGCCCTGTCGCCGGACGGCACGAAGTACGTCATCTCGGCGACGACCGCGCAGGTCGCCGAGGTGCTCGACCCGAGGACCGGCGCGGTCACCGGCAAGTTCGGCACCGGGACCTATCCGCACCAGAACGACTTCACCGCGGACGGCCGCTACATCTACAACACCAGCATCGGGATCACGTCGCTGCCGAAGTCGCTCGAACTGCTGAAGGGCGACTTCCTGCTGGAGAAGGTCGACGCGAACACGCTCCAGGTCGTCAAGACGTGGAAGTTCCCGCACGGCATCCGGCCGAACCTGGTCGCCCCCGACGGCAACACCTTCTACGCCCAGCAGTCCTACCTCAACGGGTTCGTCAAGTACGACCTGAACCAGGGGAAGATCGTCAACACGGTCACCATGCCCTACAGCGACCACGGCAAGGCGCTGAGCCCGGACGACTACCCGCAGAACTCCGCGCACCACGGCCTCGCGCTGTCCGGCAACGGCCGGCAGCTCTGCGACGTCGGCACCATCGACGACTACACCGCCATCGTCAACACCTCGGACCTGTCCACCAAGGGCATCTTCACCTACCCGGTGAACAGCCTCCCGTACTGGGGGACGACCAGCACGGACGGGACCCGCTGCTTCGTCTCCCTCAGCAAGGCCAACGCCGTCTCGGTCATCGACTACGCGACGGCGAAGGAGGTCGCCCGGGTCCCCGTGGGCGTCTTCCCGCAGCGCGAGCGCACCGGCCTCGCGGCCCCGGAGGCCGTCGCGGCACTGACGCCCGCGGGCTGAACCAGGCAGACTGGGGCGTCGCGGGATCCTCGCGGCGCCCCACGCGGGAGAGGACATGTCGGAACGCACGGTGCTCCGCCGGCTCATGGAACGCATGCGCGCCGACCCCGGGCTGCTCGACGCCGTCGTCGAGGCCGCCCGGTCGGAGTCCCCGCCGATCGCGGGCCTGCCGGTGCAGGAGGTGCGGCGGCACATCGCCGCGCTGCTCGCCGTCGTGTCCGCCGCGTTCATCGACATGTCCGGGCTCAGCGAGGAGGACACCCGGGCCGCCGACCGGCTGGCCACCGACCGCGCGCTGCAGGGCGTCCCGCTGGCCGCCCTGCTCGACGGCTTCCAGGCGGCCCGCTCGTACGTGCTGACGCGCCTGATGCAGGAGGCCCGCGCGGCCGGGGTGTCCCTCGACTCCATGATCGGCGAGATCATGGAGCTGGACCGCTACGCCAACGACCTGCAGAACCGGCTGATCCACGCCTACCGCGAGTCCGAGCTCAGCCTCGCCCAGTCGGCGCACGCCGCCCGCGTCCAGGCCCTGCGCGAGCTGCTCGGCGGCGGCCCCGCCCGCGCCGCCGACGCCGGCCTGTCGGCCACCCGCCGCTACCACTGCCTGGTCACCGACATCGGCGACCCGCGCGAGGCCCGCCGCACGGAGGCCGCCATGGCCCTGCCCGACGGCGTCTCCGGCCTCGTCGACGGCCACTGGTGCGCCGTCACGACCCGCCTGCCCGCCCGCACGGACCCCCTCGCGGTCGCCGGCCCGCCGGTGCGGCCCGGCGACCTCCCGGGCGTCTACCGCCTCTGCCTCGCCGCCCTCGCCTCGGCACGGCGCCGCGGCCTGGACGGCCTCCGCCGCCTCACCGACCTCGCCATGCCGGTCGCCCTGGACGCCTATCCGGACCTCGGCGCGGTCCTCGCCCGCGAGCACCTCGCGCGGCTCGACCCGTCCGACGAGTTCCACCGCCTCCTGGCCGAGACGGCTCTCACCTACCTCGACCACGGCGAGCACCCGGGCCGCACCGCCGACGCCCTGCACATCCACCCGAACACGGTCAAACACCGCCTGCGCCGGTTCGGCGCCCTCACCGACTTCACCCACCAGGCCCCGCCCGGCGAGACCCTCGGCCGCGCCCTCACCTGGCACTGGGCCCTCCAAACCTGGCTGGCCACGCCTACCGGGCGGCGTCCGGAGAGGGGTTGAGGGGTGCGACGGCGGTTCCCTCGAGTTCGACCATCAGGGTGGGGATGGCCAGCCGTGTCACTCCGAGCATCGTGGTGGCGGGCGCCACCCCGGCGGCGCCCAGCCGCGACGCCAGGATCCCGTAGTGCTGGAAAAGCAGATCGACGTCGGTGGTGTAGACGTTGAGCCGGACGAGGTCCGCGAGGGACATGTCGCCCCCGCTGAGAACGGCCTCCAGGTTGTCGAGGCTCAGCGCCAGTTGCGCCGCCATGTCACCGGCATGCTGGGGCCTGCCGTCGCCGCTCATCGCGGTCTGCCCGGCGCAGTACAGGGTCCGGGCGTGCCCGGAGACGATCTCGCCCTGGTTGTAGCCCATCTCCACCGACCACGTCCACGGGTTGACCGCCGTTCGCTGCATGACCACATCGGCTCCATTCGATTCGTCGAGGCGTACGTCCATCGGCCTGGTGGCCGCCTTTCGACGCCGTGGAGAAAGCCTCGCAACAAATCACGACACCCTCTGTCGTGTATCGCTAAGGTCCGCGTATGCGCGCCGACCGGTTGGTCTCCCTGGTGCTGTTGCTGCGCCGGCGCGGCCGGCTGTCCGCGGCCACGCTGGCCCGCGAGCTGGAGGTGTCCACCCGCACCGTGCTGCGCGACATCGAGGCGTTGTCCGCGGCCGGCGTCCCGGTCTACGCCGAACGCGGCCGGCACGGCGGATTCGCGTTGCTGCCCGGTTTCCACACCGAGCTCACCGGACTCAACCACGACGAGGCCCTCGCCCTGCTGATCGCCGGATCGCGGCGGGGCGCGCAGGCGTTCGGTCTCGGCTCGGCGCTCGCCTCCGCCATGCTCAAGGTGGTCGACGCGCTGCCAGAAAGCCATCGGGACATCGCGGCCGGCGCCGCCGAGCGGCTGCTCATCGACCCGGAGACCGACCTCCTGTCGCGCCGCGTGGCCGACGAGGAGTTGCCCGGCACCATCGTGGCCGAGGTCCGGCGAGCGGTCTTCGCCGGGCACAAGCTGCGCATCCAGTACGCGGCCGCGGGCCGGCCGCCGCAGTGGCGCACGGTGGACCCGATCGGCCTGGTGACCGTACGGGACCGGGGCTACCTGCTGGCCACGAGATCCGGCGCGGACCGCACCTACCGGCTGTCCCGGATCCTGGCCGCCGAGGAACTCGACGAACCCGCGGAGCGACCGGACCGGATCGATCTGGACCGGGCCTGGCAGGAACGCAGCACACGGTTCCGGGCCGGCGGCGACCAGGTCACCGTGCTGGTGCGGCTGAACCCGGCGCGTCAGGACGAGCTGCTGGACACCGCGCTGGCCGTCCGCGCCGAAGGAGCCGATCCGGACGGCCGGGTGCGGCTGAGCGTGACCTTCCAGGATCCGAGGCACGCCGAATGGGCGCTGTGGCAGCTCGGCACGGATGCGGAGGCCCTGGCCCCGCAGTGGTTGCGCACGTCCCTGCGCGACCGCGCCGCCGCGATCGCCGCACGCTACGAACCGCCGTAGCGCCGAGCTGCTCTACGATGCTGGCACGTCGGGCTCTGAAGGGAAGTCATGGGCTATCAGGAACGACGGGTCGAACTGATCGCCAAGCGGGCCGCGCCGCACCTGGAGCCGGGTGAGCGGATCCAGACGGGATTCCTCGCGCAGACCGGTTGGTGGATCTTCACCGTGCCGGTGGCGACGTTCGTGGTGACCGACCGCGCCATCTTGATCGTGGGCGGCGACGGCGCGCAGCGCCTTCCCCGGGACTTCCGCTTCGGCAAGCCGACCGGGCTGTACCACCGGATCGAGGCCGGGCGCACGTACAAGGTGCACCGGCAGTATCACCGGGAGATCGCGGCCGCCGACGAGGCCTTGGACGAGATGAAGGCGCGCGGAGACCTGCCGGGGAGCGAGCAGAACTGACTCCCGGTTCGTCGCCTCGACGCGCCGCCTGAGGCCACCGCCTTCACGGCCGGCGCCGTGGTTTGTTCATCCGTTGGCCATCGGGCTGACGCCCGGGCACCGGCAGGACCTGGGAGATTCTCGCCATGTCCGCGGGCCTGAGTGCCGCCGCCGCTCAGGGCGCGGCCCCGTCAGCCCCGGCGGCTCGCCGCCGGGCGGTTGCGGCGCGGCTGCTGCCGGGCGGTCTCGTGCTCGCCTGGCTCGTGGTCCTGCTGACCCATCTGCGCATTCCCGTCCCGTCCGACCAGCTCAACTACCTGGAGGCCGCGGCGCGGTTCCCGAAGCCCGTCGAGGCCACCACGGAGATGCACCAGGTGACCCGGTTCGGCCTGATCGTTCCCGCGCGCCTGGCCATCGCCGTGTTCGGGTACTCGCAGGCCGCCTACGCGACCGTGCCGGTGCTGGCCACGCTGACACTGCTCCTCGGCACGTACGCGCTGGGCACGGCGCTGTTCGCCCGGCCGGTGGGGACGGCCGGCGCCCTGGTCGTGGTCGCGGCGACCCCGGTCTTCGCCGACTCGACGGACCTGCTGCCCGACGTCCTCGCGGCCGGCCTGTTCACCTGCGCGGCGGCTCTGGCGGTGTCCGCCACCCAGCGGCCGGACCCGCCCGGCAGGGCGCTGCTGCTCACGGTGGGAGCGCTGCTCGGCTGGTCCTACCTGGCCCGCGAGTTCGTGGTCTTCATGTGGCCGGTCGTCCTGGTGCTGCTGTATCGCAGGGTCCGCCTGGCGCGGATGGTCTGGGTGTTGCTCCCCATCGTGGTGATCGGGGCCGCGGAACTCCTGCTGTGCTGGCGGCTTTACGGCGACCCGCTGGCGCGGATGCTGGCGATCACCGGACACGGCCAGCGGCCGTCGGCGCCCGACATCGCCTCCACCTACCGCGACAAGCCGCGGATGCTGTACGTGCTCCGGCTGCCCAAGACCCTGCGGACGTATCCGGACGGCGGCCTTCTCGTCGCCCTGCTCGGCCTGACCCTGCTGGGCGGACTGCTCCGTCCGCGCCGGATGGCGGTCCCCGTCGCCTGCTGCGCGCTGCTGTGGGTGCCGCTCACCCTGCTCGGCGGCGTCCTCGACCCCAGCGCTCCCAAACTGCGGCTGCAGTTGATCCGGTACTGGTTCCCCATCTTCCCCGAGTTCGTGCTGGGCGGGCTGGGACTGCTCTGGCTCGGCGCGGTGTTCCTGGCCGGCCGGATCCCCGACCGGGCCCGGTCGCGGCTCGTCCTGTCGGCCGGGCTGGTGCTGGCCGTCGCCCTGATCACCTGTGTCACCGCCGCCCGCTCCTGGTGGGAGGCGCCGTCGACCCGGGCGGGCGGCGGCACCCAGATGGAGGCGCTGCGTTCCTGGATGCATGATCACGACAGCCGGGGCTCCCGCGTGTGGACGGACCCCCGCACCGGCAAGCTGCTCCGGGTCTACCAGGACGGCCCTTGGGGCGGGCGGGCCTGGTCGACCCGGATCCGCGCCGTCCGTCCAGAATCCGAAGGGCCACGGCCAGGGGACCTTCTCGTGCTGTACGACACCGACAACGGACGGCTTTGCGCGGTCTGCCGGAGGGCCGCTCAGCCGATGCTGGCCGATCCGACCTGGACGGGACCACGCTGGCAGCAGGTCTACGGAAGCCGTGACCGCGTCGTCCGCGTGTACCGGCTCACACAATGACCGCGTTCCAGCAGCGCTCCTGGAACCGCCCGTCCATTGCGCCAGAACACCCGTCCTGCGAGGGCGCTCTCAATCGATGGTGTCGCGTTCCAGCAGGGTGATGCCGACGGCGACGCCACGGAACGGGTCGCCGGGGGCGGGCGCGCGCGCGGTCTCCGCTTCGCGGGCCAGGCACAGGGCTAGCAGCCGGATCGCGGTGGCCTTGCGAGGCGTGAGCGGTTCCTGCTGGGCGAATACCGGGGCCGCGATCGTTTCGAGACGGCTCACTGCCTGCTGCGCCCATGCGCTCGGTGCCGTGCCGTCGAGCGCGCGGCGCCCGTCGCGGATGTTGACGGCCAGGTCGCCGATGGCGGCCTGGTTACCGCGGTCCAGATTGGCGCACGCCGCGGCGTGCAGGACTCCGGCGACGCGGCGGCGCCACTGGCGTTCGGGCTCCCCGCTGAACAGGTAGTAGCGGGCCTGGTAGTACATGCCCCGCTTGAAGACGCGGTCGAGGGCGCGGTCCAGCAGCACCGAGCCGGTCTTGCCGCTACCCAGGCCCGCAGGCATCGCATGGCGGGCCTCGCGGAGTTGTCCCCTCTCGTCGTCCCACTGGTTGCCCAGCTCACTGGCCCGTTTCTTATCGATGGAGATGTCGGGGTCCGTGGCCATCGAGTACCTGGCATATGCGGCGTCCTCGCTGCTGATGGCGTGACTCAACCGCCGGGTCGCGTCGATCGCGGAAGTGAGGTCGCGGTCGGCGTCATGGCCGGGGACCAGAACGCCGGCCAGTTCCCGTGTGGTCGCCCCGGCCGCCTTGAGTTCCGCGCCGCAGTCGGCGGCCATGTCCTTCGCCACCCAGAGGGCATGGCCGCCGCGGTGGCGGCGGAGGTTCGAGACCGCGCGGACGAGCAGTATCCGCGCGAGCAGCGGCGCCGCCCGGTCGACGTCGGCGGCGATGTGGCGGGCCAGCGCCCTGCGGTCGATTCCACTCGGCACGTCCATGAAGGCTCCCGTCCGCCTGCGAAACCTCGCCTTTGCCGGAAGCCTAACCACCGACAGCATCCCTTTCAGGACCCAGTCCCGGTGGGGTTCAGGGATACTCCGCCTATGCGCAGCCATGCCTTCGCCTTGATCTCCTGCCTGATGCTGGCGGGCTGTTCCGCGGGCCAGGCCACCGCACCGTCGGCGGCTCCCGCCACGACCGCGCCGACGGCCCCACCGCCCGCCACGTCGACACCGATACCCGGGACGACAGCGATTCCGACCGCACCGATTCGCCTTACCGATAAAATGACCCGGCCTGGTACACGACTGCGGTTCGGCGAGAAGGCGATCGTGCCCTTCCGCGACTATTACCCCCTGCAGAAGACCTACGTCGAGGGTGTATTGGGCATCGTGGTGCAACGCATCCGGACGACCCCCGGTTCGAAGGTCCAAGGCAACTTCGACGAAGACAGCAGGGCGGTTCTGAAACGCAACATCGCGTACCACGCCAGGATCATCATCACCAACGAGAGCGGCAACGCCTTCTCGCCGGGCACCCCGCGCTTCACCGGCGATTTCGGCGACTGGGGTCCCGACGTCACCGTGTCCGGCGAGATGCGGCTGCCGGGCTGCCGGGAAGGGTACCCACCCGATTCCGACGAGTTCGATCGCAAGGGCGCCGAATGGAAGACCTGCCTGCTCGCCGTGTCATCACATTCCCGCCCGATGACGCAGGTGCGGTACGAAGACCCGCCATACGGCAAAGAGATCCAGTTCGAACAAGACCCGTCACCGGACTTCAACGAACACTACGACCTCGGCGCGATCACCTGGTCCTAGACGCCGTCCGGGATGGGAATCGGGGGCAGCGGGCCCCGCAACCGGTTCGCGCCCCGAACGTCCTGAAGCCAGGCGAGCCATCGGTCCGTGTCACGGCTCGCGGGGTGCCGGGCGCCATGTCGCCGGGTCTGGACGTCCAGGATCTCGGTGAGACCACCGAACGCCTCGATGACGGCGCGGTCGTCTCGGAATTCTGTCTGCACGCGGGCGATGTGCCGGTATTTCGCGGTTTCCAGGGCGTCGGGGTGCCGGTCCCCCTGGACGCGGGCACGAACGTCCAGCAGGGGATCCAGCAGGACGAACGCCCGCTCTCCCTGCCCGTCCAGGGCCAGGCCCTTGCCCCGCGAATGCCCGGCGTCGAGGGTGTCGGGGTGGTAGGTGTCCAGGGCGAGGGTCCGGCTGGAGATGACGCGGGTGTAGGTGCGCACCGACTCCTCCGTCCGGCCCAGGCGCCCCAGCAGCCAAGCGTGCCGGCACAGCGCATGCAGCAGCAGTTGCTTGCGGGCCGGTAGCGCGCCCAGGCGCGACGTCAGCGCGACGAACCCCGCCTCGGCTTCGGTGAACCGGCCCTGATTCATCAGTGCCCAGTGCAGCAGCAGCTCCGTCCGCGGGTCAGCGGCACCGAAGTGGTTCTGTTCGTCCAGGCTCAGCGCCCGCAGCAGCTTCTCGGCCCGCTGGTGCTCGCCGAGTTCGGACCAGGCCTCGGCCAGTGCACGCCGGATCCGAAACGCTTCGGTGGACGGACTGCGCAGGAACCGCAGATGCCGTACGGCGGCCCGGGCCAGGTCGCGGGCGGCACGCTCGTCGCGGTCCGCGACCAGCGCCTCCGCGAGCACGGCGACCTTCCCGACAATGATCTTCGACTCCTCGGCGCCGAACCTCCCGGCCCGGCAGCCGAGCAGCGTCCTGCGCAGCTCGGTGGCCTTGGCGCCGACCTCCAGACGCTCCTCGTGGCCCATCGTCCGCAGATCACCGCCATGAGCTGACAGGTGACCCGCCAGCGAGGCCACCTGCTCCACGACGCCGACCGTGTCCGCTCTCCGCACTCGCACGGCCAGCGGCCCGCGAAGGCGATGGCGCGCCAGCCGCATGCGGTTCCGGGCCAGTTGCGGTTCGATGTCCAACGACTCGGCGATCTCGTCATAGGACACGTGATACATGCGCCCTATCAGCACCTGGCGAAGGTGCGGCGGCAACCGCCGGAGCACGGCCGCCACGTAGAGGGCCTCGACGACGAGGTCACCGTGGCCCAGGCCGGGCGCGGCCAGGTCCGGAAGCCGTTCGACCGGCGACTCCGGGCGGCGGTGACGGGGATCCCGGACCCGGTTCAGCGCCACCACCCGCAACCAGGCCTGCAGGTTCTGGATCTGGGCGCCCAGATCCTCGCCCTCTCTGTTCGCCTTCTCGCACGCCCGCAGCAGGGCATGCGAGACGGCGTCCTCCGCATCGGCCCGGGAAACGCGACGGGACTGCACGAACCGCACCAGGGACTCGCAGCCGTCCGAGAACTCGGAGAGGACTTCCGGGCCCTCCACCGACGGCGGGACCCGCTGCGACCGGTCCTGGAGCCGCCGGTCCACCCCTCCGGTCACCGCACCGATCACCGCCGCCAGCAACGGCTCCCAGTCCATGCCCGACCTCCTCGCATCCCCGCCGCATGGTGCGGTGCACGACGTCCTGCCCTTAACCGACAGAACCCGCAGACGAAGATCACTTACCACGAAGCCACATCTTGTGATCCAAGTCACTCACCCCTTCATGCCCCGCCTCGCACGGCGCCCATCACGTCGATTCGTCCAGAACAAGGTGTAGGCGGCGTAGCTGTTCGCCGGCGAAGCGGCGGGCTGCTTACCGGTATCGCGGACGGGCGGGTCGGAGTCCGCCAGCGGCAGAGATGTCCGTCCGCAGTCGGCACTCGGGAGGATGCTCGACCGGCCGCCCCGCTGCGGGGCTCACACTGGAACTGCTCGGAGACGCCAAGGCGGCAACCTGAACTTGCCGATGAGGCCTCGGGAGTGACCGCGATAAGCCCTGCGCCGAACCGGCGGATCTCGATGGCGAAACGCCTCCGGCCTTGGTCGGAGGCGTTGCCGCTATTCAGAGTGACCCGCTTGTGGCGCCCCCGGCAGGATTCGAACCTGCGGCACCCGCTTTAGGAGTCAGGTGGTCACCGCAATCTCGCCATGCCAACTAGACGAGTAGTTCCGAAGTTCGGGCTTGTAGACGCGGCGAGGGTGTTCAAGATCCGTTTGTGACGACAGACCTGAACACCCTCTTGACCGCACTGTACGTGAAGATCGATGACGAGATCGGATGTCGGCGATGGCTGGGCAGGCCGCCGCTGTTGAGCGACTCCGAGCTGGTCTGCCTGGCGGTGGCCCAGGCCCTGCTGGGCTGCACCTCCGAAGCCCGGTGGTTGCGGTTCGCCCGCGCTCATCTGGCCGGCATGTTCCCCTACCTGCCCAAGCGGCCCGGCTACAACAAGCGACTGCGGTCGGCGTTGCCGCTGGTCAAACGAGTCATCCGGCTGCTGGCGGTCGACACCGACTTCTGGCTGGACGATGTCTGGATCGCCGACTCCACCCCGGTGGAGTGCGGCCGCTCCCGCCCCACCACCCAGCGCTCCAACCTGGCCGGCTGGGCGAGCTACGGCTACTGCCGCTCGCACTCACGCTGGTTCTGGGGGCTGCGCCTGTATCTGATCTGCACTCCGGCGGGCATGCCGATCACCTGGGCGCTGGCCAACCCCAAACTCGACGAACGCCAGGTGGTGGCAGCGATGCTGGACGTCGACCCCGGCCTGGCAGCCGAGCGGCCCGGCGTACTGCTGATCGCCGACAAGGGCTTCAGGGCCCGCTGGTTCGAACACGACCTTCACCTTCGCGGTGTCCAGCTACTACGGCCATCGATGCGCAGCGAACCAGCCCGAGCCGGAGAGCATCTGCTCAAGCCGGTCCACCAGCTCATCGAGTCGGTCAACGACACCCTCAAAGGCCAACTCGACCTGGAACGACACGGCGGACGCACCTTCGAGGGCGTGGCCATACGGGTCGCCCAGCGCATCCTGGCCATGACCGCAGCAATCTGGCACAACCACCGCACCAGCCAACCCATCACCCGGTCACTGACCGCCTTCGACCACTGAACACATCGGAACTACTCGTCTAGCTGCGCAAACTCCCAGCCAACGACCTCGCCGAGGATACCCATGGGACCGCATTGGGAACGATCAAGCACTCACACCGATCGCTACGCCGCCCTTCTCATCTATCTCGGACTCCAGTAAACGTCCGTGTCTGGCGCTCAGGTGCGGCTCCTGGCTTGGCGTCGAGGCCGACAGCGCCAGTCAGGATGTGGACAGGACGACTTCAGTGCTTCGTCGGGTTGAGACTAGGATGCCCGTTGACCGACCATGATGAGCCCGACGCAGGTTCGCCCTCGACATGGCGATCTGGGGGCAACGTGGCCACGACTGTTCCAGGCGCCCAAACCGGGCACAAGCACTAGGCTGACCGAGTGCCCGATGAGCTGCGCATCGTCGTCACGGGAAGCGCCGACTTACCCGAGCAATCACGCAAAGCGCTTTCTGACGCCCTCACCAAGCACGGGCAAGATCTGGTGGACGAGGCGGGTCGACTGGCAGCAGCGCAGCACTCCGGTTCCGGTGATCCGATGGTGACGCCGGGCATGGTGACTGACGTCGCCGTTTGGCTGAGGCGGGGCTATATACAACAGAAGCGCACTACGCGTGTAATAATTGCAGAAGCTGTCATCATGTTAGCCACCTTTATTGGAGGCATTTTCATTAACAATGTCACCAAGCCCTGGGGGGCGGTTGGCATGGTGATCTGCGGCGCCCTTGCCTTGTTCTGCTTCCATTGGAGAGAGCGGTGAGCAACGAGCCGGAAGAGTTCAACCCAGCTGCGGAACCAAGACTTAATCCAGACGCCGAATCGTTCTTGGCGAAATCGCTCGATGACGTACGCCAAGACATCATTCGACTGGCAGCGCGGTCGCAGGCCGCGCGCCCGACTCCCCCCTCTGAAGTCACGGTCAGCGAAGTGAAGGATGCTCTTAACGAGCTGGGACTTGCCACTGCGGAGCTAGACAGACCATTTCGGCCAGGTCTTATATCGTGGTTTGGGATTTCCGGGCTCATTCTTGTCGTAGTGGGCGCGGTGCTCGCTGCCGTGAGCCTAAACAGCTGGACAACCATTACAGCTACCGCGATAAGCCTTATCGGTGCGTCAGGGGCATATTGGTCTATATGGACTGCGCGTAGGGTACTGAGGCGCGCTGAACCCGCCGATCGGGCGGTAGATGAAGTAAAAGTCCTCCAAGGCTGGGCTGCTTTAGAACGAGCAATGAAGGAGCGTATTGGTGAACTGCCAGAAGGTCGCTCCAGCCTTTCCTATGTGATTCAGAAATATGCCGAGACAGCCCAGCTTTCCAATGATGATATGGAAGAGTTGCGCAGTATTCTCAGGGTGCGCAACGAAGCAGCGCACTCTCCGATAGGGTTTTCAACCAGCAACTCAACTATTCAGACTGCACTAGCGGCGCTTGACCGCCAATTGGAAAGGGTTGTCGAGCATATTACGCCACAAACTTTTGAGCGCGTGGTGCTGGCTAACCTCCAGATTATTTTTCCTCAGGCAACCACTCGAAGTGAACCTGATTTCGACGTAGATGCCTACCTGCACCTATCAAAGGCGATGACCGTTGGAATTGTTGTCAAATATCATCGCCAAGAACTCAACTCTTCGACACTTCGCAAGTGGGTTGCAGGTTTCGGTGACAGAATTTTTCCGGTGCTGGTTATAACTAATGGCAAACTTCCTCAGGGTGAAGCTTTTGTGGCGGTAGACTCAGAAGATACTCATGCTTGCATCGCAAGTTGGCGAGGATCAAGGGACAATCCACGTTTGCAAATGGCGATTGAGTCGCTAGTGCAGCGATACCAAGGTTCTGTCGAGTGAACCAGTAGCGGTGCAACGCGTGTGTGTCCACCTGGCTCAACGCTGGCGTACCGGCCCCCCAGGTCGCCGAGTGGGCAGGCCACAGTGTGGAGGTGCTGCTCAGGACCTACGCGAAGTGCATCGCTGGGCAGGACGAGGCCGCCAAGCGCCGTATCTCTGATGCCCTGAAGGGCAATTGATCTGGGCGCACCGGGATGCCCCCGGCTGATCCTGTCGGGGGCATCCCGGCGATATGTGAACCTTCTCCCTTGTTGGGAGGTTTTCGGTATTGAGGTTGCATGTCGGGATGGTTGAAGTGCTGCGATCAAGGTTTAGAGTCTTGTGCGATGGGAGGGGAAGTGTCTAAGAAATTTGCTGAGCTACACGTGGATGCCCTGGAGTGGGTAAGTGATCATGCCGGCGAGCGCTCTACCGGGTATGTGGATCTAACTCCGTTCGCCGAAGATCACGGAATGGATGGTCAAGGAGCTTTCGCTTTACTGCGCTTCTGTGTCGAACGGGGCTCGCTGGATGACGAGCAGAGGTCTCTGGGCAACCCAGAAGCGCGCCTTACCCCGGAGGGGGCGGGCTTGGTGGAAGCTCGGCAACGCGCGCGTGCCGACCCAGTGCTGAGAGCTGCCGCAGCTCGCCGTGGCGTGCTCACCTGGCTCTGGAGGCAGAAGCACGAAGGCGTGCACATGCCTGTCGTTCAAGGTGTCCTGATTGCGGCCGAGTCCATGTTCGAGGGCGAGCGTCTGCAGTTGGACGAGATCGACCGTGCGTCTGCGTATCTCAAAAGCAAGGGCTTGATCGAAGGTGTGGGCGCATGGGGTCGCGAGGGGCTGCTCCGAGCACACACCACCGCGGAAGGGGATGACTGCGCCGAACACTATGGGGGAGATGTGAGTGAGTACGAACGGCGCCATGACCAGGCGAGTGGCCCGGTTTTCCACATCGGGAACAACTCTGGCAATATTGCCGCGAACAGTCGCGACTTCACGATGAACGCCTCAACGGTCAATGGTGTTGATCCTGCGGCGATCGTGATGTTCGCACGAGCCGTGCGCCAAGCTGCACCGGTGTTGGGCCTGCCTGAGACGGAGGCCGAGGAGTTGTTGGAGACGGCCGACCGCTTGGAGTCCGAAGCAGGGGACGGTGATCCGGACCCCACCCGCGTCCAGCGCTGGGGAGGAACTGCCATTGGAATCCTCAACTCTCCGGTGGTCAGTGGCGCTCTGGGAAGCGTCCTGGCGTCCTATGGGCTGACCGTCCTGCCCGGAGTGTAGGGACGGTGGCGTTCGCCAAGCGGGTTCTGGCGCGGGACCGTATCGGGACCAGGTGACCGCAGCGCGCCGCGCACGGCTGCATGCAACCGCACATAGCAGAGAGCCCCTGACCGGCGTTGGCTGGTCAGGGGCTTGTTCTTGCTGGTGATCAGGGCGCCCCCGGCAGGATTCGAACCTGCGGCACCCGCTTTAGGAGAGCGGTGCTCTATCCCCTGAGCTACGGAGGCGTGTCGTCGCTTGCCGGAAGAGCGTAGCGGACGGCACCTACAGGGTACGGGAAGGGGCGTACTGGGCGCTCCCCGTTATGGGGGGCGGGAGAGCCCGGGAGAGTGCCAGAGGGCCGCGGGAGACGGGGTGCGCGCGCTCTAGGCCCGGTGGGGCCGGTGTGGGTACGCTTCGGTGCCGTGACGGGTCGGCATCGCGGGCAGCCGAAGGACCGGGAGACCGGGGAGACCGAAGAGGCCGCGGAGGAGCGCGCGCCTCGGCGGAGGCGGATCTCGGTGATCGCGGGGGCCTTCCTGCTGCCCGTCGTGCTGGCGACCGTGGTGGCGCTCTCGCTGCGCGAGGAGCCGGTGGACGGGCCGGGCGGCGCGGTGACGCCGACGCCGACGCCGAAGGCCGTGCAGGCCTCGCCGTCGGGCGAGCCGACGTTCGGGCAGTACGTTCCGCCGGCGAGCCGGCCGCAGGCCGAGACGAAGGCGCCCCAGCGGGCCGCCGAGCCGTCGGCGGCGCCGACGAGGAGGCCGTCGCCGTCGCCGACGCGGCCGCCGGAGACGCGGCCGACCTGCCCGTGGTCGGACGTGCCGTTCCTCGATCAATGGTGCCATCGCCATCGTCACATGGGCCGCTGAGGCGGTTACGCCCGGTTCACCGATGAACCTGTAGTAGCGTTCTGCCGCTGTTCGCATTCGGGCATCAGGAGGAAAACCACCGTGCCGAACCCCCGGTCGGCTGCGCTGGCCGCGGCCGTCCTGGTGATGGCGACGCTCGTGCCGCAGGGTGCCGGCAGGGCGGCCGAAGGCGGGGACGACGTGAAGTCGCTGCGCGAGGCCGCCGCGAAGGCCCGTGACGAACTCGAGTCGGCCACCAAGGAGATGGAAGGCCGCCAGAAGGACCTCGCGGCCTCGCAGAGCAAGCTGAAGGCGACGCTGAAGGACCTCGCGGACGCCGAGGCGCAGCTCAACGGGATCCGCCAGCCGCTGGCGCGGCTGGCGAACTCCTCCTACCAGCAGCCCGGCGCCGCCGGGTCGATGGCGGTGTTCGGCGGCGGGAACCCGGAGGAGGCGCTGCGCGCCACCGCGGACGTGAGCATGCTCGCCAAGTCGCAGCAGGAGCTTGTGGACCGTGCCGATGCGCTGCAGCGGCGCAAGCAGCAGCTCGCGTCCACCGCGCAGGACCTGCAGTCGCGCAGCGCGATCGCGCAGACGCGCGTGCAGCAGGACATCGACGGGCTCAAGCGGCGGTCCGCTCAGCTGACCGACCAGCTGAACGCGATGCTCAAGAAGCTGCCGGCGGGCAAGCGGCTGGAGCTCGGGTGCGACAAGAGCCTCGCCGCCGACGCCAAGAAGTTCCCCAACGGGCTGATCCCGCAGAAGTACCTGTGCCCGCTGCCGCAGAAGGGCCGTGAGCTGCGCGCGGACGCGGCGCTGGCCTTCTACAAGCTGAACGCCGCGTACAAGGCCCATTTCGGACGCGACATGTGCCTGACGGACTCCTACCGGAGCCTGGCCGAGCAGCAGTCGGTGTACGCGAGGCGGCCGGGCTTCGCGGCCGTGCCCGGCACCAGCAACCACGGCAAGGGCCAGGCCATCGACGTCTGCGGCGGGGTGCAGAACCAGGGCTCGGTGCAGTTCAACTGGCTGAAGGCCAACTCGAAGAAGTACGGGTGGTTCCACCCGGCGTGGGCCTACAGCAACCCGTTCGAGCCCTGGCACTGGGAGTACGGCACCGAGAGCCAGTACTGACGCGTCAGGGCGCCTCCACCCGCGGGACGATCTCGGAGGTGCAGAACCGGCAGCGCCGCGCCTTGATCGGGATGTCGGCGAGGCATTCGGGGCACTCGCGCTCGGTGGCCTCCTTCCCGCGGTCCATCCGCTCGATCAGCTTCGTGGTCGGCAGCACGACGAGGAAGTACACGACCGCCGAGGTGATGATGAAGGCGATCGCCGAGGTGACGAAGATCCCGTACGGGAACCTGGTGCCGTCGATCGTCACCGCCAGGCGGGTGTAGTCGGGCTTGCCGCCGAGCAGCGCGATCAGCGGGGTGATGAAGGAGTTCGCGAAGTCCTTGACCAGCGAGGCGAACGCGGCGCCGACGACGAACGCGACGGCGAGTTCGACGAGGTTTCCGCGGAAGAGGAATTTCTTGAATCCGCCCATGTGTGCTCCCGGGGGGTCGGTGAGGCGCGTCCCGTCGGACGGCCTCCTGCGAGGATCGGCTCTGGGCGCGCGGGGGAGGGGCGCGGCCGGTCCACGCCGTGTTTGCCCTGATAGGACGGTTTCGTAACTCCCGCATGCGCAATGTCACCCGTGCTCCGTCCGGTGGTGCCGGACCGGAACGGCTACGGATGGTAATGAAAGCTCACGCCTTGCGCCAAGTCGGTGCCGTCCGGCGCCGGGGCGTTCAGGAGCAGGTGATGGTGATGGAGAGGGCGGAGCCCGCGCCGGCGAGGGCCTGGGCCTGCGCGCGGTCGGTCGCGAGGACCACGAGGGCGCCCTCCTGGCCGCTCTCGTCGTGCCGGCGGGGGACGGTCACCACGGGGACGCCGGACACGACCACGCGGGCCTCGCCCCACCGGTCGTCCTCGCGGGGCATGTCGGGGCCGGCGGACGGCGGGCCGGCCAGCACGTCGACGCGGTCGCCGGAGTGCAGGAGGCGGGCGCTGGCGGCGTCGGCGATCCGGACGGGCGCGGCGACCGTGCCGGGGCCGTAGCCGCGCAGGAGGCCGTCGCCGACCAGGCGGGCGTCGGTGAGCGGCTCGCCCCGCCGCATCGGCCCGGCGAGGACGCGCCCGGCCGCGCCGGAGCGCACCGCGCCCGCCGGGACGGCCGGGGGCGGCAGGTCGAGGGCGCGCAGGTCGGAGGTGCCGAGCGCGGTGCCGGCGGGCAGGTCGCGGGCCGCCGCCAGGACGCGGACGGACGCCGCCGGGCCTGGCCGCAGCGCGGTGAGGGCCAGGCCCGCGGCGGCCGCGGCGAACAGCGCCGCGAGCGGCCGCCGCAGCCGGGCCGCGCGTGCGTTCACGGCAACTCCAGGGGCAGTCGCATGCCGTCCAGGACCGCGGGGCAGGCGCAGCCGCGGTCGGCGGGCAGCGCCTTGACCACGTCGGCGACCACGTCGCGGAGCCGGCCGATGTTCTCGCCGAACACCCGGAGCACCTCGTCCATCGTGACGCCCTCGCCCTCCTCGATGCCGGCGTCGAGGTCGGTGACGAGGCAGAGCGGGGTGTAGCAGAGGGCCAGCTCGCGGGCGAGCACGGCCTCGGGGTGGCCGGTCATCCCGACGAGGGTCCAGCCCTGGCCCGCGAACCAGCGGGACTCGGCCCGGGTGGAGAAGCGGGGGCCCTCGATGACGACGAGCGTGCCGCCGTCGACGGGCGGCCATCCGGCGGCGTGCGCGGCGTCGACCGCGGTGCGCCGGCCGACCGGGCAGTACGGGTCGGAGAAGGAGACGTGGATCGCGGCGCCCTCGTCGTAGTAGGTCTGCGCGCGCCCGGACGTCCGGTCGACGAGCTGGTCGGGGACGGCGAGCGTGCCGGGCCCGAGGTCGGGGGTCAGGGAGCCGACCGCGCTGGGCGCGAGGACCTGCCGGACGCCCAGCGACCGCAGCGCCCACAGGTTGGCCCGGTAGGGGATCTTGTGGGGCGGGAAGCGGTGGTCGCGGCCGTGCCGGGGGACGAACGCGACGCGGCGCCCGGCGAGCTCGCCGACGGCGATGGCGTCGCTCGGCGGGCCGTAGGGGGTGTCGACGCGCACCTCCTCGACGTCGTCGAGGAAGGAGTAGAAGCCGGAACCGCCGATGACCGCGATCTCGGCCGTGGGCTGCGAGTTGGTGGACATGCCGCCGACACTAACCAGCGCCGGGCGCCCGCGGCGGATCGGCCGCCGATTGTGGATAACTTCATGATCGGCGGACGCGGCGGAGGGGCCCGGCGCTCGCCGGACCCCTCCCGGTCCCGTCCGCCCGGCGTCAGCCGACCCGGTCGAGGACCCTGGACCGGCCCGAGGACGTCTCGCTCCCGGCGAGCCGGCCCGGCGCCCAGATCCGCCGTCCGAGGTCGTGCGACAGGGCGGGAAGCAGCAGCGACCGGACGATCAGCGTGTCGAACAGGACGCCGAACGCGACCACGAAGCCCATCTCCACCATGGACACCAGCGGCAGCGTCGCCATCGCGCCGAACGTGGCCGCCAGCACCACGCCCGCCGACGTGATGACCCCGCCGGTGACGGTGAGGCCGCGCTGGATGCCGCGCCGCGTGCCGAGGACCTGCGACTCCTCCCGCACCCGGTGCATGAGGAAGATGTTGTAGTCGACCCCGAGCGCCACCAGGAACGTGAACGCCTGCAGGGGGAACCCGGTGTCGGTGCCCTCGAAGCCGAAGCCGTGCCGGAAGATGAGGGCGCACGCGCCGAGCGAGGCCAGGAACGACAGGACGACGGTGCCCATCATCAGCAGCGGCGCCACCAGCGCGCGCAGCAGCAGGACAAGGATGACGAAGATGACGCCCAGCACGATCGGGAAGATGACCTTGTTGTCGCGTGCGGAGGCCCGCTTGGTGTCCAGGGACGTGGCGGTGGTGCCGCCCACCTTCGCGTCCGCGGACGGGACGGCGTGCACCGCGTCCCGGAGCCGGTCGATGGTCTGCTCGGCCGCCTTGCTGTCCGCAGGGGCCCGCAGGGTCGCCTCGTACATGACGCGCCCGTTGGCGTGGGCGGGCGGGCCGACCTGGGCGACACCCGCGGTGTGCTCCGCCGCTGCGGCGACTTGGGGCGCTGCGGACGCCTTCGCTATGACGACGGCCGGGGACCCGGAACCGGCGGGGTAGTGCCGGGCGACGGCCTCCTGCCCGGCGATCGAGTCGGGGCGTCCGGTGAACTGCCCGGCGTTGGAGAGACCGTCGGCCTTGAGCGAACCTAGGCCGAAGGTAAGGCCGACGAGGAGGACCCCGGTGGTCAGCCAGAGCACGCGTGAGCGCCGGGCCACGAGTGCCGCCACGCGCGACCAGATACCGTGCTCGGCCTCGTACGCCTCCGGCTCCAGGTACTTGGCGTCGTAGCGCGGGACGAGCGGCCAGAACACCCAGCGGCCGAAGATGACGAGGAGGGCCGGCAGGAGGGTGACCATCGCGCCGAGCGCGGTGAGGACACCGGCAGCGGCGACCGGGCCCAGCCCGGCGGTGGAGTTCAGGTCGGCGAGCAGCAGGCACAGCAGGCCGACGGCGACGGTGGCGGCGGACGCGATGACGGCGGGCGCGGCGCGGCGCAGCGCGAACGCCATGGCCTCGTGCCGGTCCTCGTGCCGGTGCAGTTCCTCGCGGTAGCGGGCGACGAGCAGGAGGGCGTAGTCGGTGGCGACGCCGAACACCAGCACGGTCATGATGCCGGAGCTCATCCCGTTGACGGTCAGGTCGGCGTACCTGGCCAGCAGGTACACCACCGACTGGGCGAGCCCCAGGGCGAAGACGGCGCTGAGCACCGGGATGAACCACAGCATCGGGCTGCGGTAGATGATCAGCAGCAGGACGATCACGACGATGCCGGCGGCCATCAGCAGGAACCCGTCGAGGCTCTGGAACACGCCGAACTGGTCGGAGCCGGCGCCCGCGGGCCCGGTGACGTGCGCGGACAGCCCCGGCGGGGCCCGCTTGACGATGTCGCGGGCCTGGTCGACGGCGTCGGTCACGTCGTCGCTGTTGATCGGGACGAGGGTCTCCAGAGCCCGGCCGTCCTCGGCCGGGATCGGGCCCCGCGCCTTCTCGGCACCGGGGAGGCGCTCGAAGGCGGCCACGTTTGCGGCGGCCTTCGCGCGGTCGGCGGCGGTGATCCCGCCGGGACGCTCGTAGACGATGACGGCGAGCATCGTCTCGTCCTTCTGGAAGGCGTCCTGCAGCTTGACGACCTGGGTGGACTCCGCGCTGGCGGGCAGCCAGGACGCCGCGTCGTTCTTCTCCACGTCGGCGAGCCGTCCGGCGAGCGGGCCGAGGGCGACCAGCAGCACGACCCAGATGGCCAGGACGGCCCATTTGCCGCGGCGGCCGGCGATCAGCCCGGCGAGCCGGCGGGCCGGTGTGCTGGGGGGAGCCTGGCTCTGTGCGCGCATGGTCGATCTCCTGAGAGTGTCCGGCGAAGTCGCGATATGACGCGACTACTTGCTCTCAACTAGAGTCTCTCGGTACAAGAGAGAAAGCAAGTTATATCGCGAAATCTCGGGGACGCCTCAGGGTCCGGCTCGGGGTAGCCCCAGGGATCGGCTCAGGGGGCGAGCCCAGAAAATGACGAAGGCCGGAGGAGACCCTGCGCGGGTTCCTCCGGCCTCGGTGAAGCGCGGTGGTGCCGGGACGTGCCCGGAGGTCAGGCCACCTTCTCGGACGAAGACGACTTCGACGAGGAGCTGGAAGACGACGACGAGGAGTCGCTCGACGACGAGGACGACGACGAGTCGGACTTGCCGGAGTCACTGCCCGACGAGCCGTTCGACCCGTTGCCGTTGGACCCGTTGGACGAGCTCCCCACGGTCGAGGACGACTTGCTGGAGCCGCGGCTGTCGGTGCGGTAGAAGCCCGACCCCTTGAAGATGATCCCCGCGGCGGAGAAGACCTTGCGGAGTTTGCCGCTGCACGCCGGGCATTCGGTCAGCGCGTCGTCGCTGAACTTCTGCACGATCTCCAGAGGCTCGCCGCACTCGGTGCAAACGTACTGATACGTCGGCACGGTTCCTCCTCGCTGACTCAGCCCGGAGCCGTCCCGGACTGGCACTCACTCTAGATGACTGCTAATGGTACCCATGGCTGCAACAGGATTCACCGCGGGTCTGTTCCCGAGCGCCGTGAGCCTTCTGTGGCAGGGCCGTACGGAACCCCGGCCACGGCCTACACGCCCGTCTCGCCGAACCAGCCTGCCAGCTTCCCGCGGCGGCTGATGGCGCGCAGCCGGCGCTCCGTGGTCTCGCGCACGGTGTCGGTGGTCACGACCAGCAGGGTGTCGCCGTGCTGCAGGGGCGTGGTGGGTTCGGGTACGAAGCTCGATCCGTCTCTTACGACGAGGGTGATGGACGCCCCGGCGGGCAATCGGAGCTCGAAGATCTCCACCCCGCTCAACATGGAGTCGGGCGGGATGCGGACTTCGAGGAGGTCCGCATGGAGCTCCTCCAGTGGCGCGGCCTCGACGTCCAGTTCGCGGGTCTCCTCATCGCTCTTCAGCCGGCACCAGCGGGCGACCAGCGGCAGCGTGGGGCCCTGCAAGAGGGTGAACACCACGACGATGTTGAAGACGATGGAGAAGAGGCGATCGGCGCTCGGGACGTCCTTCACCATCGGGATGGTGGCCAGGACGATGGGGACGGCTCCGCGTAGCCCCGCCCATGAGGCGAACACCTTCTCGCCCCACGACAGCTTGAATCCGATAGAGGACAGCACGACCGAGATGGGGCGCGCTACGAGCAGCAGGACGAACCCGATGACGAGTGCCGGGACGATCTGGCCGGGCAATGCGCTGGGGGAGGCCAGCAAGCCCAGCATCACGAAGAGCCCGATCTGGGCCAGCCATCCGATGCCTTCGGCGAAGCCCCTCGTGGCCGGACGATGCGGCAGGCGGGCATTGCCGAGCACTAGCGCGCTCACATAGACCGCCAGGAAGCCGCTCGCATGCAGCAGCGTGGCGGCGCCGTAGGAGCCGACGGACAGCGACAACACGGCGATCGGGTAGAGGCCGGAGGCCGGGAGGGCGACGCGGCGCAGCGCCTGCGCCCCGAGCCAGCCGATCGCGAAGCCGAGCAGGCCGCCCGCGATCAGCTCGTACACCATCACGCCGAAGAGCTCGGCCAGGTTGGGGGCACCGCCGTGCTTGGCGCTGAGCGTCACCACGATGATGACGACGGGCGCGTCGTTGAAGCCGGACTCGGCCTCCAGCAGCCCGGTCAGCCGGGACGGCAGCGGCAGCCGGCGCAGCACCGAGAACACGGCGGCGGCGTCGGTGGGCGCGAGCACGGCGGCCAGCAGGAACGCCGGGCGCCAGTCCATGCCGATCAGCCACATGGCGGCGAGCGCCACCACCACGATGCTGATCAGTGTGCCGATGGTGGACACGCTGAGCGCTGCGGGCACGGACGGCCGCACATGGCGCCAGTTGGTGGTGAGACCGCCCTCGGCGAGGATCAGGACGAGGGCGGCGAGGCCGAGCGTCTCGGCCAGTTCGGCATTGTCGAAGTCGATGTGGAGGGGACCGGACTCGCCGATGAGAAGGCCGAGGCCCATGTACGCCAGGAGGGTCGGCAGGCCGGCCTTGTGCGACAGCCGGACCGCGACGATGGCGCTGAGTACGAGCACGGCCCCGAGGAGTAGCCAGATGTCGAGATGCACATCCCACCCTTCGGGGTCGTCAAAGTTGAACTTTTAGCAATACTACAGAATCATGCGTCAAATGCACATTTGCGGTTGATGAACTGGACGTCTGGAACGTCCGTTATCTCCGTCTGACCTGCGGATCCACTCCGTTGACGACGTTCTGCACCGCGTGTCCCTGGACGGCCCGCGTGACGTTGTCCAGCAGCATCGTCACGATGTTCCGCTGCGACTGCGTCGTCCCGCCCGCGGCGTGCGGGGACAGCAGGACGTTCTCGTGCGCGCGCAGGGGGTGGTCGGCCCGTGGCGGCTCTTCGTCGAAGACGTCCAGGGCCGCGCCGGCGAGACGTCCCGACTCCAGCGCGGCGAGCACGGCGTCGTCGGGCGCGATGCCGCCGCGCGCCACGTTCACCAGCAGCGCCTTGTCGGGGAGTAGGGCGAGACGTTCCGGGCCTATGAGGCCGCGTGTCTCGTCGGTGAGCGGTAGCGCGAGGACCAGGATGTCCGAAGTGGCGAGCAGATCGTCCAGTTCCCTGTACGTCACCGAAGCCGATGCACGCGGGTGCCGCGTCCAGTAGGAGACCTCACAGCCGAGCACCTGGAACAGGCGCGCCGCCTCTGCGCCTATGGCCCCGAAGCCAACGACCCCCACGCGCTGTGTGTGGATCTCCCTCGTCCCGCGCGCCAGCACTTCCGTCTGCGGCCATTCGCCCGCGCGCACATGCCGGTCACCCCAGACGAGATGGCGGCATAGCGCGAACGCGGCGCCGACAGCCCATTCGGCCACTCCGCGCGCGTTGGCACCGGCGGTGTTGGCCAGCGGTACACCGGCCTCCGCGAGAGAGGCACCGTCGATGCTGTCGGTCCCCACGGCGGGCATCTGGACGAACGCCAGATGCGGCGCGGCGGCGACGGCCTCGGCGTCCAGTCTCAGCTGCGCGCTGAAGTCGCCGATGACCAGTTCCGCCTCCGGGAGCGCCGCGAGGAGCCCGTCGCGGTCCCTGGTCTGCGGGAACGTCACCTCCACGGCGTCGCCGAACGAGCCGAACAGGCCGCGCACGAGATCCTCGCCGAGCGGGGGTAGGGAAAGGATTCGCCAGGGCGCCGTCATCTCGAACCTCCCGGTGAGCCTTGCGTCCGACCGCGGTTCCCCCCGAATCCGCGATCTTGCCGATACTCACCCTATGCGGCCGTCCGATACTGGCCATCACGCCAGGTCCTGCTAACCGCCGGGCCAGATCTGCGGGCCGGCCGGATACGCCATCCGCGCCTCGGCCGACCCCGCCAGGCCGGTCGGCCGCCCGCCCCGGCGCGCGAGGGCCGCCCGGACCCTCAGGCGAAGCGCACCAGCCCCTCGGCCGGCGTCGCCGCCGCGCGCACCCGCCGGTCATGCGGCTCCGACGGCACCTCGTCCACGAGCTCGGCGTCGTACACCAGCCCGACCGTCAGGATCGCGGGCCCCACGCGGGCGAGCGCCCGGTCGTACGAGCCGCCCCCGCGGCCCAGCCGCATCCCCGACCGGTCGACCGCGACCGCGGGCACCAGGACGACGTCCGCGCTGGCCACGGCCCCGGTTCCGCGCGGCGGCTCGGTCGGCTCCAGGCATCCGCGCGGGCCCGGCGCCAGCGAGTCGGGGCCCTCGTAGGAGGCCCAGTCGAGGTCGCCGTCCGGCAGCAGGCGGGGCAGCAGCACGTACGTGCCGCGCTTCCACAGCGCGAACAGCAGGCTGCGGGTGTCCGGTTCGGTGTCGATGGAGGCGTAGGCGGCGATCGTCCCCGCCATCTCGATCTCGGGCACGGACAGCAGCGCGTCGCGCAGCGACCGGCCCGCCGCGGTGCGCGCCTCTGGAGTCATGATCGCACGCCTTTCCAGGATCCCGGTGCGGAGGTCGGTCTTCGAAACGATGTCGTGCACGCTGTTGTCCTCGCGGATGACTAGGGTCTTTCCATGGTCGACATTGCACCCGTACTCAAGGCCGTGGTTCCGGCGGCGGGCCTCGGTACCCGATTCTTGCCCGCCACGAAGGCGACGCCAAAGGAAATGCTGCCCGTCGTCGACAAACCGGCGATCCAGTACGTCGTCGAGGAGGCGGTCGACGCCGGCCTCAGCGACGTGCTCATGATCACCGGGCGCAGCAAGCGGTCCATCGAGGACCACTTCGACCGGGCCTACGAGCTGGAGGAGGCCCTCAACGCCAAGGGCGACAGCGAGCGGCTGGCGGCCATCCGCGAGTCCGCCGACCTGGCGACCATGCACTACGTCCGGCAGGGCGAGCCGCGCGGCCTCGGCCACGCGGTGCACTGCGCCCGCCAGCACGTGGGCGACGAGCCGTTCGCGGTGCTGCTCGGCGACGACATGATCGACGCCCGCGACAAGCTGCTGCAGCGGATGATCGAGGTGCGCGGCCAGTACGGCGGCAGCGTGGTGGCGCTGATGGAGGTGGAGCCCGACCAGGTCTCCGCCTACGGCTGCGCGGCCATCGAGCCCACCGGCGAGGACGACGTCGTGCGCATCTCCGACCTGGTCGAGAAGCCCGCGCCCGAGGAGGCGCCGAGCAACTGGATCATCATCGGCCGGTACGTCTGCGACCCCGCGGTGTTCGACGTGCTGGAGAAGACCCCGCCCGGCCGCGGCGGCGAGATCCAGCTGACCGACGCGCTGCGCACCCTCGCCGACATGCCGCCGGAGAACGGCGGCGGCGTCTACGGGGTGAAGTTCCGGGGCCGCCGCTACGACACCGGCAACAAGCTCGAGTACCTGCGGACCGTCGTGCAGTTCGCCGCCGAGCGCCCCGACCTGGCGCCCGAGTTCATCCCGTGGCTCCGCGAGTTCGTCCAGGCCCATGACGCCGCGGACGGCGTGGGCGGCACCGGCGACGCGTGACGACCCGTCACACTGGGGCCCGGGGGGATCAGGCAATGGGCATGAGAACGGTCGATGAGCATCTGACGGAGATCCTCGGCAGCGTCGCCGCGCTGCCGCCGCTCGACCTGGCGCTGCTGGAGGCGCAGGGGACGGTGCTGGCCGAGCCCGTCTCCGCGCCGGTTCCGCTGCCGCCGTTCGACAACTCCGCGATGGACGGCTACGCCGTCGTCGCGGCGGACGTCGCGGGGGCCACCGAGGCGGAGCCGGTCACGCTGCCCGTGGTCGGCGACATCGTGGCCGGCGACCCGGCCGTCTCGGCGATCCGGACGGGGCTGACCGCCCGCATCATGACGGGCGCACCGCTGCCCGCCGGCGCCGACGCGGTCATCCCGGTGGAATGGACGGACGGCGGCGCCGCGACCGTCCGCATCACCCGTCCGGCACCGGTGGGCAACTACATCCGGCGCTCCGGCGAGGACGTCCTCGCCGGGCAGACGGTCGTGGAGGCCGGGACGAGGCTGGGCGCGAGGCAGCTCGGCATGGTCGCCGCCGTGGGGCACTCGCGCGTGGTCGTACGGCCGAGACCGCGCGTCGTGGTGGTCTCCACAGGGGACGAGCTGCAGGAGCCCGGCTCGCAGCTCGCTCCCGGGCAGATCTGGGAGTCCAACAGCTACATGCTCACCGCCGCCGTCGTGGAGGCGGGCGGAGTGGGCTACCGGCAGGCGACCGTCCACGACGAGCCCGCCAAGGTCATGGAGATGCTGGAGGACCAGCTCGCCCGGGCCGACGCCATCATCACCTCGGGCGGTGTGTCCATGGGCACCAGGGACGTGGTGAAGGAGGTGCTGTCCGGCACGGGGACGGTGGACTTCCACAAGGTGCGTATGCGGCCGGGTAAGCCGCAGGGGTTCGGCCTCCTGGAGGGCACGCCCGTCTTCACACTGCCGGGCAATCCCGTAAGCGCGTACGTCTCCTTCCAGGTTTTCGTGCGCCCCGCCTTGCGCGCCATGCAGGGGCTGCCACCCGAACCGTTCCCGGCGGTCAGCGCCGTCCTGGCGGAGGACGTCAAGTCGCCCGCCGGGCTGCGGCACTTCCTGCGCGGGCGGCTGTCGTTCAACCGCGGCCACTACACCGTCGCACCCGCCGAGACGCAGGGGTCCCACCAGCTCGGATCGCTCGCCATGGCGAACGCGCTGATGATGCTTCCCGAGGACGCCGAGGCGCTGCCCGCAGGTTCGCACGTCGAAGTCATGAGGTTGCCATGAGTGCCATGGGCACCGAGTTCTCCCACCTGGACGACAAGGGCGCGGCCCGGATGGTCGACGTGTCCGCCAAGGACGTGTCGGCCAGGACCGCGACCGCGACCGGGTTCGTCCGGCTCTCCGCCGAATGTGTCGGGTTGCTGCGCGCCGGCGACATGCCGAAGGGCGACGCGCTGTCGGTCGCCCGCATCGCCGGGATCATGGGGGCCAAGCGCGTCCCCGACCTGGTCCCGCTCTGCCACCCGATCGCGCTGCACGGCGTCACCGTCGAGTTGGAGATCCACGACGAGGGCGTGGCGATCAAGGCGGTGACCCGCACCGCCGACCGCACGGGCGTGGAGATGGAGGCGCTGACCTCGGTCTCCGTCGCCGCGCTGGCGCTGGTCGACATGGTCAAGGCGGTCGACCCCGCCGCCGTCGTCACCGACGTCCGGGTCGAGGAGAAGACCGGCGGCAAGACGGGCGTGTGGCGGCGATGATCAGGGCGATGGCGGTCACCGTCTCCAACCGCGCGGCGGCGGGCGTGTACGCCGACAAGTCGGGCCCGGTGCTGGTCGAGCTGCTGCAGGACCTCGGCTGCCAGGTGGACGGCCCGGTCGTCGTCCCGGACGGCGAGCCGGTCGCCGAGGTGCTGCGGGAGGCGGTCGCCGCGTCCTACGACGTCGTCGTGACCTCCGGCGGCACCGGCCTCACCCCGACCGACCGGACGCCCGAGATGACCAGGAAGGTCATCGAACGCGAGGTCCCGGGGATCGCCGAGACGATCCGCGCGGAGAGCCGCGGCGAGGTGCCCACCGCGATCCTGTCGCGCGGGATGGCCGGCCTCGCCGGGCGGACGCTGATCGTCAACCTGCCCGGCTCGACCGGCGGCGTCCGCGACGGCATGGCCGTCCTCGGCCGCGTCCTGGCGCACGCCGTCGACCAGATCGCCGGCGGCGACCACCCCCGCCCGGGCGGGGCGGCCTAGACCTGGACGACCCGGACGCCGGCCTCGGTGAAGGCCGCGACGTCGGCCGCCGCGACGGTGCCGTCGGTGACCAGCACGTCGATCCGGTGCGTCCCGCAGATCCGGGCGAACGCGCGGCGGCCGACCTTCGAGCCGTCCGCGACCACGACGACCTGGTCGGCGCGCTCGGCCATCAGCCGGTTGACGTTCGCCTCGCCCTCGTTGTGGCAGGTCGCGCCGTGCTCGACGGCCACCCCGTTGACGCCGAGGATCGCCACGTCCAGCGTCACGTGGTCGAAGATGCCGGTCGCCAGCGGCCCGGTCAGCTCGTAGGACTGCGGGCGCGGCACCCCGCCGGTCAGCACGATCTTCACGTGCGGCCGGACGGCCAGCTCGGCGCCGATGTTCAGTGCGTTCGTCACGATGGTGATCGCCGGTGCGCCGCCCTCGGCGTGCAGGTCGGCGCGGGTGGCCAGCACCCGGGCCACCTCGGAGGTCGTGGTGCCGCCGTTCAGCCCGATGATCGAGCCCGGCGTGGCCAGCTCGGCGGTCGCGGCGGCGATGCGCTGCTTCTCGGTCGCGTTCCGCGCGGTCTTGTAGCGCAGCGGGAGGTCGTAGCTGACGCTCTGCGCGACCGCGCCGCCGCGCGTGCGGGTGAGCATCTGCTGCTGCGCGAGCTGGTCGAAGTCGCGGCGGATCGTCGCTGCGGACACCGCCATCCGGGCCGCCGCCTCCTCGACGCTCAGCCGCCCGGCGTCCGCGAGCAGTTCCAGCAGCGCGTTCCAGCGTTCGTGGCGTGTCACCCCGGCCCCTTCCGGTACGCGGGCGGCCGCGCGGGACGGCTCCGGCCTGGATTCTAGCGATGCGCCACTATGGTCTTTCCTGTTCAGATTTGCTATTGAACAAGCACTAACACGCAGACTGCTGCAAAGGAGAGCCCATGGCGGAGCGCGTCGGCGGGCACACCGGGACGCTGACGAACGCCCGGATCGTCCTGCCGGACGGCGTCACGTCCGGCGCCCTGCACATCGACGGCGGGCTGATCGCCGAGTCGTCCACCGGGGAGACGGTCGACCTCGACGGCCGGTACGTGGTCCCCGGCTTCGTGGACATGCACGTCCACGGCGGCGCGGGCGCCTCCTACCAGTCCGGACGCGCCGAGGAGGCGCGGCGGGCCGCCCTGTTCCACCTCGCGCACGGGACGACCACCACGATCGCGAGCCTCGTCACCGGCACGTCCGACGAGCTGGCGAACGCCGTCACCGCCCTCGCCGACCTCGCCGCCGAAGGGCTCATCGCCGGCGTCCACCTCGAAGGCCCCTACCTCGCCCGCGACCGCTGCGGCGCGCACGACCCCGCCCTCCTGCGCGACCCCGACCGCGCCGAGTTCGCCCGGCTCGTCCGCCTCGGCGCCGGCCACGTCCGCATGATCACCCTCGCACCCGAGCTGCCCGGCGCGCTGGACCTCGTCCGGGACGCCGCGGACGCCGGCGTCATCGCGGCCGTCGGGCACACCGACGCGCCCGGCGACACGGCCCGCGCCGCGTTCGACGCCGGCGCGACCGTCGCGACCCACCTGTTCAACGCCATGCGCCCGCTGCACCACCGCGAGGGCGGCCCGGTCGCCGCCGCGCTGAACGACCCGCGCGTCACCGCCGAACTGATCAACGACGGCGTGCACGTGGAGGCCGCCGTCGCCCGGCTGGCCCTCGCGGCCGCCCCCGGCCGCGTCGCCCTGATCACCGACGCGATGGCGGCCGCCGGCATGGGCGACGGCGACTACCGGCTCGGCGTCATGGACGTCCAGGTCCGCGACGGCCGCGCCACCCTCGCCGGCGGGGCGTCCATCGCCGGGAGCACGATCACGATGGCGGACGCGTTCCGCCGGGCCGTCACCCGCCTCGGCACGCCGATCGAGGAGGCCGCCGCCGCCGCGTCGCTCGTCCCGGCCCGCGCGCTCGGCCTCGGCTCTCGCGTCGGCTCGCTGGAAGCCGGCAAGGACGCCGACCTCGTCGTCCTCAACGACGACATGTCCGTACACCGCGTCATGAAAGGCGGCCGCTGGTCGTAAGGCGCCGGGTCGATTTCTCGGCCACAATTGATGGCGTCCGCAGGTGCTACCAGGGAATCATGGAACCGTGGAACGATTGCGGGGATGGCCGGTCATCCTCACCGAGGGCCCCGTCGGGCTGCGCCCGCTCCGGCACCGGGACGCCGCCGTCTGGCGTGAGCTGCGGGTACGCAACGCCGACTGGCTGCGCCCCTGGGAGCCCACCAATCCCGAGACGCCGCTGTTCCGCAGCGGCCTCGGCCCCTACCTCAGCATGGTGCACACCATGCGCCGCGAGGCGCGCCAGGGCCTCGCACTGCCCTGGGTCGTCACCCACGAGGACCGCTTCGCCGGCCAGCTGACCATCGGCGCGATCGTCTGGGGCTCGGCCCGCTCCGCCCAGATCGGCTACTGGGTCGACAAGCAGGTCGCCGGCCGCGGCGTCATTCCCACCGCGGTCGCCCTCGCCGTCGACCACTGTTTCTTCACCGTCGGCCTGCACCGGCTCGAGGCGAATATCCGCCCGGAGAACGCCGCCAGCCGCCGCGTCGTCGAAAAGCTCGGATTCCGGGAAGAAGGAATTCGCCGCCGCCATCTGCACATCGACGGCGCCTGGCGCGACCACATCTGTTACGCCCTGACCGTCGAGGACGTGCCGGGCGGCCTGCGGGCCCGCTGGCTGGCCGAACGCAAACAGGCATTTCCCCGGCGCACTTGAGTCCACGGTGACTTTCGTCGCGTAAATATCCTGCGATCGAGAAGACTCGGCAAACGGAGAGTAACGGCGGCATCGATCTCGCGACACACCGCCCCTTATGCTCGTCAACCTCTGACACCGGCTCGTACCGTGCGGGGCGTGACCCTGCTCCCATTGCACGCCCGCGCGCCGAAAGTCGGCCCGCCGATTCAGCGTGCCCTGGGACGGCCCGAGGCGGTGACCGCGTGAGCAGCGCCGTCCTCTACCTCGCCATCGTCGTGGTCTGGGCCATCGTCCTGGTGCCCATGTGGCTGCGCCGCGACACCGAGAACACCGGCATCACCCGCCTCCTCCACAAGCGCGCCGACGAGCTGGAGGACGAGGAGGAGGAACCGGCGGAGGAGCCCGCGGAAGAAGAGGAGACGGCGCCCCAGCGCCGTCCCGCCACCCGCGCCACCGTCATCGCCCGGCGCCGTCGCCGCACGTCCGGCCTGACGGCCCTCCTGGTAACCGTCGTCGCGCTCGTCGCGTCCGGCCTGCTGCCCTGGTGGGCCACGCTGCCCCCGGCCCTGCTGCTGGCCGGCCACCTCGCCCTGCTGCGCGTCGCCGTCGGCATGGACGCCGCCCGCCACCGCGCCGAAGCCGAGCGCCGCGCCGCCGCGCGCGCCCGCGCCCTCGAGGCCCGCCGCGCCGACCAGGCCGCCGAACCCGCCGAGGTCATCGAACTCCTCGCCCCCGAGGAGGTCTTCGACCAGTACGCCGACGACCGCCGCGCGGTGGGCGAATGACCCGGGCGTGCGCGAGCACCCCCCGAAGTTTGCTAACCTTACGGAGTCCTTGGGGCTGTAGCGCAGTCCGGTAGCGCACCTCGTTCGCATCGAGGGGGTCAGGGGTTCAAATCCCCTCAGCTCCACCGAGAACACCCAGGTCAGAGGCCGGTTTAGGAGAGATCCTAAACCGGCCTTTGATCATTTGCCACCACGTTGCCACCAAGACCGCCTGACACCAGATGGCACGCCCCGGCCACCCAAGCCTCATCCCCACGCCCGCACCCTCGCCGCGCCGCTGCGCAAGATCAACGCCTGAGGGCGCACCTGCCCGCGCCATCTCCGGCCCACCGACCACTGGGCAACTCAGCCGCCGATAGGGGCCGGCGCAAGCATCTCTCGGGACAGGACAACGCCGAGCAGGCGCCGTGTCGGGTCGCAGGAGGTTGGCGACAGATCCGGCTCGGCGGGTGGGTGACACTCGGGCTAGATGATCTTTGGTTCTTCGTCTGAGGGCAGGGCGGTTTACTGCCGCTTGTCGGTCGGGGTGGTCCATCGGGGATCGATGCGACCCAGCCAGGCGTCTTGATCATCTGCCAGGGGCTGTTTCAGTGGTAGCGGTTGGAAACGGCAGGCGAAGGCCAGGTCGGCGTCGTCTCCATCGCCGCATACCGTGCGGTTCCACGCGTCTGTCGTGGTTGCTGGCGCTTGAAGATGGAAGTACGTGGTCCTGCGCGGCCGGTGGGTGTCGGGGTGTGGCTTGTTCTCCACGGCGATTTGCCCGACCACTGAGACGGTGCGCAGGCCGGTCTCTTCGAAGACCTCGCGCAAGACGGCTTGTTCGAGGTCCTCGCCGGGCTGGACGCCGCCGGCGGGGACCTGGGTGCCGGCTTGAGGCATACCGACGTGGTCGAAGACAAGGAGTTCGGGAGCGGCACGATGTCTGATCACGTAGGCGGCCACGCGGATTCCAGGTCGGGTCATACGAGCATTGTGCGTCCGTCGGAATCGCACTCGCGAAGCCGCGATGTGGTCGGCCGTGCCGGCTCCGGCTTGCGGGCACGTGCGCGCGGGCGGAGGGCTGGTCAGGGGACCTGTGGGGACCGTCCTGGACGTGGCTGATCTTGCTTGTAGACAGGTTCGGCCGAGACAATGGCGAGCCGGGGTGGGCGCGGCAGATAGGTCGCCTGCGGTGTGGGCCATTGATCGGCGCGAAGTCCGTGGTACGGCGGGGCCCATCCCGGCAGGTGGCGGGAGTAGAGGTCTCTCCAGTCGGCGGTGAAGTAACAGGGCAGTAGCCCACCGGTGTTAGGAATCGGCTCGGGGGCGGGACCGCGCGTGCTCAGCTGCTGGCGGACCTCCTCGGCGCGGTCGGTGTGACGGCGGCAGAACCAATGGGCTCGACACCACCCGGTGCGCGGGTCCTGTTCGATGATCTTGATGGTGGCGCGAGCTCCGCAGATCCTGACGTCTGGAGCGAATGCCTCGACCGGTCCTTCGGGCAGATGCACAACGCAGTCCGGCCGCAGTGGCCGCTGGCGAGGTTGGTATGGCCGCATCCTCGGTCCCTCGCAGGTTCCGGTCCGTTCCCGCACACTACGAGGTGGCTCATAGCGGGGTGCGTCGGCGGCCAAAAGAGTCGACAAGCGAGGCCGGCCATAGCGGTCCTGGCCAATGATCTCGGTCAAGACGTTCCAAAACTCGCGGTCCGCCGGATCTCGGAGATGATCGCCAGAGCGGTACCAGACCCATGCCATCGCGAGCGCCAACTCACGTGTACCGGGACTCAGTCGCTGGTCACGGTACAGCAGGGCGAGTAGGTGATCGTGTGCCTGGAGTCGTTCCGTATCACTCAGTCCGGCTTGGCGCCGGCGCCGGACACCATGATCTTCTCCAGCAAGATACGTTCCAGCCATTGCTCGACCCTTCTGCCTGCTGTCAGGTCTATTGGATCAGGCCGGGACAGCTCCGTCCGGATGACCCCCTCATGGTTGTCGTAGTGATACAGAAGAAACCACACTGTCCACTGCTGGTTCTCCTCCTGGATCGCCCGCGCCATCTCCTTGGCAAGCTCCACCTCGGGCATGTCCATGATCGACAGCTGCTCAGGATCCTGTCCGGCCGCCTGTACCGTAGCCTTGCCCCGCGGATACAGCGTCTTGGGTGAGTAGCGGTCGAACCCGGTGGCGCCGTCGGCGGTTGTGACGATAATTGCCACGCCCGTGGCGGGGTTGACTGCCAGCGGAAGGTTCTGTGGATCCTCTCGCCCCCAGCCCTTCTTACTTAGCGCTCCCCGCAGGACTCCGACGGTTCGCGCCCACCGAACCAAGCCGGATGCATTACGAGCATCGACCTCACTCCGGTACAAGGACGCCTGCTCATCGGCCTCACGCAAGGCCTCATTGATATCACTGGCCCCAAGGCCGAGTTCATCGAGCCGTCTATGCGCATCCTGGCCTTTGTGAATCTTGCATACGCTCATTGGTAACCTCCGCCTACCGCCCCTAGTACATCGTCAGCTGGGCCGAGCATCCGGACAAGAGTGGCGGAAGTGACAATCACCCTCTTAGCCCTTGCTGTGTGGCGCTGTTCCCTGCGGGTTCACTACAACAGCGAGGCTCTTACCAGGACCAGTAGCCGGACGTAGGCGTGTGCAGGACCTGCGGCGCAGACATGTCCAGACCTGGCCGTGCCGTTCGGTCTGGCACGTGATCAGCGGAGTTCAGCTGGAAGAAGCGTGGGTGCGCCGGTGTGACGCCCAGCTCTGCGCTGCCGTCGCGTGGTCGAGTGCCCAGGGCTCGTTGTTGGTGGCGAGGTTGGCTTGCCATTTGTCGGCGAAGGCGCGGGTGAACAGGTCGATGGTGGCTGGGGCGGTGGTCGTCCAGGCGGGGAACTGTGAGGCCCAGTTTTCGGCTTCCGTCGGGGTGTGGCCGGCTTTCAGCAGCCAGGGGATGAGTAGCGCCATCTCGAGAAAGGCGGCGCCGCGTCCGGCGAACGTCCAGTCGACCACGTAGGCGGTGTCGTTAACGCCGAGTAGGACGTTGGCGGGATTGAGGTCGGCGTGCAGCAGGGTGTTGCCGGCCAGCGCGGACATGTCGCCCATCGATTCCCAGCGGCGCTCGATGCGCTTGCGTTCCAGCACGTCGGGGAGCGGGTGTGCCTGCAGGCTGTCGATGATCTTGGTGAGGGTGCCCAGGTCGGGCGAGCCGGGGGTGTAGTCGGCGTGCCGGCCTTGGACGTGTTCGAAGGCGAGGAGGAGCCACCCCCCCGCCTCCACGGTCCAGTGGAGGCGGGGGGCGTACTGGGTGACGTGGGGGTTGATCGCGGCTTCCCAGCGCAGCGACCGGACTTCCGGGCCGTCGGTGTCCGGTGCGGTCTTGCGTGCGGCCTTGACGAACAGCCGGCCGTCCGCGGTGTGGATGGTCGCGGCGATGTCGGCGTGGTTGCCGGCGGGCGCGGGCTCGACCCGCTGGATGGGGCCGGTGTGCGCCGTGACTGCGCCGAGCACCTCGGGCGGCAGGTCGGACCAGTCGCTGCGCATGGATCGATCCCCGTGGTGGTGTCAGACGTTCATCGGTGGCTGCGCGCAGTTCTCCGGGCAGCAGGACTCGCCGTCCATCCACCATTCCAGATCGACGCGGTACCCGGTGGCGCGCATCGCCGCCAGGCCGCGCTCGGACGCCTGCCCGGACCGGATGTCCTCGTCCATGATCGGCAGGTGGTGCATGAACCGGGCCGCGACCATGTTGCACACGGCCGCGAAGGTGCGGGTGCGCATCATGGAGCGGTGCCAGATCTTGTCGACGGCGGGCGAGGGCGCGAACTTCACCCAGGCGCGGGTGTCGCCGCCGACTTCGGTCATGGTGTCTCCCCATGCCTTCATGAAGACGAGGAACTGCTCGACGCCGCGCTCGGCGTAGGGGCGGGTGACCTTGTCGAAGGTCACCACGTCGTTCACCATCTGGTCGAACAGTTCGGGTGTGACGAGGCCGCGTGGGTCTTTGGTGGCGACGGCCATGTCGGGAGCGAGGGTCATGTGCACCTCCGACGCGCGTTGTGGTTGGTTCTCTCGGCCCAGGCGCGCGTCTGTTGACCTGGGCCGGAGGGTTCTGGTGGGGGCGGGGCAAGCGCCCGGGATGCCGCCCTGCCTCGTGCCGCTCCCGGCTTACGGTGCGGGCTGCCGGAGAGCGGTGTCCGTTGGATTGGCGATCGGCCGAGGTGCGGCCTTGTCGGTGAACTGGTCGGAGATGCTTGGAGCTTCCGGACGCTGTTTGGGTTCACGTGTCTGAGCGCGGGCGGCGGCGCGCTCGGTGATGTTGCCGAGGTACTCGATCCGCTCGGGGATCTCACGCCTACCGAGCAGGTAGTACTGCGACTCGGGGACGACTTCCTGTTCCATGAGTCGCCGGTACGAACCCAGTGCACTGGCTAGGTATCGCGCATGGTCGGGATCAAGTGACACGACGTCTCCTGTTCGAGGTGCGTGCTGTGGGCTCGCGATAATGGGACCGGTGCGGCCCGCCACGGCCGGCTGTGTTGTGTATGGCGCTGTCGGTGTGGGGGCGCGGCGGCTTTCGGGGGAAATGCCGCCGCGCCCTGCCGCGCATCACCTTCATGCCGGAACGGCGATCCGAAGTGGATGCGCGACGACTCGACTCGCTGGTCATCGCATGAGTCCCAGCGTGCGGATGATCTGTCCTTCGAGCGCCGCCAGAGTGGGAGCGTCCAGGAGCCGGTGGGGGCCGGGAAGCATGACCCACCACGCGCGGGTGTAGTGCCCCCACCAGACAATCGCCCCGTATTGACGGGCGAGGCGGTGGAGTTCGGCATCGCGGATCGACTTGGCGTCCATCCGGTTGGTAGCGGCACACAGCTCGTCGGCGGGGAGGCGCCGCGGGTAGCCAGCGGGGTTCATGCGGTGGCAACCTCGGGAAAGAGAGCGCTGCTGGTGGTCTGCCGGTCGTTTGAGGGCTCCGGGACGCACCCGCGCTGCGTGGTGAGTTGTTCGATCAAGGCTGTTTCGGTGTCAGCTGCGAGGGTGTGGACGAGGCCGCTGCGCATTTCGGACTCGGTGAGGAGGCGGGTGCGAGTGGCCCACCAGGTCGGCTTGCTGTCGGGCTGCCGCGAGGTCCATATCGACCACTCCGGCCACGTTCTGGAGGTTGAACCGGTCATTTTCACTCCCTGCTTGCTGAGTGCTTCAAGCCAAGCCGGGCCGGGCGGGTGTGGGGAGGTGTGAACGGGCGCGCTGTGTTGTGACGGCTTCACACGGGGTGTGAAAGAAGTGCCGAAGAAGCCTGCTCAGCGGGCTGACGCGCTCCTACACTGCGGTTAACTCTCAGCAAGGAGATGCGTCGTGGCCGAAGCGAACCTGCTGCTCGACGCTTTGCTCGACGAGGCCGGCATGTCGTATGCGGGCTTGGCCGGCCGGTTGAACCGGGGCGGCAACACTCGCTACGACCATGCATCGGTCCGGCGGTGGATCCGCGACAGCGCGATCCCTCGCGGCGAGGGACCTCAGCTGATCTGCCGTGTTCTCGGCGCCGCGCTCGGTCGTCCCGTCACGCTTGCGGACATCGGCATGGACCAGGCTCGACCTGGTGACCTGAGTGATGCGCCCTTGCATACGGCGCTTGAGCACGTCGCTGCGCTTTGGCGGGGCGACCACAAGCAGACCGAGGCCGTTGAGAAGACCCGGATGCTGGCAGGCAACGCCGCGGTCGCACCGGTCTTCGCCTGGGAGAACCCGCCCGATGACATCGACGTTTCCCACCGCGGACCGCTTGCGGTCGGCGCTGGCGACGTCGCGCGGGTGCGTGCTGCTCGTGACCGATACGAGCAGATGTACCGCCGCGTCGGCGGTGTTCCCGTACGGCCCCGAATCATCGCCTACCTCAACACCCATGTCGGCCTGCTCGTCCGCGGTGGGTACGACGACCGCACCGGCCGCGAACTTCTCCGGGCCACCAGCGGCCTGGTCGCCCTGGCAGGGGTCTCCGCCTACGATGCAGACCGGCAGGCGCTGGCGCAGCGGTATCTGCTGTACGCGCTGCGGATGGCGAAAGCCTCCGGGCACCGCGGCTTCGGCGGATACTGCCTGGCGTTGCTTGCCAACCAGGCGATGTACCGAGGGGAGTTCCGGCGCGTCCTGCAATACACACAGACCGCTCTGCGCGGCGCCCATGGGCATCTCTCACCGGCCCTGGCGGTGGACCTGCATACGTTGCAGGCCAAGGCGTACGCTCGTATCGGGGATACGCGCAGCAGTCACAGGCACATGGCGGCCGCCGAGCACATCGAGGTCCGGCCGGAGAACGAACCACCCGAAACCGGATACGTGCAGCCCGGCCTTCTGGAGACGCAGCACGCGGACGTACTCCGGCGGCTCGGCGATCTGACCGCTGCGCAGACCTACGCCGAGGAAGCCGTCCGCACCTCCGCAAAAACGCATCTGCGTGGTCAAGCGCACCGGTTGGCGACCCTTGCTCAAGTGCTGGGGGAACGAGGCGACGCCGAGGCGGCTGCGGCGAAAGGGCACCAGATGCTCGACTGCGCCCAAGGGATGGAGTCGGGTCGCATCCAAGACCGCGTTGCGAGTCTGTCTCGTTCACTTGCGGCATTCGACTGCCCGGACGTACGGGACTTCCGCGAGCGCGCTGCCCTTGTGTCGCAGCACGACCAGTAGCGTGACGGCTGAGCCGCGCCACCGACCAAGGGAGTTCGTCCGTGCGCTGGACCGTCCATTCGGAGAAGCCGCTCTACACCGATCCCTGGCTCGACATCCGCATCGCTGACGTCGAGATCACCGGCGGTCGTCATCTGGAGCACCGCATCATCCGGTCGCGAACCGGCGGTGCCGGCGCGGTCGTGGTGGACGATCGGCGGCGAGTGCTCCTGGAGTGGAGACACCGCTTCATCACCGATGCATGGGCCTGGGAGATCCCGATCGGCGGCATCCGTGACGGGGAGGAACCGGCCGCCGCAGCCGCCCGCGAGGTCGAGGAAGAAACCGGATGGCGGCCGGGGCCGATGCGTCCTCTCACCGTCGTCCACCCGACCCCAGGGATCTCCGACTCCCAGCACCACATCTTCTGGGCAGACGGCGCCACCCACATCGGACCACCTACCGAGGACTGGGAAGCCGAGCGGATCGAATGGGTGCCTCTGGCTGACATTCGCGGCCTGGTCGAAGCCGGGAAGATCGTCAGCGGTACCAGTATGGCCGCCCTCCTCCTCGCAGCCTGCGGAGGCTGAAAGCCCCCTCATCACATCGACTGGTCAAATCTGACGCCGAGCTATGTTTCCGGCGGTTCTCGTTTTTCCTCCGCGGAGCGGATATCGAGGGCCTGTCAGGGAGAGCGGACGATGTAATATCGCCTGGCATTGAGCGTCAGATTCGGCTCACCGTTGATATGAATTGGCCTTCGAGAGCCACCGCATAGGCGGTTCAGTGCGGGATGCAAGATAGCTGGTAGAGCGCTACCTGTTGTGGATAGCTTCTGCTCGGGAGATCACACTGGCCAGGCAGGGGACCGAGCGCGGTCCCTCAAAAGCCAGGAGCGGAGGTCTATGGCGACATCCAAGCAAGGCAGCGACGGGGGCGAGCCGCTGCAGCGGCGAGCGAAGCTCGGTGGAGGGCGGCGGCGAGAGCGGGAACTGAGAATCCGGGTCTGCGACCAGGAGTACGAAGAGTTCCACGAGGCGGCGACGCGAGCCGGGCTCGCCTGTAGTGCCTTCGTCGTGAAGACGGTTCGGACTGCGATTCGCGAGCAGCGGCCGGTGGACGGGGCGCTTGTCGCGTTGCATGCCGAGTTGCGGAGAGCCAGCCGTCAGGTGAATGCGGTCGGGGTCAACCTCAACCAGCTCGTGCGCCATGCCAACACCTACAACGAGATTCCGGAGTCGGTGGAGTGGTTGGCGGCGTACTGCTTTCAGGTGGTGCGGCGGGCGGAGGCCGTCATCGTCGAGCTTGGCAGGCGTCTGCCGTGATCGCGAAGGTCACGCGCGGCGCGGATGTCGGGAACCTGCTGCGGTACTTGTACGGGCCGGGTAAGCGCAACGAGCACACCGACCCTCACCTCGTCGCCGGGTACCGGCACCCGGCCGCGTTGGAGCCGGCGAGGCGCGCGGACGGCAAGCGCGATCTTCGCCCGCTGGGTGAGGTGCTGCGGTCTCCGTTGGAGATGCTGCGGCGAAGCGGGCCGGCGGGGTCTGTCTGGCAATGCTCGTTGCGGACGGCCCCCACCGACCGGGCTCTGACCGATGAGGAGTGGGCTGATGTCGCCGAGGAGTTGATACACCAGACCGGCATCGCCCCACACGGCGATGCGGAGGCGTGCCGGTGGATCGCCGTGCGGCACGCCGACGATCACATCCACATCGTGGCCACACTCGCGCGCGAGGACGGCCGAAGACCCAACATCACCCGCGACTACCTCAAGGCGCGCAAGGCATGCCAGGTCGTCGAGGAACGGTACGGGCTGTGCCGTACCGCGCCCGCGGACCGGACAGCGGCGCCCCGACCCTCACGTGCTGAGATGGAACGGGCCGAACGCGCCGGGTTGGAGGAGCCGCCCCGTACCGCGTTGCGTCGGCAGGTGGCCACGGTCGCTGCATCGTCTGACAGCGAAGAGGCGTTCTTCGCCGGCCTGCGTGAGCGCGGGCTGGCGGTGCGGCTGCGATTCAGTGTCCGCACGCCGGGTGAAGTGACGGGCTACGCCGTCGCGGTGCCCGAGTACACCAACTCGGCGGGTGCGCCGGTCTTCTTCTCCGGCGGCAAGCTCGCAGATGACCTCACCTTGCCCAAGCTGCGACTCCGGTGGAACGACGACGCAATCCGTCAGCCCGCTGCCTGCTCGCGCCGGTGGGCACCGGGTTCGTCCGCTGACCACCGGTTGCGGACCGCGGCCTATCGGGAGGCCGCTCAAGCGGCCGGTACGGCGGCGTGGCAGATGCGCGAGTTCCGCGATCCACGTGTCCGCGCCGATCTGGCAGCGGCGGCCTCTGACGTCCTGCACGTCACCGCGGACATCACCGGCAACCGCGAACTGGCCAAGGCCGCCGACTTCTACGACCGCGCCACCCGAGAACCGTTCGGTCGTCTGCCTTCGGTCACTCCGTACGGAAGTGCCCTGCGCGCGGTAGCGCGGACGCTCGCGATCACCAACGTGCGCTGGGGAGATCGACGCGAACGCAGAAGGAACCTCACCGTCGACCTGCTGTTCCTCATCGCAAACCTCGCCGATCTCATCGAAGCGACGGCCGAACATCGACTTGTCCAGCAACGCATCGCCCAAGCCGATGCCACACGTCAGGCCGCAGGGCGGCTGCACGCCTTCCGAAGGACGGCGTCTGGATTGCCCGCACCGGTGCCGCCGCGCGTCGCGGAAACCCTCGACGAGGGCCGCGCGATGGCGAAGCTTGCGGCCGAAGCCTTCCCCGTGCCGCTGGCTGAAGGACTGGGCTCGACCACCGCCCCCTCTGCTCGTCCACCTCAGGCGCCCCAGCGTCGTGGCGGCGCGCCCAGGCGCTTGACCTGACGAGGGCCAGACTCGCCGGTGCCTCTGGAGTGCTGGAGTCAAGATCGAGGCGCAGGCACAATCACGGAGCGTAAACAACGTCATGAAGCGGCAGAGCATCTATCTGCCGTTCCTCAACAGGAAGGACGGGCCATGTCCACGAACAGCTCTGGCCCTCCCACAGAGGGTCTGCACCCCAAGGAGTGCACCCATGACCTCCAACCCCAGCGCGACCAGCCGTAACGCCCAGATCGGTCACGAAACCGAACAGTCCGCCGAGGATCTGGAGCGAGCCGTCCACTGGCTGAAGCAGTCCGTGGAGGAACCGGGCGGTCTTGCGGGACCTGCGACCGTCTACGCGGTGCTGGACGCCGTCCACACAGCCGCCACCGAGGTCGACCACCTTCTCCTTCAACTCGAACGCTTCCTCGCGCACCAGCACACGCACGGACACCTCGTCCATGACCACGGCGGGAGCCTCGACGAGGCACTCGACGACTTCGGCCGCGCCATCCTTCACGCCCGCCACCTGGGCGCGGGATGCGGCGAAGCCATCAACCAGGCCCGAAGCGCGATCAACCACGTCCACGGCACAGGATCGCCGCCCGCAACCAGCGCACCACCGCCCCACGACACCACGACCGCACTGGCCCCATCAGTCCCGATCCGACGGGCCAAACCACGGGTGAGACCTTCAGAAGGCCGAGGGCTACGGGGGAGATGGTTCGGCAGCTCCCGGAACGGGGCCTGAGCCGTGAAGCGGATGAGCCAAGACGAGCTTCTCGCCCTCCCACCACCATCAGCGTCGAGACCGCCGCCCGCGCCATCGGGATGGGACGCACACGCGCCTACCAACTCGCCCGACGCGGCGAGTTCCCCTGCAAGGTCATCCGCATTGGCGCTAGCTACCGCGTCGTCACCGTCGACCTCCGCCGGCTTCTCGGCATCGAGCCGAGCTGACGAGCCGCCATCCGTACGGATGAAGGTCCGGTTCTTCATCGGAGAGCCGGACCTTCGGTTTCAGGTTGCAGGGTCGTGTTGCGGGAGGTACCTCTCCTGGAGAAATACCTCCAGAGCTTCTAGGCGTCGCGCGTGCGCAGCAGCAGATCGCCGACCACAAGCGCCGCGGCGGCCCAGGCGGCGGTCACGGCGAGGCCGGCCCAGGGGCTGATGGGCAGGCTTCTGAGGTCGGTGGTGGCCTGGATGGCGAGGCCGGAGCTCATCGGTGCGATCTTCTGCAATAGGCGCCGCCATTCCGGGTCGCTGATCGTCTGGGAGACGATCGGGACGATGTAGAGCAGGCCGAGGACGACGCCGATGCTGGTGGCGGAGTCTCGCACCGCGGTCGCGACGCCGAGGCTGAGAAGGCCGATCAGGATCAGGTAGAGGACCGTCCCGAAGAGCGCGCGCAGCGTCGGGCCGCTGGACGGTGACAGCTCCTTGTCGCCGAGGTCGGGCAGGATGAGCCGCCCGGCGAGCACCGCCCCGAGGACGGCGGCGGTTCCGCCGACTGCCACGACGCCGGTGAGAGTGATGGCCTTGGCCGCCAAGACGGTTGTGCGCCGTGGCACCGCCGTCATGGTCGTGCGGATCAGGCCCGAGCTGTACTCCTCGCCGATGAGCAGGACCGCCAGGATGGCGACCGGCGCCTGGCCGAGATAGACGCCCATAAGGGTCAGCTTGGTCGTGTCGCCGCCGCAGCCGCTGGCGGTGCAGCTCACCACTGCCGTCGCACCTGCGCTCAGGGCCACCGTGGTCCCGACGGTGCCGAGCAGCAGCCACAGTGGGCCGGGGACGGTCCGCATCTTCGTCCATTCCGCATGCAGCGCGAGTTTCATGCGTCCCTCCTGTTGAGCAGGACGGCAGCCGCGGACAGGGTCACGACCGCGTAAGCGGCCAGGATGGCGAAACCGGCCCACGGCGCCAGCGGGTAATAGCCGTTGTAGGGCGTGTAGTGGCTCGCCACCTGGTCGTACTCCACAAGCGTCTGCTGGACGGCGAAGGCCGCCCCCGGTGTTACCCGGGCCAGCCAGTTCGCCGCGCTCGCCGGCATGAACGGAATGGCGGTCAGGATGTAGGGCAGCACGATGGTCAGGGTGACGGTGGTGACCGCGGCAGCGCTGTGCCGGACGATGGCGCCGACCGAGAGGGCGAGGACCGAGGCGGTCGCGAGCAGCGCCGCGGTCCCGAACGCCACCCGCAGTTCCATTGCGGACGGCACCGGGAAGATGTAGACGCCGTTGTCCCGGGCGAGCCGCTCACCGAGCGGAGACGCGACGACCGTTCCCAGCAGCCCGGCGACGAAGGCGACGACCCACAGCACGATCGCCTTGGCGGCCAGCACCCGGCTCCGCCCCGGGCTCGCTGCCAGGGTGAGGTGGATCATCTTGTTGCGATATTCCGTGGTGATGAACAGCGCCCCCACGACGATCATCGCGATCAGTGCGGCGAACGTACCGGTGAGGATGTCCTTAAGGGCGCCGCCGGTCGGCAGGGTTTCCCGGCTGGCGGGCGCTATGTCGCCGGCGCCGGTCACCGTGAGCCGGCCGTCCGATCCCGCGACCGAACCCGACGTGTTCTCCGGGTAGCCGGCGAAGCTAGGGGATTCGGCCCCCAGCTGGTCACCGGCCCACCCGCCACCGCCCCAGCCTCCCTGGAGACGAAGGTCCCCGAAGACGGCCGTCGACACGCTGCCGGCCGTCCCCATGCCTTGCAGAGCGGGCGGAGACGCGACGAACAACCCGACTTGCGCGGTCGGCCCGAGTCCGTTGACCCGCGCAGCGCCCACCTTGATCCAGTGCGCGCCGTCGGTGGAGGCATAGCCGGTGATCGTGTCGCCCGAGCGGTCCAGCCGCAGCCGGCGGGGGGACTCGGCGGAGACCGGGCCGGGCGGGCCGGGCCTGTCGTTGACGTAGGCGTCCTGCATTCGCACGCCGCGGCCGCCGGTGACCATGATCGCCGCGTAGGGCGATCCCTGGTGAGTGCTCTGCTTGATGATGAGGCCGGCCTTCGCCCATGGCACGGTGTCGGGCCGCAGATCCCCGGGGCCCTTGGGAATGCGGCTCTCGAGCGCAGAGACCGAGACGGTGATGCTGCCGTTTCCGGAAAGCGGCTGGTGCACGAAGTAGAAGCTGTCGGTGACCGGCTCGCCGCCCGGTCCGATCGGAACGGGCGGAGAACCGTTCTGATCGCTGCTGACCCCGGTGAGCGCGGCGAACAGCGGCAAGAGGAGTGCCGCGGCCACCATGCCGATCAGCCAGCCGCGGACGGTTCGGAATTTGGTCCATTCCGCGTGCAGCACCTGGAGGAAGCCGTCCCTTCCGACGCGTTGGCCGGATCGATGAGACGTCACGGGAGGAGTCACCGTGTCATCTCCGCGGACGCGGCACGGAACTCGACGGCCTCGCGAGTGAGGTCCAGATAGACGTCCTCAAGGGTCGCGCGGTGTGCCGATACCTCGGAGAACGGCACTGCACCCTCGCTGAGCAGCGTCACGATCCGATCCGCGGGCAGCCCCGAGACGGTGATGGTGTCGCGCCCGGTGGCCGTAACGGTCGCGCCGGCATGCGCGAGCACCCTCGTCGCGTGCGTCCCGGCCGTGGTCCGCACGGCGACCCGGTTTCCGGAGGCGGCTGCGATCAGGTCGGCCACGCCGGCGTCGGCGATGGCCTTCCCGCGCCCGACCACGACGAGATGTTCGGCCGTGCCCTGCACTTCGCTCATCAGGTGACTGGAGACCAGCACGGCGCGGCCCTGAGCGGCCAGCGACCGCAGGAAACCGCGTATCCAGACGATGCCGTCGGGATCCATGCCGTTGAACGGCTCGTCGAGCATGACGATCGGCGGGTCGCCCAGCAGGGCCGCGGCGATCCCGAGCCTCTGCCGCATGCCCAGCGAGTAGCCTCCGGCCTTGCGCCGGGCGGCCGAGGCCAGCCCGACCTGCTCGATCACCTGGTTCACCCGCCGCGCGTCCAGGCCCTGCGAATGCACCAGCCAGAGCAGGTGGTCTCGTCCGCTTCGGCCGGCGTGCAGCGCCCCTGCGTCCAGCAGCGAACCGACGTGGTTCAGCGGACACCGAAGACTGCGGTACGGCTTCCCATCGATGAGCGCAGTGCCCTCATCGACCGAATCCAGGCCGAGGATCACTCGCATCGTTGTGGACTTCCCGGCCCCGTTCGGCCCGATCAATCCGGTCACCACACCCGGACGGACGATGAAGGACATGCCGTCGAGAGCGAGGGCCCGCCCGTATCTCTTGCGCAGTCCGGTGACGACGATCCCCGGGGCGCTCATCGCGGCGCGCTTACGGCTCGTATTGCGATCATGCCGACGGTTGTACGCGGCACCAGGTCCCAGCCCGGTCGCAGCGACCGCGACCGGGCTGCGACCGGGGATCTGACATCGTCGGAACATGACCCCTCGACCCGGCAGCCGCCCGGCAGGCGCGACCACCGATGGTGCGTGGCAGTGAGGATCCTCGTCGTCGAGGACTTCGAGGTCCTCGCCCGCTCGATCGGAACCGGGCTGCGGCACGAGGGCATGGCCGTCGACGTCGTCCTCGACGGAACCGACGCCCTCGACCGCCTGGCCGTCACCCGCTACGACGTGGTGATCCTCGACCGGGACCTGCCCGGCGTCCACGGGGACGAGATCTGCCGGCGGCTCGCCCACGGCCGCTGCGAGACCCGCGTCCTGATGCTCACCGCCTCCGGCACGATCGAGGACCGCGTCCACGGGCTCAGCCTCGGCGCCGACGACTACCTGCCCAAACCGTTCGCGTTCGCCGAACTGGTCGCCCGCGTCCGCGCGCTGGCCCGCCGCGCCGCCCCGCCGCTCCCGCCCACCCTGGAAAGCGGGGACATCACTCTCGATCCGGCCCGCCGCACCGCGTTCCGGGCCGGCCGGCGCCTTGCGCTGAGCCCCAAGGAGTTCGCCCTGCTCGAATGCCTGCTCGCCGCGCCCGGCCTGGTCATCTCCGCTGAGGAACTGCTCGAACGCGTCTGGGACGAGGCCGCCGACCCCTTCAGCAGCGCCGTCAAGCACACCATGCACCGGCTGCGGGCCAAGCTCGGCGAGCCGCCCGTGATCGAGACCGTTCGCGAAGGCGGCTACCGCATCGGATCGACATGACTTCCCTGCAGCTCGCCAGAAGGTCTCTGCAGACGCGACTCGCGCTCGCCTACGCGGCGGGAATCTACGCCGCCGGGGTCTTCGTCCTCGTCCTCGTGCTCGTCCCGCTCGTCAGCGTCGACGGGGCCACACCCAAGGGCCGGCCCTCATCGGGCGTGACCACCGGAACCGGACCCGGGATCAGCCTGGCCCAGCTCTTCACGGGCTCCGCCATCGCCTTGATCGTCCTGGTTCCCGTCGCCCTGGCGCTCGGCTGGCTCGTCGCGGGCCGGTTCCTGGATCCGCTGCGCACCATCACCGCCACCGCCAGGAATATCTCTGCCGGTGACCTCCACCGGCGCCTCGACCTCGGTGAACCGACGGACGAGCTGACCGAACTGGGCCGCACCCTCGACGACCTGTTCGCTCGCCTCCAAGCCTCCTTCGACGCCCAACGCCACTTCGTCGCCAACGCCTCCCACGAACTGCGCACCCCTCTGGCCGGCCAGCGCACCCTCCTCGAAGTCGCCCTCGCCGCCCCCGATGGCGACACCGACACCCTGCGCTCGGCCTGCCAGGAGGCCCTCGCCCTCGGCGAACACCAGGAGCGGCTCGTCCAGGCACTGCTCGCCTTGGCCACCAGCGAGCGCGGCGCCGCCCGCCGGGACCGCCTCGACCTTGCCCAAGTCGTCGAGCGAGCGCTCGCCTTCCGCCGCGACCAGGCAACGGAGAGAGGCATCGACATCGCCGAGCACCTGACGCCCGCTGTGACGGCCGGGGACCCGAAATTGATCGAAAGCCTCGTCGCCAACCTCATCGACAATGCCATCCGCCACAACCACGCAGGCGGCCACGTAGAGATCACAACTCGTACGTCCGGCACGCAGGCGGTCCTCGGAGTCACCAACAGCGGGCCGGTCGTTCCCGGCGATCAGATCCAGCGCCTCTTCCAACCCTTCCAAAAGTTGGCACCTGATCGTCACGGGCGCCACGACGGCTACGGCCTCGGCCTCGCCATCGTGAATGCCGTCGCCCAAGCCCACCACGCCACCCTCACTGCCGACGCACGCGTCGACGGCGGCTTGAACGTCGCCATACGGTTCGACTCCCAGGGCACCTGAGGCGCCCTGGGAGCTGTGTCGGTTCTAGACGGCTCGGATCGAGGCGGGTTTCGAGCGGTTGCGGATCTTGTCGAAGGCGTCGAGCGCGGTGTCGTCCTCGTCGGGGAGAGTGTGCAGGTATTTCTCGGTGGTGGTGATGCTGGCGTGGCCGAGCCGTTCCTTCACGGCCTGGAGGTCAGCGCCGCCCGCCAGGAGCCAGGATGCGTGGGCGTGGCGGAGGTCGTGAGGGCGGAGGTGGATGCGGAGGTCAGCCGCTTTGATCGCCGGCTTCCAGACGTGGTCGCGGAACCACGTTCGTGGGATGTGGCCGTCGGTGTTGATCGTGCGGCGGCGTCTGGGGGAGTCCTTGCCGGCTTCGCGTCGGCGGGCACGGTAGTCGGCGTAGATGTCCTTGCAGTGTTGGCAGCGGCATTTGCCTGCGGAGTATCCGCTGAGCGTTCCGTGCCTGTAGCGGCACTCAGGCTCGATGAAGCCGAGGGTCTCGGGATCGAGGAGGACGCGTAGCCGTCGTTGGCGTGGAAGTTCGTCCTGGCGCAGGAAGAAGAGGAGGTCGTTCTCCTTGATGCCCTCTTCGCTGATGTATTTCTGGACCTTGCGGGCGATCTGCTTGCTGAGGCGGACGCTGCGGTGCTCCCTGTCCTTCGGGTAATCCTTCACCAGGAAGCGGCCGCCTTCCGGGTGGTGCCTCGGGTTGAGTTCGATGATGACCCGGCTGACGGTGAGGGTCCGCGTCGCGAAGTCGATGTCCTTCGGTCTCAGCTCCGTGAGTTCACCCCAGCGGAGGCCGGTCTCGACCTTTACTTCCACGAGCAGCTTCATGCGCGCGTCGGTCAGTGACTCGTAGAGGGCGTCGAACTGCTCGGGCATGATGATGGTGCGCTTCTTCTTGGGGACCGGTGGTGTTTTCACTCCCTTGCAGGGGTGGAGGACGATGACGAGGTCGTTGAGCGCTGTCGTGAAGACGGCGCTCAGGATCGTCATGCAGTAGCGGATGGTCGGTGGGCTGACGCCCTCCTTCTGCAGGTGCGTGACCCATTCCCGGACGTCGATGGGCAGGATGTCGATCACCCGCATGCTGGCGAACCAGGGCATGATGTGGCGGTGGATCTCGTAGTCGTAGTTCTCTCGTGTCCGGAGTTCGACGACGTGGTTGGGGAACCAGACGTCCTCGACGTAGCGGCGGAATCGCTGGCGGCCCTTGGTGGCGTCGGGCAGGCGCTCTAACGCGAGTTTCGCCTCGGCTTTTGCCATGCTTTGTCTGCCTGGCGCTCGGATGAGTAGGTACCGGCGGATCTGACCTTGCTGCGATGGTCGCGGTAGAGGGCGATGTAGCGGACTCGGCCGCCTTTCGCCGTGCGGGGCCGCGTGAAACCCATGGGAGCCTCCAAGAGGTAGTGATCCTCCATGTCATCGAGATGTCATCAAGGACGGTCTGGTCGATCTTGAAACCCGGTGACACGGTGCGGATGAAGAGTCGCTCTCACCTGTGACTTTATCTCAAAGTTGTTGAACGACCGGCCCTGTAAAACTTGATTCGTCCTGTTCGCGTCGAGGGGGTCAGGGGATCAAATCCCCTCAGCTCCACCCAGGTCAAAGGCCGGTTCCCATACGGGAGACCGGCCTTTCGCACGATCGGGAGACGAAGGTCCCGAACGGCTTCCGGTAGGGGCGAGAAGCTCATCCAGCGACCGTACGGCGGACCGCGGTGACAGCGTCGCCCGCTGACCGAGCGCGGCCTCCCACCGCTCCTGAAGTATCGTCACCACCGCCCTGATCGGGATCATCTTCTCGCCGTTCAGGTCAGGGTCGTCGGGCAGGGCGAGGCGGTGGATGTGCTCGAGGAAGGGATCCTCCGGCACCGACTCCGGGTACTCGACATCGGAATCGGTGGCGGAGGGCAGCTCGTCGTCGACCAACGGCCCGGAGGAGCCCGCATGCCCGAGCAGACGATCGTGTACCCGGGCGCCCCGGACCGCGCGGGACACGAGGCCGGTCACGCGTGGCGGATCTCGAATCTCAGGCTGTCGCGTTCGTCAAGGATGAACGCCGGATCCCGGGCGTGGGCCCAATGTTCGGGCAGCAGGATGTACCTGCCATTGGAATAGGTGAGGAGCCGCAGCCCGGTGTACCGGTAGACGTACTGGCCGTGGACCGCGTGGAGCCGCTCCGCCCTGAGGCCCGTGTTCGGCGCGGAAAGGGCGAGATCCGTGGTGCTGTAGACCACGACGGGTGGCCGCTCGTCAAGGCGGCGTTCGATCGACCGAGCCGAGTCCGTTCCGTCCAGATTCGCGTAGACGCCGACGGCCCAGAGCACCAATACTCCGGCGAGGGCGACCAGTACCGCGGCTTGCAAACCCTCGATTCCCTTCGGAGCGGGATTCTCTGATGTCGCCCCCCTCCAGCAAGCGGCGTACATCACCAGCGCGACACCGATGCCTATGAAGATCGGGACGAGCGGATATCGAGTGCTGTAGACGACGACGTTGTAGAAGCCGAGGAGTCCGGCGACGCAGAATGCGGCGCCTGTGCAGGCGCAGCCGATGATGACGACGCGCAGAAGGAGGCGTCGGCCGCCGGTGACCTGCTTTGCCACCGTCTTCCGGAGCATGCGGTGCGCCCACGGTAGTGCCAAGATCGCCAGGGTTGCGATGACCAGTGGCTGAACCGTGACGACCACGCTGCGCAGCACGTAGTCGGTCACCGAGAACCGCAGCATCGAGGGCTCGACCCCGAAGTAGGGGTAGAGCGCGTAACTCCGTGCCCAGCCGAAGTAGTACAGCACCGCGACGATCAAGGTCGTCTGGGCGAGGACCTGCCCGAGGGCTTGCAGGCCGGCCGCCCACCCTGCGGGGCGATGCCCTTCGACGTCCTCGGTGTTCTCCGTCGAGGGCCGGTTCGGCGGCACCGGCCTCAGGGGCTCGAACCGCCGGATCCGCCGGGATCCTCAGGCGGCTGCGTTGTCGCCGTCGGCTGCACCGGCGTCGGATTGCCCCCTCCTCCGTGGGCCGGCGCGGAATGCGGCCCACCACCGCCTGGATTATCCGAACTGCCCGAGTCCTTGCAGGAAACGGCACCGAAAACGATCACAGTGGCTGCGGCAACGGGTAATATCGATCCAGTGAATTTCACCGCCACGCCCCTTCCTGGGTCGCTTGGAATTAACTAACCTCATCCCAGGTGACAGCGTCCAGGCGCGGCAGTTTTCTGGCGCATTCCGGCCACACCGTTAAACGATCTCAGGACAGCATCCGGGGCAAGGCCCGCCCCGCACCGCGTCCACGACGTGCCGCCCTGACCGGGCCGAGGACGATCCACCAGCATTGCGATCAGTTGCTCGTCCGACGCCGCACCTGGCGGCACCTGGACCGGCTGCTCCTCGAACTCGTCATCAACGACGGTGTCGCTCACCTGGTGTGCGGGTTGAAGCCCGCACACCAGATGAGCGGTGACGATGAACCGCGGACGGTCATCGATCCTGCTGGCAGCCTGACCTCTGACTCCGATCGTGATGTCGTTCTGCCGAACTGCAACAACGCGTTGCGTTCCCACGGCCGATGTGACGCCCTCGCCCGGCGCCGTCCACCGTGCCGCCATTGAAGTGATGCACCCTCGATCTGGGATCGGGTGGTCAAGGCCGTCGCGGCGATGAATGCGATGCCGTCGTCACTGATCAGGCGGGGACGGCTTCCCGCCCGCTGAGGCTCTAGAGGTCGATGACGACCTTGCCGTGGACGTGCCGGCCGGCCTGGAGTTCGGCAGCGCGGCGGATCTGCTCGACCGGGAAGTTCGCCGCGATGGGCACCCGGAGTCGGCCCGCCGCGATCAGGCGGGCGATCTCTTCCAGGGCGCCGGGAGCGGCGTTCGCGCCGTTGGCCGCCGACACGCCGTCGACTTGCGCGGCGATGGTGCAGATGCGGCCGTCCGGGACGCCGAGTTCCCTTGCGGCGTGCACTGTCTCCGTCCCGTGCAGGTCGATGGCTGCGGTGACGCCGCCGGGAGCGAGGGCTCGGACCCGGTCGGCCAGGCCGTCGCCGTAGGCGACCGGCTCGGCTCCGAGATCGCGCAGGAAATCGGACGATGTCGCCGATCCCGTTCCGATCACGCGCGCTCCTGCGATCCGGGCCAGCTGGACGGCGAACACCCCGACCCCGCCCGCCGCGCCGCCGATCAGCACTGTGTCGTCCGGGCCGGGGTCGATCACGGCGAGGGCGGCGGATGCCGTGCGGCCGGCGATCGTGAGGGTGGCGGCGGTGCGGTCGTCGACGCCGCCGGGAGTGTGATGGGCTTCGTTCGCCGCGGTCTCCCCGGCCGCGTCGACCACCACGAAGTCGGCGACCGCGCGGGACAGGGCGCCCCCGAACACCCGGTCGCCGGATGCGAAGCCGGTCACCCCGTCACCGACCTGGTCGACCACTCCCGCGTAGTCGGTCCCGAACCCGGCCGGGAGGCTCAATCCGAACCGGGCGGCGGTGTCCGCGTCGGCGGTCATGATCCAGTCCATCGGGTTCAGGCCGGCCGCAGTGACCCGCACGCGGACCTGTCCCGGGCCGGCCTGCGGAGCGGGAACCTCACGGACGTCCAGGACTTCGGGGCCGCCGAACGAATCGAGCCGGACCGCCCTGCTCCTGCCCGTCTGCGGTTGATCGCTCTGCTCCTGCATGTACGCCTGTCTCCTTGGGCACCGAGGAACGCGTCGAAACGGACTATGCTCCGTTTACATGGGCGACCCTAACACAACCGGAGCGTGATCCGTTTTGAGTGAGGTGGAGATGCGCGCGCCGCGGGCGGACGCGACCCGTAACCGCGACCAGTTGCTCGCGGTGGCGACCCGCGTGTTCGTGTCGGCTGACGGCGAGCCGTCGATGCGTGCGATCGCGCGCGAGGCCGGCGTCGGCATCGCCACGCTCTACCGGCACTTCCCGACCCGCGAGTCGCTGGTCGACGCGGTCTACCGGGACCAGGTCGTGCGGCTGACGACCGGCGCCCGCGAGCTGCTCGACCGGCTGCCCCCGGCTGCGGCGATGCGGCGCTGGATGGACTTGTTCGGGGACTGGATCGCGACCAAGAACGGCATGCTCGACACGCTGCTCGCGATGATCGAGTCGGGCGAGATCGCCCATGCGCAGACCCGGAGCGAGCTACTGGCGGCCATCACCACGATTCTCGACGCCGGTCGCGCGGCGGGCGACCTCCGCTCCGACGTCACCGCCGAAGACATCGCCGCCTCCCTCATCGGCATCTTCACCGTGGCCCCCCGGCGCGAGCATGAAGCCAAGGCCGGTCGCCTGTTGGACCTCCTGATGGACGGCCTCAGGCCCGTCGCCCGGCCGGCCTGAGCCCGGGCCGAGACGGCCGGTGCGGTGACCACTATTGATCACCAGGTCGGTCACGCGGCTCGGGGCCGAGGGCGCCCCCATCGGCGATGGCTCTCGCCGCTGATCCGAGCGCGTGCCCGCCGTTGCGCAGCCTGGCCATCCGGATGCCGGTTCCTCGCGTTGCGCCACCGCAGGTGCTCGTGCATTTCCCGTGCGAGCGCGGGGTGGTGTCGGGGTCGGACATGACTTGACCTTGTGGCGGGCGGCCCACGTGCCGACAACTCCCTTTCCGGCTGAGTGCGCGCGGACCGCAGCGTCCGGACGAGTTCGCCTTCGGCGGGCGCGGTCATCTCCGGGTCGGCGTCCGGGACGGGTCGCGCGCGGTGGTCAGCGGGGCCTGCGCTTCGGCGGCCGTACTGGCGGTCCGGAGCGCACGTCCTGCGTAGTTGGTGTCAGAGGTCGGCTTCGACTGCCTTCGCTAGGCGCGTGGCGTCCTCGTCGTCGTGGTCGCCGACGGTGAGGGGGAGCTTTTTGGTGCCGCGGTAGGCGGCCCTTCCCGGGGTCGGAGTGTTGATGAGGCCGATGATCGGGCGGACCGCGGCGGCCGGGCGTTGGCCCAGCAGCGGTCCGAGCACTGCGGCGGCGATCTTCATGCCCATCCCGATTTCGCCGGCGAAGCTGGAACGGACGAGCCGGGCCGGGCCCCACGTCACGTAGGTCAGGTCCGGGTTCTGGTCGGTGGCGAGGATGCCGAGCAGTTCGTTGGCTCGACGCTGCTGCGCGTTGGACTGCCTGAAGGTGAAGCCCTCGCTCATGTCGAGGTCGTCGAAGTCGATGGCGTCGACTCGCGCGCCGGGGACAGCCGTGTTCACGATGACGGGCCGCTCGGCCGCACCGAGGAGCGCGGCGAGTCCGGTGACGAACACGTATTTGGAGACGAAGAACAGCGCCCAGGACGCCTCGCGTCCCTCGGGCGTGGTGTGCCGGCGTTGCCGGATGAACGAGGCCGCGAGGACCAGTGCGTGGATTCGCTCGTGGTTGGCATTCAGGTGCTCGACCACGCGGCGGCTGTCGGCGATCGATGACAGGTCGGCCGCGACGAACTCCGCTCGTGACACCGCCGACTGGTCGTCGGCGGTCACGGTCGCGAGCAGTGCGTCGAACTTGGCGCGGCTCCGTCCGATCACCACGACGCGGTCGCCCGCTCTCAGGAAGTGACGCGCCAGCGCCGCTCCCATGCCGTCGGTCCCTCCGGTGATCACGATGGTCCTCATGGCCCGCCTCCACTGCTTCCGGAACATATGTTCCGGATCAACCTACACCAATCGGAACAGTTGTTCCGGATCGCTATAGTGAGGGGATGGCCGAGGATCGCAAGCAGCGGCGGGACGCCGTCGCCAACAGGGAACGGATCCTGGCGGCCGCGGAAGAGGCGTTCCGGGAGCGCGGCATGGCCGTGGACATGCGGGCCGTCGCCGCCGCGGCCGGTGTCGGCATCGGCACCCTCTACCGGCACTTCCCGACCCGCGAACACCTCGTGCACGCCGTGACGGGGACCGACCTCGCCGGCCTCGCCGGGGCGGCCCTTCCCGAACGCGCGTCCGCGGCCGCCGGTCTCCGGGAGTTCTTCACCGCGACGATGTCCCAGCTCATCGGCAACAAGGCGATGGTCGATCTGCTCTCCGCCGGATCACCGTCGGACGCGGATCTCCAACGATGCCTCTCGCACCTCACCGCGATCGGCCAGGAGGCCGTCGACCGCTCCCGCACCGACCACACCCTCGCCGCCGATGTGACCGCTCGCGACATCGCCTATCAACTTCTCGGACTCGTCCGCATCGCGCAGTTGATCCCCGACTCCGAACCGGACACGATCCGGCACCACGTGGAACTCGCGCTGCGCGCCCTGTCCGCGAAGTGACGGCCTCCATGCGAGGCGGCCGTCTCGCAGGACCACCGCTTATGAGGTGTACCGGCTCGATTCGGCCAGTTCGGCGGCCTCCTTCATCAGGTCGAGGACGATGGGGCCGAAGGCCAGGAGTTTCTCGTCGTCGCCCGCCCGCTGGTAGCCCTGCTCCAGCACCACGCCGAGCTTCCATTTGGCGAGGACGAGGTAGTAGTCGATGTCGTCGACCTGGCGGCCCGAGACCTCGGCGTAGTGGGCGAGGAGCCGGTCGCGCGACGGCATTCCGCGCAGGTCGACATACGACGCCTCGGACGCCTCGGGCGCGCTGGTGTCCTCCGGCCAGCTCTGGATCATCCAGGCGAGGTCGAGCTTGGGGTCGCCGACGGTGCCCATCTCCCAGTCGACGATGGCGGCGAGGCGGGCCGGTGCGCCGTCGTGGAACATGACGTTGGCGAACTGGTAGTCGCCGTGCATGATGCCGGGGACGTAGTCCAGCGGACGGTGGGCGCGCAGCCACGCCGCGGCGACGTCGAAGCCGGGGAGGTCGCGGCCCTTGATCCGGTCGAGGAAGCGCGTCCAGCGGTCGACCTGGCGCTCGTGGAAGCCGTCGGGGCGGCCGAGGTCGTGCAGGCCCTTGGCCTTCCAGTCGACTCTGGACAGCAGGGCGATGCCCTCGGCGAGCTGGTAGCCGAGCCCGGCGCGCGCCTCAAGGTCGGTGTCGAAGGGCGCCGGCCATGCCGTCCGGCCCATGGGGGACCAGCCCTCGACGAAGCCCATGAGGTAGAAGGGGCGGCCGAGGACCGAGGTGTCCTCGCACACCGCGACCGCCTTGGTGTGCGGCACTTCGGTGCCGTCCAGTGCTTCGACGATGCGCCATTCGCGCAGGATGCCCTTGTCCCGGTCGGCGGGCGCCTCCGGTGGCGGGATCCGGATGACGCAGCGCTCGTCGCCCCGGACGATCTCGTGGATCTCGTTCTGGGTGCCGCCGGACAGCAGCCGGTGCTCGATCGGGGCGCCCTTGCCGGGCAGTCCGGCGTCGTCCATCCAGGCGGCGAGCCGTTGAAAGTCGATCACAGGTTCCCCACCTCGTGTTCGATGCGGTCGGCGAACTTGGCCCGGGCGGCCTCGGCCTTCCCGGGGATCCATTCCGTGGGCCACCGGCCGTCGCCGGGCCGGTAGCCGCGCAGGACCTGCTTGGCCACGGTGACCTTGTGCACCTCGGTCGGGCCGTCGGCGAGGCCCATCACGCCGGCGCCGTGGATCATCTGGAAGAACGGCATCTCGTTGGTGGTGCCGAGCGCGCCGTGGACCTGCATGGCCCGCCAGGCGATGTCGTGCAGCACCGTCGGCATGACGACCTTGGCGGTGGCGATGTCCTTGCGGACCTTCTTGTAGTCGTTGTGCTTGTCGATCTGCCACGCGGTGTAGAGCACGAACAGCCGGAACTGGATTAGTTGCGCGTAGGAGTCGGCGATGTAGCCCTGGACGAACTGCTTGTCGGCCAGCAGGCTGCCCTGGGTCTCGCGGGACAGTGCGCGCTCGCACATCATGTCCAGGGCCTTCTGCGCGAGGCCGATGGTCCGCATGGCGTGGTGGATGCGGCCGCCGCCCAGCCGGGTCTGGGCCACCGCGAAGGCCTGGTTCTCGCCGCCCAGCAGCGCGTCCGCGGGGACGCGCACGCCGTCGTAGTGGATGAGCGCGTGGAAGCCGTCGTTCATCGCCTCGCCGTACAGGCCGACGTTGCGCTCGATCTTGACGCCGGCCGTGTCGGTGGGGACCAGGAACATCGACATGCCCTGGTACCGGCTCACCTCCGGGTCGGTCACCGCCATGACGATGAGGAACGAGGCCACCTTGGCGTTGGAGGAGAAGTACTTCCATCCGTTGATGACCCACTCGTCGCCGTCCTTGTCGGCCTGGCAGGTGAACTGTGTCGGGTCGGCTCCGGCGTGCGGCTCGGTCATCGAGTAGCTGGAGAAGATCTCACCGTCCAGCAGTGGCTGCAGGTAGCGCTCTTTCTGCTCCTCGGTGCCGTAGTGCGCGATGATCTCGGCGTTGCCGGTGTCCGGCGCCTGGCACCCGAACACGTGGGACGCCCATGGCGAGCGTCCGAGGATCTCGTTCAGCAGCGCCAGCTTGAGCTGGCCGTGGCCCTGCCCGCCCAGCTCGGGGCCGAGATGCGTCGCCCACAGCCCCTGCCGCTTCACCTCGGCCTTGAGCGGTTCGAGGATCCTGCGCTTGGTGTCGTCCCTGGGCAGGAAGGTCTCGTTCCCCCAGAGCAGGTCGAGCGGCTCGACCTCCTCCCGGACGAACTCGTCCGCCCAGTCCAGCTTCTCCTGGTACGCGGGGTCGGTCTCGAAGTCCCATCCCATTTGCACCCTCCTCTCGTTGATGAGAATATCATTCTCGTGAAGCAGAATACAGTTCTGATCTTGGTGGTGGGGACCCGCGCGGTCCGGTCCGATGAATGAGCGGCCGGCCGCCCCCCGGCCGGCCTCCGGCCAGGTGGGCGACGTCGTGAGCCGGATCGCCCGGCGGGCCCTCGCCAAGCGGGGCGCCGACTACGCCGGCGAGGTGCGCCGCCTGCTCGATGCCGCGCTCGACGTCATGAAGGAGCGCGGCACGGCATCGCGTCCGCGCGTGGCCGACATCGTGAGCGCGGCCGGGTTGTCGAACGAGGCGTTCTACCGGCACTTCCCCTCGAAGGACGCGCTGGTCGCGGCCCTGCTCGAGGACGGAGCCGAGCGCCTGTACAGCTACGTGGCCCACCAGATGGCCAAGGAGCCGACACCGGAAGGGAAGGTGCGCCGCTGGGTTCGGGGCGTCCTCTCCCAGGCCGACGAGGAGATCGCCGCGACCACGCGGGCGGTGCTGTGGAACGCGGGCGCGGTGAGCGAGGTCGTCGGCTCCACGCCGCCGACGCCCAGCGACCGCCTGGCCGAACTGCTGCCCGGACCACTGCGCGACCTCGGCAGCGCCGACCCGGCCTTCGACGCGTCGCTGGCCGCTTACGCGACCTTCGGCAAGCTGGGCGGCTACCTGTGGAGCGAAAGCAGTCCCACGGGCGGCGACATCGAGCGCATCACGGCGTTCTGCCTCCGTGCGATCACACCGTTGACCGGCGAATCGGCGTAGGGCCTGGTCGGGCATGCCGCCCGGACCGGGCGGTCACCTGTCCGGGCCGGCCAGGGCGATGAGGGCGAAGCGCACGCCCGTGGGGTCGGTCATGATCGAGAACCGGCCCAGGTCGATGTCGGCCGGCGGCACCCGGACCCGCGCGCCGAGCTCGACGGCTCTGCCGGTGGCGGCGTCGCAGTCCGGGACGTCGAAGTACGGGGTCCATTGCGAGGGACGGTCCGCGGGCCGGCTGTCGTCCATGGCGACCCCGCCGGCCACGAGCTGGTCGCCGACCTTCCAGCGCGTCCACGCCGGATGCCCGTCGTCCGCGTCCATGACCGACCAGCCGAAGACCCGCCCGTAGAAGCGCCCGGCCTCGGCGAGGTCGCGGCAGGCCAGCTCGACGAAGCACGCGGCCGAGCGGTCGCCGATCACCGTGGTCTCGCCCGAGGGGCCCGGCTGCCAGACGCCGAACTCGGCGCCCTGGGGGTCGGCGAACTGGGCTATCCGCGCCATCTGCGCGACGTCGGTGGGGTCCACCCGGCACCGGCCGCCCGCGGCCTCGACGGTCCCCACGCACGCGTCCACGTCGTCGACCCGGAAGACGCAGGTCCACGAGGGGGACTCGGTGTCGTCGGCCAGCGCCTGGACGCCGGCGATGCCCGGGCCCGAAGCGCCTTCGGTGAGGATCTCGTAATCGCTGAATCCGCTGAACGCCAGCGTGTAGGAATCCCAGCCGAACAGGCCGCAGTAGAACGCCTTCGAAACCTCGGAATCCGGGCTGGCCAGGTCGACCCATGACTGCGTGCCATGGACGTCGTAACTCATGACGGGCCGCGCCTGACTCACAGCACAAACGCTAGGTGCGCCACCGTCACGCGATCGGCCGGTGCGGTTTTCGGTTTCGCCAAGGACTGTCGCCGATGCCGGTTTCCGGTGCTCGGGAGGGGGTGGTCGGCGGCGCCGGCGGCGGATCGTTTCCTCTCCGCTCGGCTGGGTAGGGTGGCGTGAAGTTCCGCCGTGCGTCCGCGGACGACCCGTTCGACGATCCCCAAGGTAGTGATCATGGCGGACACCCCTGCCACCGGCCATTCCCGCGACGACCCGCCCGACGGCGCCCCACCCGATGCCGGCCTTGCGATGGCCGCGGGAGGCGTGTCGCGGGCGTTGCAGTCCATGACCGCGATCTCGCAGGCCGACGGCGTGGCGCTGATGCTGGCCGACGGGCACGGCAGGCTGCGTGCGGTGGGCGGGTCCAGCGCCGAGGGCCTGGAGCTGCAGTACGCCGAGCAGTCCGAGCAGTCGGGGCCGGCGCACGAGTCCGTCGCCGCCGACCGTCCGGTCGCGGTGGCCGACCTGCGGCGGCACGGCGGCGCCGGCTACGAGCGGCTGGCGCGGCGGGCCGCCTCGGTGCGGGCCGTGCTGTCGATCCCGGTGCACGTCGAGGGCACCGCCACCGGAGCGCTCAACTTCTACCGGCGCACACCCGGCCGTTGGACCAGCGACCACATCGCGGTCGCCGAGCACCTCGCCGAGACCGCCGCCGACCTGCTGGTCCAGCTCGCGGCCGTGGTCCCCGAGCACCGCGGGCTATGACGCCCGCCCGCGTTCACTTTCAGGGCGTCACGGCACCTCACCGTCGCCGGACGCTCCCGGACACCCCCGAAGGGGTCTGATGCACATCAACACCGACGCCTTGCGCACCAGCCTGGAACAGCTGCGCAAGTCCCCGCACGACACCGACGTGGTCCGCGCGCTGGGGCGGATCGTCGGCTCGGTCGACCAGCTGTTCGGCTACGACGGCGCCGGGATCATGCTCATCGACGAGCACCAGCGGCTGATGTTCGTGGCCGCCTCCGACGAGGTCGGGAAGTCGCTGGAGCAGGCCCAGGCCGACGCCGAGCAGGGCCCCTGCCACGACACCTATGTCGAGGGCCGGCTGGTCACCACCAAGGACGTCCGCTCCGACGCCCGCTGGCCCCAGCTGGTGGAACTGCTGGACGAGCGGGTGCGGGCGGTCGCCGGAGTGCCGATCATGCTGGGCGGCAGCCCCGTCGGCACCCTGAACGTGTACCGCTCCGAACCCGCCGAGTGGGACGACTCCGACATCTCCGCGCTGCGCGCCTACGCCGGTCTGGCGGCCGAGCTCGTGACGGCCGCGCTGTCGTCCCAGCAGAACAGCGTCACCGCCACGCAACTGCAGTACGCGCTGGACTATCGCGTGGTCATCGAGCGCGCCATCGGCTACCTGATGGCCACCCACGGCATCGACGCCGTGTCCGCCTTCAACCGGCTGCGCAAGCAGGCCCGCGACAGCCGCCGCCGCGTCGCCGATCTGGCCGCCGAAATACTCGGCGACGACGTTCGCTGACCCTCGGCACCTCGTCCGACCGACGACCCCGAAACCTGTCGTCACATTCGATCCGATCCACCTTGGTCCGGCCCCTGACCCCCGCCCGGTCCCGGAGATCTCGCACCGCTCCCGGAGGGCCCATGACCACGGCACGACGCCGTACCGCACCATCGCAGACGCAGAACACCCCGTCGAAGCCGGCGCCGAAGCCGCCGGGGCCGGCGCCCTGGACGGCACCGGTCCCGACCGGTGCCGGTCACCATGGCCCGGAACCGGCGCCGCTGCGGATCGGCGTCCAGCACGACGGCCGCACCACGGTGCTGCGGCTGTGCGGCGAGCTGGACCTGGCCACGGCCGGCGGCCTGCACCGCCACATCACCGTCGTCCTCAACGAACACGACCCGCACCGGCTGCTGCTGGAACTGTCGGAGCTCACCTTCACCGACTCCAGCGGGCTGGCCGTCATGGTCTGGGCCCATCAGAGCCTGGACCGCCGCGGCCGGCAGCTGCGGCTGTACCACCCGCATCCACGGGTCCTGCGGATCCTGCACGTCACCGGCCTGCACACCCGCCTGCACATCACCGAAGGCGACCCCAAGGTCGCCTTATCGGCCGGCCGGCGGCGCCTCGGCCGGCATCGCGCTACCGGTTCACCGGACGGCGCCCGCGCCGGTTCGCCCGTCGCCGCCGATGGTCCTCCACCCGCGCAATGACCTGGCCATCGGGCCCTCAAGAAACCGGTAGCGGTGCTGTCGGCGCCGGGATGGCGGGTAGCCGCACACCACGAACCGGTTTCTGGGGGCGGCTATGCGCATCGGTGGGCCGGTCGTCCCCATGGCGGCCACGGCGATCGATCACATCCCGGACGAATCGGCGTGCCCGGGCGGTTGCCGGTACGAGCCCAAGTGGGACGGGTTCCGCGCGCTGGCGATCGTGAACGAGGACGGCGGCGTCCGCCTCTGGTCGCGCCGCCTGAAGCCGTTCAACGACGCGTTCCCCGAGGTCGTCCTGGCGGTGTTCGACGTCCTCCCGCCCGGCACGGTGGTGGACGGCGAGATCGTCCGCTGGGGACGCGACGGGCGCCTGGACTTCGCCGCGCTGCAACGCCGCCATGTCGCCGGCCGTCGGCGGCGCGGCCTCGCCCTGGCCGAGCCGTGCCACTACGTGGTGTTCGACGTGCTGGAGGCCGGCGGAACCGACTACCGGCCGAGACCGCTGGCCGAGCGCCGCGAGGCCCTCGAACGCCTGCTCGCCGACGTCCCGGACGCTTCCCTGATCGTCCTGTGCCCGCAGATGCGCGACGCCGGCGAGGCTCGGTTGTGGTTCGAGATCCTGCCCGCGCAGGGCATCGAGGGCCTGGTCGTCAAGGCCGCCACCGGCCGCTACCGCGAGGGCAAGCGCGGCTGGTGGAAGGTCAAGCACCGCACCACGACCGAAGCCGTCATCGGCGGCGTCACCGGAAGCGTCGACGCGCCCCAGACCCTGATCCTCGGCCGCTACGAGCGGGGCGGGGGCGGGCGGTTGCGCGTCGTCGCCCGCTCCGCACCGCTGGCCCCCGCCACGGCCCAGGCGGTGGCCGCCCTCCTGAGGCCGGCCGGAGACGAGCATCCCTGGCCTGCCGAACTCCCCGCGGGATGGGCCGGAGGAATGCCCGGTGCCGAGAAGCCGACCCCGTCGTACGTCCGGGTCGTCCCCGACCTCGTGGCGGAGATCAGTGTGGACGCCGCGACCGAGCACGGCCGCTGGCGCCACTCGGTCCGCTACCTCCGTATACGAGCGGAGCTGCGTCCAACGGACGTCCCGAAGGGTCTCGATCTGGAGTGACCGCGCCCGTCTGGGCTGGTCAGAAGGTCCACGAGTGCATGGCGCGGTACAAGGCCAGGACGAAGCCGATGGCGCCGATCACGGTCAGGCTCAGCGCTCCGGCGAGGAAACCCGCTGCGGTGCACCAGGACGGTCGCCTGGAAGCGTTGGAAATGGGGCCCCACACCCAGCCGAGGACGGCGCCCAGCGGGGGCACACCGAAGACCGCGACGGCGGCGAGCAGCAGGTTCTGTTTCGTCCGATGGCTGCCGCGCAGGTCCGTGCGGTCGAGGTGGTGCACGGTCGACCAGGCGTACTCGCTCCACACGATGACGAACGCGGCCCAGACGATCAGGGCGAGGACCGCCATGCCGATCGCGTCCTTGCGCCATGTCCGCATCGCCGGCCCCTCGCTGCCGGCCGGACGGTCCGGGGGTGTCCAGCCGGTCAGATCAATACAACCCGGCCGTTGTCCATCGCGCAACGGGCGGCCGTTATCCGGCTCCCTGAGAGCGGCCTCACAATCCGGGCGCCTGCGTCGTCGTGCGGGCGGACCTGAATTCTTTCCTGAGGAGCCGAAGCATGACGACAGTGACCACGCTCAGCGAACTGACCGGCGACTACGTGCTGGACACCGCCCGGACGCGGATAGGGTTCGTCGCCCGGCACACGCTGTCCACGAAGGTGCGCGGCCGGTTCGACGAGTTCGAGGGCGGGGTGCGCCTGGACGGCGCCGACCCGTCGAAGTCCAGCGCCCGGCTCACCATCCGGGCGGGCAGCGTCCAGACGGGCAACCGGCGGCGCGACGAGTACCTGAGCAGGACGTTCCTGGACGCGGCCGCCCACCCGGCCCTCACCTTCGCCTCGACCGGGGTGCGGCGGTCCGGCGACGACGCCTTCGCGGTCACCGGCGACCTGACCGTCCGGGGGGTGACCCGGCCGGTCACCGTCGGGTTCGTGCTCGCCGAAGCCGAGGACGACCCGGCGGACGGCTTCCGGGTCCGCTTCGAGGGCGGCGCGCCGATCGACCGGGAGGACTGGGGCGTGCGCGGGAACGCCCTGACGAGTGCGATGGTCAGCCCGAAGGTCGTGCTGGAGTTCGACGTCACCGTGGTCCGGCGGCCGTGACGGGATGCCTCAGGTCACCAGGCCGTTGCGGTAGGCGTAGACGACCGCCTGCACGCGGTCGCGCAGGTTGAGCTTGGCGAGGATGCGCGACACGTAGGTCTTGACGGTCTCCTGGCTGATGACCAGCGTCGCGGCGATCTCGCTGTTGGACAGGCCGTCGGCGATGTGGCGGAGCACCTCCAGCTCGCGCGGGGTCAGCGCGGTGCCGTCCGGCGTGCGCTCGGTGGGCCGGATCCGCGCCGCGTACCGGCCGACGAGCTGCCGCGTCACCTCGGGCGCCAGCAGCGCGGCGCCGGACGCGACGGTGCGGATGCCGTGCAGCAGCTGCGCCGGCGGGGCGTCCTTGAGCAGGAACCCGCTCGCGCCGGCGCGCAGCGCCTCGTAGACGTACTCGTCCAGGTTGAACGTCGTCACCACGAGGACCTTGACGGGGTCCGTCACGCCGGCCCCGGCCAGCAGCCGGGTCGCCTCGATGCCGTCGAGCACGGGCATCCGGACGTCCATCACGACCATGTCGGGGGCCAGCCTCCGGGCGAGGTCGACGGCGGCGCGGCCGTCCCCGCACTCGCCGACGATCTCCAGGTCGGGCTGGGCGTCGATGATCGTCGCGAATCCGGTGCGGATCAGCGCCTGGTCGTCGGCGACCAGGACCCGGACCGGCGCGGTCACGAGCGGGTCCCGTCGTGCGAGCGGGGCCGCGCCGGACCCGTCGTTGGCGATCTCCACGGCGGTCTCCTTCGGGGCGGTGCGGGGGGCTGGGGTGATGCGATGCCGCTGGCGGGCTTCGGCGGCCCGGGGGGAGCGCGGCCATGCTTCGATCACTGGGAGAGCCTAGCGGCGGCGGGCGGGGCGAGGACGCCGCATCGGGCGGTCCGCTCCGCGCTAGGGGCGCGTCTCGGGGGCGGTCGAGGCGCGGTGGAAGCGTGTCGCCCAGTCGTGGAGCAGGTCGATCAACTCGGGCGGGCGCACGACGCGGAAGTCGGCGCCGAGGGTGCCCAGCGCCATCGTCGGCCACTCCAGAGAGTCGGCGACGATGTGCACGCGGCAGTGTCCGGCGTCGATCTCCTCCACGGTGCTCCACCGGCCGATGCGCTCCCGGGCGACCTGCGCGGGGGCGTCCACGAGGACCTCGACCTGGTAGGAGCGGGGTGCGCTGTCCAGGCGGGTCCGGACGAACTCGGCCGCGTCGGCGACCGGGAGGGTGCGCGGGCGGAACCGGGCGCCGGTGCCCCGCGGTTCGGTGAGCCGGTCGACGCGGAGGTTGCGCCAGTCGCCGCGTGTCAGGTCGTAGGCGACGAGGTACCAGCGGCGGCCGAGGGAGACGAGCCGGTGGGGTTCGGCATGGCGGTCGGTGCGGCGGCCGTCGGCGGCGGTGTAGGCGAACCGGAGCCGCTCGTTGTCGCGGCAGGCGAGCGCGACGGCGGTGAGGACGCCGGGGTCGACGTCGGACCGGGACGGGCCGCCCCAGCCGGCGGTCACGGTCATGGCGCGCAGCGCCTCGACGCGGCGGCGCAGCCGGGCCGGCATCACCTGCTCGATCTTGGCCAGGACGCGGACGGAGGGTTCGGCGATGCCCTCCACCGGGCCCTGCGCGGCGGCCTGGAGCCCGACGGCCAGGGCGACGGCCTCCTCGTCGTCGATCACCAGCGGCGGCAGCGCGGCGCCGGCGGCGAGCTGGTAGCCGCCGTCGACGCCGCGCTGCGCCTCGACCGGGTAGCCGAGCTCGCGGAGCCGGTCGACGTCGCGGCGCAGGGTGCGGACGGAGACGCCGAGGCGGTCGGCCAGTTCGGTGCCCGGCCAGTACCGGTGGCTCTGCAGCAGGGACAGCAGCCGCAGCGTCCGGGTGCTCGTGTTCGCCATGACCTCCATCCTCCCGCAATTCAGGTCAGAAAGTGACCGCTATGGCCCGTAGCGTGGACCCTGTCCGACGGAACGAGACGACCTGGAGGTCAGACCTATGAACGACACCGCCGAGAAGAGCCGCGACGGAGCGCCCGCGGTGACCGGCGAGCGCGCCGACCTGCTCGCCCTGCTGGCCAAGGCCCGGCACTTCCTGCGCTTCACCGTCCGCGACCTCACCGACGACCAGGCCCGGCAGCGCACGACCACGAGCGAGCTGTGCCTGGGCGGCCTGATCAAGCACGTCACCTCGGTCGAGCGGGGCTGGGCGGACTTCATCGTGGAGGGGCCGTCCGCCATGCCCGACTTCAGCGCCATGACCGAAGAGGACTTCAAGCGCCGGGCCGAGGACTTCCTGCTGCTGCCCGACGAGACGCTGGAGGGCGTGCTCGCCGCCTACGCCGAGACCGCGCGGCGGACCGACGAGCTGGTCGCCGCGCTCCCCGACCTGGACGCCGCCCAGCCGCTGCCCAAGGCGCCCTGGTTCCAGCCGGACGCGTCCTGGTCGGCCCGGATGGTGCTGATGCACATCGCCGGCGAGACGTTCCAGCACGCCGGGCACGCCGACATCATCCGCGAGTCCCTGGACGGCGCGAAGAGCATGGGCTGACCGGCGAAGCGCGGCGGGCTTCAGCCGGCGGGCAGGAGGCGCGGCGCGACGGCGGCCCCGAGCGTGGCCGCCGCCGCCGACGCCGTGACGACCGTCCAGGCGCCCGGCCCGAGCGGGGTGCAGCCGAAGAACCCGCTGATGCCCGGCGTCTCGATCACCGCGAACAGCGCGGCGGCCGAGACGGCGCAGGTGGCCATGACGAGCGGGCTGCGCCAGCGGGAGATGAGGGTCTGGCCGAGCTGGGCGCCCACCAGCGACGCGAGCGCCATCGTCGACGCCCTGCGCCGGCCGCCCGGGACGAGGGTCGTCAGCCGCCCGAGCTGCCAGGACACCAGGGCCGCGGCGGCGGTGGCGGTGCCGCGCACGGCGAGGACCCGCCGCATGTCCTTGCCGGTGAAGCCGTGCACCGGCTCCCCGCCGAGCAGCGCCGCGTCGGGTCCGGAGCCGGCCGGGGTGATCGCGACGGCGAGCGCCGGGAGCATGTCGGTCAGCATGTTCACCACGAGCAGTTGCCGGGTGCTGAGCGGCGCGTCCCCGCTGAGGGCCGTCCCGAGGACGGTGAAGGAGACCTCGCCCGCGTTGCCGCCGACGAGGATCGCGGCGGCGTCGCGGACGCTGTGCCACAGCGCGCGGCCCTCCCGCAGCGCGTCCAGGATCAGCGCGGTGTCGGGCGCGGTCAGGACGAGGTCGGCGGCGGTGCGGGCGGCGCCGGAGCCGCGGCCGACGACGGCGATGCCGACGTCCGCGCGGCGGATGGCGGCGGCGTCGTTGGCGCCGTCGCCGGTCATCGCGACGACCCGGCCGGCCCGCCGCAGGTCCTTGACGATCCGGACCTTCTGCGCGGGGGAGACGCGGGCGAACACCGCGGCCCGCTGGACGGCGGCGATCCGGTCGGCGGCCGGCATCGCGTCGAGTTCCGCGCCGGTGAGGACCCGGTCCGCGTCGGGGATGCCGAGCTCGGCGGCGACGGCCGCGGCGGTGTCCGGATGGTCGCCGGTGATCATGGTGGTGCGGACGCCGGCGTCGCCGAGCCGCTGCACGGCCTCCTCGGCGGTGGGGCGCGGGGTGTCGGCGATGCCGATGAAGCCGAGCAGCGCGAGGTCCTCGGCGTGCTCGGCGATCCGCCCGCGCACCGCGCCGGGATCGGCGACGGGCCGCTCGGCGATGGCGAGCACGCGCAGGCCCTGCCCGGCCAGCCGCCGCACGGTCGCGGCGGCCGCGCGGCGCCGGGACGCGGTGAGCGGTTCGTCGCGGTGCGCGGAGGCGTGGATCCGGGTGCACTTGGCCAGCAGCACCTCGGGCGCGCCCTTGACCGCGAGGACCGTCCGGTACCCGTCGTCGCCGAGGGAGGCGGAGAAGCCGCGGGTCGTCTCGAACGGCAGCTCCTCGTCCAGGGTCCAGCGGTCGTCCGGCGGCAGGGCGTCCACGCGGTCGAGGACGGCGCGGTCGGTGGCGTGCGCGACCTGCCGGCTGCGCGGCGGCGGGCAGGCGCGCGCGGCGGTGCGCAGGATGCGCCGCTCGGCGGCGCCGGTCAGCGGGTGCGGGCGGGTCGGGCCGGCCGCGCGGACGAGCCGGAGCCGGCCCTCGGTCAGGGTGCCGGTCTTGTCGAAGCACAGGGTGTCGACCCGGCCCAGCGCTTCGAGCGCGCGGGTCGAGCGGACCAGGACGCCGAGCCGCGACAGCCGCCGGGCCGCCGCGAGCTGCGAGACGGTCGCGACCAGCGGCAGGCCTTCGGGGACGGCGGCGACGGCGACCGCGACGCCGGAGCCGAGGGCGCGCCGCAGCGGCAGGCCGCGCAGCATGCCGAGGACGGTGACGGCCGCGCCGCCGAGCAGCGTGGCGGGCAGCGCCTGGTGGGTCAGCTCGGCCAGCCGCGCCTGCATGCTGGACGAGGCGTCGGCGGTCCCGGCGAGGGCGGCGGCGCGGCCGGTCTCGGTGGCCTCGGCGGTGGCGACGACCAGCGCGACCGCGCTGCCGGCGACGACCGTGGTGCCCTCGTAGAGCATGCAGTGCCGGTCGGCGGGGTCGGCGCCCGGTGACGGTTCGACGTTCTTGTCGACGGGCACGGACTCGCCGGTGAGCGTGGCCTCGTCGACCTCCAGCGACTCGGCCCACAGCAGCCGGGCGTCCGCCGGGACGACGTCCTCCGAGCGCAGCTGGACGACGTCGCCTACGCGCAGCCGGCCGGCCGCGATCTGCTCGGCGTCGGCGGTCCGCAGGTGCGCGAACGGCTCGCCGCCCGGCTCGGCGGCGGCGCGGGCGCGCAGCCGGCGGGCGCGGACCTGCTGGCCGAGCATCAGCTCGCCGAGGGCCTTCTCCGCCCGCATCCGCTGCGCGCCGCCGATCAGCGCGTTGCCCGCCATGACGCTGCTGACCAGCAGCGCGTCCACGCTGGAGCCGACGACGGCGGAGGCCGCGGCACCGAGCGCGAGCACCGGGGTCAGCGGGTCGTCGAGCTCCTGCCGGACGGCGGCGGCGAGCCGCAGGGCCGCCTTCCCCGGCCGGACGAGCGTCCGGTGCAGGGGCGCCGCCGCCGGACGCGGTTCGCGGTCCTCCTCGGGTGCGGCCGCGGTGCGCGACAGCCGCCGGACCGCCTCCTCGGCGGTGAGGGCGTGCCAGGCGTCGCGGACGACGGGGGCGGGCAGCGGCCGGTGCACCAGCCGCCGGGCGCTCAGCCCGTTGGCCAGCATCGCCATCAGGGACGCCGCGTACACCGGCGGCAGGTCCTGCCAGGACGCGGCGGCGCGGCGCAGCGGGCCGCCCGCGCGGCGCCGGGGCCGGCGGCCCGCGATCAGCAGCGCGCCCAGCGCCGACGCGCTCAGCGACAGCTCGGCGGCGCGGTCGCTGGCGCGCCGCGCGGGCCGGACGGCGGTCAGCAGCCGCCACGCCTCGCCGAGCCCCGGCCCGCAAACGATGTCCGCGTGCCAGTCGGCGAGCCCGCGCCCGCGCAGCACGCTCACCCCGACGTCGGCCGCGTCGAGCGCCTCGTCCTGCCCGCACGACACGGCGAGCACCACGTGGCCGTCGCGTTGCAGGGCGCGGACGGAGTCGGCGAGGTCGTCGACGGCGACGGGGGAGTCGTCGCCCCAGGCCACCAGTTCCTGGATGCTGGCGTGCTCGGTCAGGACGACCACGTCGGCGGCCTCGTGCGCCGCCGACAGCAGCGCCTCCGCCAGCGGGTCGAGCGACGAGCCGACCCGCACCCGGCCGCAGCGCCGGTCCCGGCCGTCCATCAGGTCGAGGGTGACGCCCTGCGGGTCGGCGGGGCCGCCGGACGGGGCGTCCACCGCCCGCACCAGGCGCCATCGGCCGTCGTCCGCGGGCCAGGGGCCGGGCCCGGCGAGGTCGGCGGACTCGCGGCCCGACAGCACCGTGCCGGCGGCGCGCCACACGTCCGCGTCGTCCATGCCGTCGGCGGTGGCGACGGCCGACAGCAGCCGCAGTTCCCCGTTGCACAGGACCTGGGAGTCGATGACGACGGCGTCGACCCGGTCGAGCCTTCGCAGGGCGAGGGGATCCAGCACGACCGTGTCGCGGACCGCCATGTCGTGCGCCAGCACCGCGGCGAACGCCTCCCGCCCGTGCCGCGCCGCCTTGGGCGCGGTCGCCAGCAGCAGGTCGGCGGCGGCCGAGGGGTCCCGCGTGCCCGCCAGGACGCCGGCCCCGCCGAGCAGGTGCCCGAGCGCCGTCCGGTTCCCCGCCTTCTCCACCGGGCCGTCCGGCAGCGGGCACGGGCGCTCGGCCCGGGGACCGGACACCTGCGGCTGTTCTCCCGCCGCCAGGTGGGGCTCGCGGCGCCGCCACGCGTCCCGGCGCGCCCCGATCTCGTAGAGCTGGAAGACGCGGTGCGCGGCGTCGGCGGCCAGCGGCGCGACCCCCTGCGACGCGCCCTGGACGACGGCGTTGGCGGTGCCGAGCAGGGCGTCGGCGCGGAGCAGGCCCAGCCGCCGTTCCAGTACCGACCGGACGTGCGGCAGCGAATCCGCCACCGACACCGCCGCCCGCACCGGGCTGGGGACCGGCGGGAGGCTCATCAGCCTGCCGACCGCCGAGCCCACCGCCCCCGCGCAGTCGGCGACCAGGGCGGACGTGGCCGCCGCCCACGCCATCTCGTCATCGGGCTGCGGCGCGTGCGCGTCCTCGTCGAACCCGTCGGCGTGGTGCGCCTCCTCGACGTCCTGGACGGTGGCGACCAGGGCGCCCGGGTCCACCGCGCCCTCCGCGTACGTCACCAGGACGCGGCCGGTGACCGCGTTGACCTCCGCCCAGTTCACCCCGTCCAGCCGGCGCAGCGCCTCCGTCAGCGCCCGCACGTAGCGCCGGTGGTGGTCTCCGGTGCCGGCCAGCCCGTTCGCCTGGATGTGGGCGCGCCCGTTGTGCGCCCACACGCGCCGAGTCCGCCCGCCGGCGGCCAGCGCCGCGAACGCGCCGGTGGCCCGGGAGGCGCGGCGCACGCTTTCGCCGGCCTTCTCGCGGACGGCGGAGACCACGCCCGGCCGGTCATCGGCGGAGCCGCCCGGTTCGCCGGGCAGCACGCCCGCGCTCCGCGCACCGGCCTCCGCGATCCGGACGGTCGTCCGGACGCCCGCGGCGGTGGTCCGCGCGCCCGCCACCGCGCCCCGGACCGCCAGGGTCGACGCCGCGTCCGCCGCGGCGACCGGCACGCCCAGCACCGCCTTGGCCAGGGACGCCCCCGGAAACGCCACTGCCCGTCCCTCCCGCCCGCGCAAAACGACCTTGCCCACCGACGAACGCCGGGTACCCGGGAGCACGCTCCGTAAACAAGCGGTCAACAGCGCGGCGTCGTCACCGCGGCGTCGCGGCCTCGGCCGCCTGGTGAAGCGCGGCGTTCTCGACGCGGAGGCGGACGTTCAGCATCCCCAGGTTGGCGAGGGTGAAGATCGACGCGGTGAGCCAGGCGGTGTGCACGAGCGGCAGCGCGACGCCCTCCGCGATCACGGCGAGGTAGTTCGGATGGCGCAGGCGCCGGTACGGGCCCCGGTCGACCAGCGGGAGGCCCGGGACGATGACCACGCGGGTGTTCCACTGCTCGCGCAGCGTCCCGATGCACCACCAGCGGAGCCCCTGGGCGAGGACGGCCACGGCGAGCATCGGCCACCCCAGCGCCGGGATGAACGGCCGATCCAGCAGCCACGCCTCCAGCGGCGCGCCGGCCAGCAGGACGAACTGGACGACGATGAACCCCGGGTAGTGCCGCCGGCCGTGCTCGACGCCGCCGCGCCGCCGGGCCCACGCGAGATGGCGCCGGGACAGGACGAGCTCGGCGACCCGCTCGGCGGCGACGAGCAGGATCAGGACGGCGTACGCGATCAGAAGATCACCACCTCAGCAGCACCAACTCGGCGGAGAAGCCCGGACCGAGGGCCATGAGCAGGCCCGGCGCGCCCGGCGGACGCGGACGCCGTGCGATCGTCTCCTCCAGCACGTTGAGCACCGACACCGACGACAGGTTGCCGGCCTTGCGGAGCGACTCCCAGGTGAGGTCGAGTTCGCCGCCGTCGAGGCCGAAGGCCGCGCCGATCGTCTCGATCACCTTGGGGCCGCCCGGATGGCAGACCCACGAGGCGATCTCGCCGGGGGACAGGCCGTGGTCGCGGAGGAAGGCGGCGACGTCGCCGGCCAGGCTCGTCTCGACGTGGTCGACCAGGTCGGCGGCCAGGACGATGCGGAAGCCGTGCTCGCCGACGTTCCAGCCCATCAGCCGGGCGGTGCCGGGGTAGAGCCGGCTGCGGGTCGCGACGACGCGGGGCCCCCAGCCGGGGCCGTCCGGCGGCGGCCCGCCGGTGTCCCGCCCGTCGCCGGCGGCCACCACCGCCGCGGCCCCGTCGCCGAACAGGCCGCTGCCCACCAGGTTGGCCACCGAGGCGTCGTCGCGCTGGACGGTCAGCGAGCACAGCTCGACGCAGACCAGCACCGCGACCTGCTCGGGCCAGGCGCGCAGGTAGTCGTGCAGCCGGGACAGCCCGGCGGCGCCCGCCGCGCAGCCCAGCCCGAACACCGGCAGCCGCTTGACGTCCTCGCGCAGGCCCGCGCGCTGCGCCAGCGCGGCGTCCAGCGACGGCGTGGCCACGCCGGTCGAGGAGCAGAACACCAGGTGGTCGACCTGCCCGGGGTCGAGGCCCGCCGCGTCCAGGACCTTCCCGACGGCCCGTTCCGCCAGGTCCAGGGCGGTGGCGATGTAGGCGTCGTTGGCGACGGTGAAGCCGGTGAGCCCGTCGTAGTCCTCGATCGCGAGCGCGAGGTTGCGCCCGCCCACCTGCGTCGCGGCATGGAAGCGCTCGACGAGCCGCTGGTCGGCGTTGACCGTCCTGGCGACGGCCTGGGTGATCTGGCGCTGCTCATAGCGATGTTCCGGAAGAACGGTCCGTACTGCCAGCACGCGCATGAGACCTCCAGCCCTCGGGCTCCCCATGCCCGCAATGAACGTGCTGATGCCGATCCCGCCGAGAGCCCGTTCCGCATCGGGGTGGCGAGGCGATATCCGCCGTGTACTGGGTAGACGAGGAGTAAGGAACGCAACGACCCGACGGCTGGATGTGGACATGTTCGCCATCGAGGACATTCGGCAGTGGCGCGGGCACGACGTGGTCGACGCCTCCGGGAGCAGGATCGGCGAGTTGGAGGCGGTCTACGTCGACACCGCCACCGACGAGCCGTCCTTCGCGACCGTCAAGGTGGGGCTGCCCACCCGGCAGCGGCTGGTGTTCGCGCCGCTCGCGGGGGCGACGCTGGGCCCGGGGCACGTCCGGCTCGCCCACGAGAAGAAGCTGGTGAAGAACGCCCCGTCGATCGGTACCGACGGGGAGCTGCCCGCGAGCGAGGAGCAGGCCGTCTTCGACTACTACGAGCTGCCCTACGAGGCGGGGCCGAACGAGCGCCGGCTGGGCCGCCGCTGACCGCCGGCACGTCGGCCGGGGAAGGAGAACGCCATGGCCTTGTTCCTGTTCATCCTGCTCATCGCGATCGCGCTGGGCATCGTCGGCGTGGTGGTGAAGGGGCTGTTCTACCTGCTGATCATCGGCGTGGTGATCTTCCTGATCAACCTGGTGCTGAGCGGGGTCCGGATGGGCCGCCGCCGCGGGTCCCGTCCCGCCCGCTGACCCTTCCCGAGGGGGGTCAGCCGCCCCTGTGCTCGGAGGCCCGCTCCCGTGCGCCCTCGCGCTGGTCGCCGCCGTCCTTCCCGCCGGGCCCGAACCGCTGCCACAGCCAGCGCCCGGCCTCGACGAGCGCCGAGACGCCCACCGCGATGCCGAGGCCGAGGAGCAGCCCCTTGAACGGGTCGTTCTGGAACGCCGCGCCGCCCAGGTAGCCGATCATCGTGGAGTAGACGGCCCACATGCCGGTGGCCAGGGCGTCGAACAGCGAGAACGAGCGCAGCGGGTAGTCCACGGCGCCCATCACGAGCGTCGCGGCCGTCCGCCCGCCGGGGATGTAGCGGGCGATGAGCAGGACGAGCCCGCCGCGCTTGTCGAGAATCCGCCCGGCCTGGTCGTAGGCGTCGCGCCTGCGGGTGCCGGGCCGCAGCCAGCGCCGCTCCAGCCAGTCGCCCGCGTAGCGGCCGATGAAGTAGGAGATGTGGTCGCCGCAGAACGCCCCGGCCCACGCGGTCACGATCACCAGCACCAGCCACGGCTTGCCGTGGTGGGCGAACACGCCCGCGGTCACCACCAGCGTCTCGCTGGGGAAGATCGGGATGAACGCGTCGAACATGGACAGGCCGAACAGGGCCACGTAGATCCATGGCGACGACATCAGGCCGCGCAGGTACTCCAGGATGGCGTCGCTCACGACAAGGCTCCATTCCCCAAGCCGTCGACGTGATGCGCGCCGCGCGGTGCCGCCATGATCCGATCGCAGAAACGCCCGGTCAAAGCCAGGGTCAGGCGAGACCGTGCCGGAGGGCGAAGATGACCGCGGCGGCGCGGTCGCGGAGGCCGAGCTTGGCGAACACGCCCCCGACGTGGGCCTTCACCGTGCCCTCGGCGATGCAGAGCCGCCGCGCGATCTCGGCGTTGGTCGCCCCCTCGCCGATCAGCGCGAGCACCTCGCGCTCGCGCGGGGACAGCCCGTCCAGCGCGGACGGTGGCGGGACGCGCCCCAGCCGGGACCGGTAGACGGCCATGACCTGCGGCGCGATGGCCGGGTCCAGCCAGCCGTCGCCCGCCGCGACCGCCCGCGTCGCCTGGATGATCTCCTCGCAGGGCGCGTCCTTGAGCACGAACCCGGCCGCACCCGCGGCCAGCGCCGCCGCGACGACCTGCGGGTCGTCGAACATGGTGAGGATCAGCACGGGCGGCGCGCCGGGTCCGGCGCCCAGCAGGCGGGTGGCCTCGGCGCCGTCCATCCGCTTCATCCGGACGTCCATCAGGACGACGTCGGCCCGCACCCGGGCGAGCGCGGCTGCCACCTCGTCGCCGTCGGAGCACTCCCCGGCGACGCCGAGGTCCGGTTCGCCCTCGAAGATCCGGACGAGCCCGGCGCGGACGAGGGGCTGATCGTCCACCAGCAGCAGCTGGATCATCGGGCGCCGCCGGTAGGGATCGCGGCCTCGACCCGCCAGCCGGTGCCGTCCGGGCCGGCGCGCAGGTCGCCGCCGAGGGCGGTGACGCGCTCGCGCATCCCGGCCAGGCCGAGCCCGCCGCCCGACGCCCCGCCCGCCGGGCGCCCCGCGCCGCCCGGGGTGCCGTCGTCGGTGACGGTGACCAGCGCGAGCGGGCCGTCCACGCCGACGGCGACCGCGGCGGACGAGCCGGGCGCGTGCCGGGCGGTGTTGGCGAGTGCCTCCTGCACGACGCGGTACAGCGCAAGCCCGACCGCCGGGTCGACCGAGGCCAGGTCGCCGCGCGTCCCGAGGTCCACGGCCAGCCCGCCGGCGCGCAGCTCGGCGACGAGCGCGGCGATGTCCTCGGCGGTGGGCGGCGGCGGGGCGATCGGGCGGCCCGCCGGGGCCGGGTCGCGCAGCAGAACGAGGCCCTGATGGACGTCCCGGACGCCCCGCCGCCCGACCCGTTCGGCCTCCTCCAGCGCGGCGAGCGCGGCGGGCGCGTCGCCGCGCGCGGTGGCGAGCCGGGCCGCGCCGATGTTCAGCAGCACGACGCCGAGGCCGTGCCCGACCAGGTCGTGCACCTCGCGGGCGATCTTGCGGCGCTCCTCCGCAACGGCCTCCCGGTCGAGCCGCAGCCGCGCCTCGTACAGCGCCGCGTTCAGCCGGAAGGCCAGCGCGAGCAGCAGGAACCCGGTGCCCCACAGCAGCCAGGCGGGCCACAGCGGCAGCCCGCCGGCGGCGAGGTGGCGGGCGGGTGCGAGGGCGAGCGCGGCGGGGGCGCACCAGGCGAGGTCGCGGGTCCGCGCGAGGATCGCGAGGTGCGCCCAGGCCGGGGCGGTCGCGACGGCGAGCGCGCCGTCGGCGTAGGAGCCCTCGGCGAACGGGAACGGCCGGAATCCTCCGGGGTCGCTCGCGGACGGCGCCGCGGCGAGCAGCAGGAGCACGCCCAGGACCGTCCACGGCATGAGAACGGACGGGATGCGCCACGGCCGCACCGCCTGGTACGCCCACACCGCGATGTAGGCGGCGACCAGCACGGTCCGGGCGGCGGGGGAGGGCGACAGGGCGACGGCGAGCAGTGCCCATGCGACGCCGACGAAGCCGAAGAAGCGCAGCACGGGCCACGGCGGCGGGTTGCCGAGGAAGGGCGGGTTGCCGATGAAGAAGGTCCTGACCCGTCGCATGGCGTCGATCCTAAGGAGCGCGTGGCGGCCCGTCATCGGCCCGCGGTCGCAGTGGCACCACGACCGCGGGCATAGCCGGATCGGCGACCGCCGTCCGATGCGGCGGCGGGCGCGCGCCGGTGACGCTGGCGGCATGAGGATGCGATCGATCTCCAGGATGGCGCGGCTGTCGGCGGTGCCGCTCGCCGCCGGGCGCCGGCTCGCGTGGGCGGGCGGCCTGCGGGCGCTCGGCCGGCTGACCGACGAGTCCGCGCTCGACCTGCACGAACGGACCGCGGACCAGCTCGTCGAGGTGCTCGGCGGGCTGCGCGGCGGAGTGCTGAAGTTCGGCCAAGTCCTGTCGGTCTACGAGACGGTGATGCCGCCGAAGGTGTCGGCGGTGTACCGGGGGCGGCTGGCGGCGCTGCAGGAGTCCGTCCGCCCGGAGCCCGCCGAGACGGTGGAGCGCGTCATGGGCGAGGACGTCGGCCCCGGCTGGCGCGGGCTGTTCGCCTCGTTCGACATGGAAACGGCCGCCGCCGCGTCCCTCGGCCAGGTGCACCGGGCGCGGTGGGCCGCCGGCGGCAGGGACGTCGCGGTGAAGATCCAGTACCCGGACGCGCACGGCGACCTGCTCGGCGACCGCGACGCCGTGGTCCTCGCGATGCGGATGTTCACCGCGATGCTGGCGCCGGAGTTGGACGGCCGCGCCCTCGCCACCGAGCTGATGGACCGGCTCGCCGAGGAACTCGACTACTCCGCGGAGGCCGCGGCGCAACGCGCGTTCCGAGCCGGCTACCTGGACGGTCCCGACTTCGTCGTCCCGGACGTGCTGCTGCAGCGCGGCCGGGTCCTGGTGTCGGAGTGGATCGGCGGGACACCCCTCGCGCGCGTCATCGAGGCGGGCGGGCAACCGGAACGCGACCGGGCGGGCCTGCTGCTCACCCGGCTGATGTTCTCCGCCGTCGCCCGCACCGGGATGATGCACGGCGACCCGCATCCGGGCAATTTCCGGCTCCTCGACGACGGCCGCCTCGGCGTCCTGGACTTCGGCGCGGTCCACCGCCACCGGCCGGGCACCCCGACGCCGCTGGAGCGGTGGATGGACGTCCACCTCACCGCCCTCGACCCCGGCGCGGGCATGGCCGACGCCCTCCGCCGCGCCGGCTTCCTGCGTCCGGGCGTGCGGGCCGACGAGGCGCGGCTGCGGGAGCTGTTCCGGCGTTCGGGCGCGCCCGCGTTCGCCGAGACGTTCCGGTTCGACGCGGCCTACCTGCGGGACGCGCTGAAGGGCGTCACCGCGTCGATGCCGGTGGGGCTCGGCATGGCGTTCCCGCCCGGTGCCGTGCACGCCCAGCGCGCCCTCGGCGTCGGGATCGCTGTCCTCTGCCAGCTCGAAGCGCAGGTCCCTTTCCAGGCCGAAGCCGTCCACTGGCTCGCGGAGACCCAGGCCGCCGCCGGACGGCCGTAGCGGATTTTGCCCTACCCGTGCGACGGGGGCGCATTAGTGCGATTTCCGCACCCCGCAGGCGGGCACCGACTTGACGATCGTGCCGAAGGGGCCGAGCGCGCGCTACCGGCGGACCGTCACCCTGAGCCCGGCCGCCGTGGCGTCGCTGCGCAAGGGCATCGCGGTCGTGGTGGTGCACGGGGACGACCCGAAGACGCTGAGCCGCAAGGCGCGGAAGGAGGAGAGCGAGCTGGTGCCGTCGCTGCCGCTGGCCGTGACCGCGCCCGTGTTGTGCGGCGTGCTCAAGGCCATGCCGGTGGGCGGCGCCGGGACGGGCGTCGGCGCCACCGCCGTGACCGGCCACGCGACGGGCGCGCGTCCTGCTCGTCCGGTGGCGGGACCGGGCGGCGTACCGGCCCGCATGAAGATCACCGCGGTCGCGCGCGGCGACCGCCCGGCCCTGGCGGTCAGTGCTTGCGGCCCGGCAGGTTCTCGTACATGTCGGTGAGCTTCTGCCGGAAGCCGCGCTCGGCGATGCCGAACTTCTGCGGGTCCTTGAAGCCGGCCTTGACGGTCTTCTTCGCCTGGTCGCTCATGATGTGCGGCGGGATCGGCGCGATCTCGCTGTCCACCACGAACTCCAGCACGACCGGGCGGTCGCTGGACAGCGCCTGCTTCCAGGCGTCGGTGACCTTCCTCGGCTCGTCGCAGTAGATGCCCTTCAGCCCCGCCAGCTCGGCGTACTTGGCGTAGGGGAAGTCGGGGATCGTCTGCGAGCCGGGGTACTTGGGGTCGCCGCCCATCGCGCGCTGCTCCCAGGTGACCTGGTTGAGGTCCTGGTTGTTGAACACGCAGAAGACCAGCGGCGGGGAGCCGTTCATCCGGTCGGCGTACCGCTTGACCGTGAGCATCTCGTTCATGCCGTTCATCTGGAACGCGCCGTCGCCGACGAAGCAGATCACCGGGCGGTCCGGGTAGGCGAACCGCGCCGCGATCGCGTACGGGACGCCGGGCCCCATCGTCGCGAGCGTCCCCGACAGCGAGGCGCGCATGCCGTCGCGGAGCTTGATGTGCCGGGCCCACCAGTTGGTGGCCGAGCCGGAGTCGGCGGTGAGGATCGCGCCGTCCGGCAGCAGCGGGGACAGCTCGTGCGCGACCGCCTGCGGGTTGATCTTCCCGCCGAAGGACTGCTTCGCCCGCTTCTCCATCACCGTGTTCCAGGTGCGGACGTTCTCCTCGATCTGGTCGCGCCAGGAGCGGTCCTTCTTGCGCTTCAGCAGCGGGATGAGCTCCTTGAGCGTCTCCTTGGCGTCGCCGACGACGTGGGCGTCCATCGGGTAGCGGATGCCGATCATCCGGCCGTCGATGTCGATCTCGACGCCCTTGCAGCTGCCCTCGTCCGGCAGCCACTCGGCGTAGGGGAAGCTCGACCCGATCATGAACAGCACGTCGCAGTTCATGATCATCTCGTCGCTGGCCTTGGAGCCGAGCAGTCCGATCGGGCCGGTCACGAACGGCAGGTCGTCCGGGACGACCTCGCGGCCGAGCAGCGCCTTGGCGATGCCCGCGCCGAGCAGCTCGGCGGTCTCGATGACCTCCGCCTCCGCGTTGGCCGCGCCCTGCCCGATCAGCATCGCGACCTTCTTGCCCTCGTTGAGGATGTCGGCGGCCTTGCGCAGCTCCTCCTGATTGGGCAGGATCCGCGGGCGGCTCCACCCGACGCTGGAGTAGACCGAGCCGTGCTCCTTCGGCGGCGACGGGACGGCGTCGCTCTCCTGCACGTCCTCCGGGATGATGATCGTGGCGACGCCGCGGGTCGTCAGCGCCGTCTTGAACGCGCGGTCGATGATGTGCCGCATCTGCCCCGGCTCCATGCAGATCTGCACGAACTCCGACACGTCGGAGAACAGGTTCTCCAGCGCCACTTCCTGCTGGTAGTGCGTGCCCTGGGAGAGCCGCTTCTGCTGCCCGATGATCGCGACGACGGGCTGGTGGTCCAACTTGGCGTCGTAGAGGCCGTTCAGCAGGTGGATCGCGCCCGGCCCGGACGTGGCGGTGCACACCCCGACCTCGCCGGTGAACTTGGCGTGGGCGCAGGCCATGAAGGCGGCCATCTCCTCGTGCCGGGTCTGGATGAACTCCGGATGGCCCTTCGCGCGGTCGAACGCGCCGAGCATCCCGTTGATGCCGTCGCCCGGGTATCCGAAGACCCGCTCGATGCCCCATTCACGCAGCCGCTCGAGCACGTAGTCGGCCACCTGCTGCCCCATGATCTCTCCCAGATGTCGGTCGATGCGCGTGTCGTCCTATCGCCACGTCCCCGAGGAAGGGGAGGGCAAACAGGGGCCCCTTGCGCCCGGCCGGATCGTTTTGCCGCCGCTTCCGGCGGTACCTAGAGGCAGACGAGAGGGGGAGCGGCCGATGAGCACGGGAAGCGGGATCCCGGTCGACGGCATCGCGGTCCACGCCTTCGAGCTGCCGACGGACGGCCCGGACGGCGCGGAGGAGGACGGCACCCTGCGCTGGGAGTCGACGACCATGGTGCTCGTCGAGGCGAGCGCGGGCGGCCGGACCGGGATCGGCTACACCTACGGCGGCACCGCCGTGGCGACGCTCATCGAGTCGAAGTTCGCCTCTCTGGTGAAGGGCGAGGACGCGCTCGCGCCGGCCGCCGCCTGGCACCGGATGTTCGCCGCGATCCGCAACGACGGCCGCCCCGGCGTCGGCGCGATGGCGGTGTCGGCGGTCGACATCGCGCTGTGGGACCTGAAGGCCCGGCTGCTGGACCGGCCGCTGTTCCAGGTGCTGCCGAGCTTCCACGACCACGTCCCGGTGTACGGCAGCGGCGGGTTCACCAACTACCCGCTCGACCGGCTCACCGGGCAGCTCGCCGGCTGGGTCGAGCAGGGCATTCCGCGCGTCAAGCTCAAGATCTCCCGCTCGCAGGAGGACGACCCGCGCCGGCTCACCGCGGTCCGCGAGGCGATCGGCTGGGGCCCCGACCTGTACGTCGACTCCAACGGCGCGCTGACCCGCAAGGACGCCCTGTACTGGGCGCGCCGGCTGGCCGATGAGTGGGACGTGCGCTGGTTCGAGGAGCCGGTCAGTTCCGACGACACCGAGGGCTTGCGGCTCGTCCGCGAGCACGGGCCGGGACGGCTGGAGGTCGCCGCCGGCGAGTACGGGTTCGTGCTGAAGGACTTCGCGGACCTGCTGGACGGCCCGTCCGTCGACTGCCTGCAGGCCGACGTGACCCGCTGCGGCGGCATCACCGGGCTGCTGCAGGTCGCGGGGCTGTCGGCGGCCCGGCAGATCGGCCTGTCGGCGCACTGCGCCCCGGCCGTGTCGGCGCACGCGTTCTGCGCCGTCGAAAGGCTGCGCCACCTGGAGTACTTCCACGACCACGTGCGCTTCGAGCACCTGGTCTTCGACGGGGCGCTCAGCCCCGAGGGCGGCGCGCTGCGGCCCGCGGCCGACCGTCCCGGCCTCGGCCTCGACGTCAAGTGGGCGGACGCCGGCAAGTACCGGGTGCACGGCGGCTGAGCCCGTCCGGGGCGGGCGCAGGACGTCGGGCCCGTCAGAAGGGCGGCCCGCCCTGCGTCGACGCCCATACCCATACATAGAGGAGGAAGCCGGTCGCGATCAGCCCCACCAGCATGGGCCAGTAGGGTCCCGCCGAACTCCGCCTGCGCTTGGCGTTCACGCTCGCCCCCGTTCCGTCGAAGACCATGTCGTCGCGTCAATGACGACTTCTCCGCGGAGATCGGGTCTATGCCCTGAGATGGGCAAACTCGGCGTCAGGCGGCCCGCGCGCGCGTCGCGGACGCCGTCCTCTACACCTGACGCGGGTCGGCGGCCGGCGCGTTCCCGGAGGCCTTGTTGCCTGCCGCCGTGTCGAAGCGGTGCTCGCGCTGCGGCTCCCAGCCGTGCGCCTCCAGCGCGCGCAGGAACGCCTCCACCATCACCGGGTCGAAGTGGCTGCCCGCGCTGCGGCGCAGCTCCTGCTTGGCGTCGGCGACCGGCATCGGGCCCTTGTAGGGACGGGTCGAGGTCATCACGTCGAACGCGTCCGCCACCCCGATCACCCGGGCGAACTCGGGGATCTCGTCGCCGACCAGGCCCATCGGGTAGCCGCGGCCGTCCATCTTCTCGTGGTGGTGGAGGATCCCGGCGAGCGCCTCGTCCAGGAACCCGATCTCCCGGACGATCTCCAGCCCGCGCATCGGGTGCAGCTGGACGGCCGCGAATTCCTCGTCGGTGAGGCGGTCCGCCTTGCGGAGGATCTTCGTCGGCACCCCGATCTTGCCGATGTCGTGCAGCATGCCCGCGTACCGGATGGCCTCCACCCGCTCCGGCCGCATCCCGATCTGCCGCGCGATCATCACCGCGCCGCGCGACACCCGCTCGGAGTGCCCGCGGGTGGCCGGGTCCTTGGTCTCGACCGCCTGGCACAGCGCCGCGAGCGTCGCGTCGTAGGCGCGGCGCTGCCCGAACGTCTGCTCCAGCGTCCACCGCGCGACGAACAGCGGCAGCAGCACCAGCACCGCGACCAGCGGGCCGAGGTCGGCCCACAGCCCCGCGATCAGCAGCCCGTACATGCCGTACCCGACGCACACCCCGGCGAGCTGGCCGCTGTCGCGCGCCATCTCGCCGAGGTCGGACTCGCCGCTGAGCAGCAGCGCCCCCGACATCAGGACGAGGTTGACCAGCACGAACGTCAGCAGCGCCCCGACGAACGGGCCCAGCGCGTCCCACACCCAGCCGGCCTGCCCCGGCTCGAAGCGGGCGCCGCCCAGCGCGCCGAACACCGCGCCGGCGGCGTACCCGCCGACCGCGAACTGCGCGCCGTTGAACAGCCGCTTGACCAGGGCGACCTTGCGCTGCCCGGTGGCCACCGCGCTCAGCCCGACCAGGGCGGCGCCGACCGGGCCGAGCAGCACCACCGACGCGAGGCTCACCGCGAAGCCGAGCGACATCCGGGCCCGCTCGACGGTCAGCCGGGCCGGCAGGGAGTCGCACATGACGAACAGGGCCACCAGCGCCACGAGCACGCGCGGGTCGACGTCCCCGGGGGACGAGGCGCCGATCAGGACCGCCGCCAGGGCGACGACGAAGCAGACGTAGAGCCAGGCGGCGCGGGGCAGTCCAGGCATGCCGTCCCCCGGGGAGTTCGACTCGCGATCACGGTACGTGGTCGCTCGATCACCAAAAGCATACGCCACCTTGGCCGCGGCGTGGGGCGAGTCGTCCCTGGTTACCGGCGGGTTCCGCACGGTCGCGGTGCGAGCTCCGCCGGGTGCGGCACGTTCGCGGGCGAACGGGGTAGTGCCCGGGTGCGGCCCCGGACGCCGGGGCATGTATTACTACGTAGGCAGTAGTAGGTCGATCGGGGCGAGGCCCGGGGCCTCGCCGCGTTGGGGGGCTGATGTCGTGATCGGGTCGGGTGGGCGCGGGAACGTCCTGCGGCGCGCGGTGCGATGGGGCGGCAGGACCGCCGTGCGGGCGCTGTCCGCCATGCTGGAGCCGCTGGCGCTGCTGCTGTTGCGGCCGGCGAACCGGCGGCGGGCGCGGCGCGCGCCCGCGGCGACGGCCCGGAAGGTGGTCTTCCTCGTGCAGCACGCCTACGGGGCGGGCGGCACGGTCCGGACCGTGCTGAACACCGCGGGGCAGCTCGCCCGGCAGCGCGAGGTCGAGGTCGTCGGGCTGATCCGGGAGCTGCGCCGGCCGAGCTTCCCGATCCCCGACGGGGTCCGGCTGTCCTGCCTGGACGACCGGGTCGAGCCGCCCGGCGGCGCGCGCGGCCTCGCCCGCCGGGTGCTGTCGCGGCTGCCGAGCCTGCTCGTCCCGATCGGCGAGCCGTCCTACCGGCGCTGCTCGCTCTGGACCGACATCGTCCTGATCCGGTTCCTGCGCTCGCTGCGCACCGGCCTGCTGATCACCACCCGGCCGAGCCTGAACCTCGCTGCGGCGGTGTTCGCGCCGCCGGAGGTCCGCACCGTCGGCCAGGAGCACATGAACCTCGGCAGCCACCGGCCCGACGTGCGCGACCGCGTGCTGCGCCGCTACGGCCGGCTCGACGCGGTGGTCACGCTGACCGCCACCGACCTGGCCGGCTACCGCCGCGAGCTGCCGGACGCGCGGCGCCTCGTGTGCATCCCGAACGCGCTCCCCGAGCTGGCCGGCGGGCCCGTCGACCCCGCCGCGCGGACCGTGCTGGCCGCCGGGCGGCTCGTCCGGCAGAAGGGCTTCGACCTGCTGCTGGACGCCTGGCGGCAGGTCGCGGCCGAGCATCCCGGCTGGACGCTGCGGATCTACGGCGGCGGGCCGTGGCGGCAGCGGCTGCAGCGCCGGATCGACCGGCGGGGGCTGTCGTCCAGCGCGTTCCTGATGGGCCGGACGGGCGACATGGGCTCCGCGATGTCCGAGGCGTCGATCTTCGTGCTCAGCTCCCGGTACGAGGGGCAGCCGCTGGCGCTGATGGAGGCGATGAGCAAGGGCCTCGCCGTGGTGTCGTTCGACTGCCCGACCGGCCCGCGCGAGCTGCTCACCGACGGCGTCGACGGGCTGCTGGTCAAGGGCGGGGACGTGGCGGCGCTGGCGGCGGCGATCGGCCGGATGATCGACGACCGGGGGCTGCGCGCCCGGCTCGGGGAGCAGGCCGTGGGCGCGATGGCCCGCTACTCGCCGGAGGCGGTCGGCGCCGAATGGGACGCGCTGCTCGACGATCTGGTGCGTCCCGCCCCGGCGCGCCGGGCCGCGCGGCGCCGCGTCCCGGAGAAGGAGGCCGGGCTGCTCTGACGGCGGCCCGGCGCCGGCCGGCCTATCCCGTCGGCAGCAGCGCGAGCCGCTCGAATCCGGGTGTCCACCAGCGGGTCCGGTCGCGGCCGACGGCGAACGCCTCGACGCCGGGACGCGCCGACGCCCAGCCGCGCGCGGCGTCGCCCATGACGAACGCGGCGGTCGCGAGCGCGTCGACCTCGGTGAGGTGCCGGCCCACGAGGGTGAGCGACGCCAGCGCGGCGGCGGGCCGCCCGGTGCGGGGGTCGACGATGTGGTGGCCGCGTTCGGCGGTGCCCGAGGTCGCCACGGCGAGGTCGCTCCCGGCCACCACGGCGACCAGCGCGCCGGGGTCCGCGGGGTCGGCGAGCCCGATCCGCCAGGGCTCGCCGGGGGCCGCCTCGCCGCGCGCCTGGACGTCGCCGCCGCCGTTCACGCAGTGGTCGCGGGCGCCGGCGTCGTGGAGGATCGTGGACGCCCGCTCGATCGCCCAGCCCTTCACCAGCCCGCTCGGGTCGAGCCGCCCGGCGGGCGCCGCGCTGAACGCCCCGCCGGTGTCGCGCTCCGCCTCCTCGCACATGGCTAGCACCTCGGCCACCTCGGGATCGCACTCGCCCAGGCGGACCTCGCCGCGCGCCAGGCGGCTGACCTGGCTGTCCGCTCGGTAGGTGGAGAAGACGCGGTCGACGCGGTGCAGCCAGGCGACGGCCTGCGCGAGCGCCACGGTGATCTCCGGGGTGCGGGGGGAGCGGATGTCGAAGGAGAACACCGTCCCCATGACGTGCTCGACGTGGTGCACGGACGCGGCATGTTCACGCATGCGCGGCGTCCAGTGCGCTCTGCAGGGACTGGATGTAGCCCTCGCTGGTGTAGGTGGCGCCGGAGACGGAGTCGATGCGGGCGGTGCCCGCCGCGAGCGCCTCCTGGGTGAGCTGCGGCACGGCGAACTCGTTGATCTCCCGGTCGCGGGGGTTCTCCGTCGGCACCTGCAGCACCTTGACCGCGGTGAGCCTGCCCTTCGCCATCGTGATCTCGACCTGCACGGGGCCCCACCGGGTGTCGATCACGTCGCCCTTGTAGGTGCCGCTCGCCTTCCCGCCGGCCGTGGCCGAGGACGACGGCGCCGCGGACGGCGCCGGGGCCGCCGTCCCGGTGGCCTGCGGTGCGGCGGCCGCCGCCTTCGCGGTCGTGCTGTGGTGCGGCTTGACCGACAGCAGCAGGACGATGCCCGCCACGGTCGAACCGGTGGTGATCAAAGCTCTGCGCACGGAACGGCCCCCCTCAGAACTCGAACGACTCGTGACGGATGTGGCGGCGCCGCACGCCCGCCTGCTTCAGCGCCGCCAACGCGGCATCGGTCATCCCGGGCGGCCCGCACAGGTAGACGTCACGGTGCCGGATGTCGGGCACGAGGCCGTGCAGCGCCCCTCCGGTCAGCGGCAGCGAGTAGCCGGCCGGCTCGCTCACGAAGTAGTGCACCCGGGCGCCCCGCGCGGCGGCGATCGCGTCCAGCTCGTCCCGCAACACCAGGTCCTCCGGGCGCCGCGCCTTGTAGAGCAGGACGACGTCGCCGGGCAGCGTCTCGAACAGCGCCCGCAGCGGGGTGATGCCGACGCCGCCCGCCAGCAGCAGCGCGCGGTCGTGGTGCGGGCGCGTCCCGGTGAACCCGCCGTACGGGCCCTCCGCCCACACCCGCGTGCCGGGACGCAGCCGGAACAGCGCCGCGCTGTGGTCCCCGGCGGCCTTCACGGTGATCCGCATCCGGCCGCCCCGGACGGGCTCCGACAGCGAGTACGGGTTCGCCGCCCACCACAGTCCGGGTGCGAGGAACCGCCACCGGAAGAACTGGCCGGGCCGGGCGCCGAACCCGTCCAGGTGCCGCCCGGTCATGTAGATCGACACGACGCCCGGCGCCTCGGCGTGGACGGCGGCGACCCGCAGATCGTGCCGCAGCCCCCGGACGACCGGCATCACGAACCGGAAGAGGAGCAGCACCACCGCGACGCCGCCGTACAGCGCGTACCAGGCGGCCTTCGCCCAGGTCGTCCCCGCGAACTGGGCGCCGTCGGCCAGCGCGTGCCAGAACGCCAGGTAGATCGCGAGGTAGGTGGCGGCGTGCAGGTAGTACCACGTCTCGTAGCGCAGCCGGCGGCGCGCGGCCCGCGCCGAGGTGATCCCGACGCCGACCAGCAGCAGGAACCCGAGCGTCCCCTTGATCATCTCGGGGTAGTCGAAGACGATCGTGACCGTCTGGTGCACGACGTCGGTGCGCGACGTCACCGCGTAGCCCCAGATGATCAGCAGCGCGTGCGCGCAGGCGAGGCACACCGTGTACCGGCCGCCCATCGCGTGCCAGCGCGCCAGCCGGTCGGTGCCGACGCCGCGTTCGAGCGCCGGGATCCGGGCCATCAGCGCGAGCAGCACCGCGCAGCCGTAGCCCGCCATCAGCCCGGTGACGCGGCCCGCCTCGGTCAGCCAGCCGTCCAGCCCGGTGACCGAGCGGGTGCCGTGCCACCACATGAGCAGCACGGCGACCGCGCCGGCGTAGATCAGCACCTGCGGCCACGAGGAGGGGACGCGCCATGCCGGGCGCGGGGCCGGCGGGGCGGTCCGCCCGATGTCATGCCTGGTCGTGGTCATGCCGGCCACCCTGCCAACGGAGTTTCTGAGGTTCTTCTGATCCGTGGGGGAACAGGCGTATTGAGAGGTTTCTCTGAGGAAACGCAGAGGTTGGAAGGGGAGGCTGGGCCGCATCATGAGCACTCCCGAACCCGCGGGCGCCGGACTGCGCCGGGCCGACGGGACGCCGGTCCGCGTCCTCGTCGTCGACGACGAACCCGACCTCGCCGAGGTGCTGTCGCGCGTGCTGGCGTCCGAGGGCTGGTCGGTGCGCACCGCCGGGGACGGCGCGGGCGCCCTCGCCGCCGCCCGCGATTTCCGCCCGGACGCCGTCGTCCTGGACGTGATGCTGCCCGACATCGGCGGCCTGGAGGTGCTGAAGCGGCTGCGCGCCGGCGCCCCCGACGTCTGCGTGCTGTTCCTGACCGCGCGCGACGCCGTCGAGGACCGCATCGCCGGGATCACCGCCGGCGGCGACGACTACGTCACCAAGCCGTTCAGCCTGGAGGAGGTCCTCGCCCGGCTGCGCGGCCTGCTGCGCCGCGCCGGGATGACCCGCCAGTCGGGCACGGCCGGGCTGCTGACCGTCGGCGGCCTGGCGATGGACGAGGAGGCCCGCGAGGTCACCCGGGACGGGGAGATCGTCGAGCTGACCCCGACCGAGTTCGAGCTGCTGCGCTTCCTGATGCGCAACCCGCGCCGGGTGCTGTCCAAGGCGCAGATCCTCGACCGCGTCTGGGACTACGACTTCGGCGGCCAGGCGCACGTGGTCGAGCTCTACATCAGCTACCTGCGCAAGAAGATCGACGCGGGCCGGGCGCCGATGATCCACACCGTCCGCGGCGTCGGGTACGTGCTGAAGCCGCCGGGGCTCTCGTGAGGGTGCCGCGCGTCCGGACGCTGCGGGCCCGGCTGACCGCGGGACTCGTGGTCCTGCTGGCGCTCAGCTGCCTCGCGGTCGGCGTCGCCACCACCGCCGCGCTCGACCGGTTCCTGGTCGGCCGGATCGACGAGCAGCTCGCGGCGACCGGCGGGCACTTCCCGGCCAGCCTCGGCGAACGCGAGCGCCACCCCGACGCCGACAACCGGCCCGACTCGCGCGGGCAGGCGTCCGGGACGTGCGGCGCCCGGCTGTTCCAGGGACAGGTCACCCGGGCCGCGGTCGTGCGCGGGCAGGCCGTCCAGCAGGTGCCGCTGAGCACCGGCGACGCCCGCGCGCTGGCCGCGCTGCCGCCCGACGGGAAGGGCCACGACGTGGGCCTGTCGGCGCTCGGCGGCTACCGGATGATGGCCGTCCGCGGCGACGACGGCGACGTGCTGGTCACCGGGCTGCCGCTGCGGCCCGTCACCGAAGCCGTGCACCGGCTGGAACGCGTGGAGCTCATCGTGTTCGCCGCCGTGCTGCTCGCGGCCGGGATCGCGGCGGCGGCCTGGGTGCGGCTCGCGCTGCGGCCGCTGCGCCGCGTCGCCGCCACCGCGTCCCGCGTGACGGAGCTGCCGCTGGCCAGCGGCGAGGTCGCGATGCCCGACCGCGTCCCCGACACCGACCCGGGCACCGAGGTCGGGCGGGTCGGCGCCGCGCTGAACCGGATGCTCGGGCACGTGGAGGGCGCGCTCGCCCGGCGGCACGCCAGCGAGGAGCGGCTGCGCACCTTCGCCGCGGACGCCAGCCACGAGCTGCGCACCCCGGTCGCCGCGATCCGCGGCCACGCCGAGCTGGCGCTGCGCACCCGCGACGGCGTCCCGGCCGACGTCCGGCACGCGCTCGGCCGGATCGAGGCCGAGTCCGTCCGGATGACCGAGCTGGTCGACGACCTGCTGCTGCTCGCCCGGCTCGACGCGGGGCGCCCGCTGGAGTCCGCGCCGGTCGACCTGACCCGGCTCGTCCTGGACGCCACGGGCGACGCCCGCGCCGCCGGACCCGACCACCGCTGGGAGATGGTGCTGCCCGAGGAGCCGGTCACGGTCCCCGGGGACGGCCGCCGGCTGCACCAGCTGCTGGCCAACCTGCTCGCCAACGCCCGCACCCACACCCCGCCCGGCACGCACGTCACCGTCCGGCTCGCCCGGCAGGACCGTCCGGAGCAGGGAGGCTCCGAGGTGGTGCTGGAGGTCGAGGACGACGGGCCGGGCGTCCCGGCGGAGATCCGCGACGAGATCTTCGACCGGTTCGTGCGGGCCGGCCACGGCCGCTCCCGCGCGGCCGGCGGCACCGGCCTCGGGCTGGCGATCGTCCGGGCGGTGGCCGCCGCCCACGGCGGCCGGGCCGAGCTGATCGGCGGGTCGACGTTCCGCATCACCCTGCCGGACGCCTGATCAGGCCCCCGTGTTGCAGATGTCGCCGTCGGCGTGGATCTCGCCTTCGAGCGTCGGGATGCCCGCCTTCTTCGTCTCCTTCAGCGCGGTGAAGGAGGTGCCGAGGACCAGGTTGACGACCCCCGGCCCCGCCTTGGGGTACAGGCCCTTCTTCGCGCCCGGGACCACGGCGGCGAGCGCCGCGGCCTGCGGCTGGGAGCCCTGCGCGTAGTACACGCCCGTCGTCGGCCGGGTCTTCATCGTCTCGGTCCCGACGATCTGGAAGCCCTGCGCCTTGAGCTGCTTGGCGACCTTCGCCGCCGTGCTCGCCCGGCCGGTCGCGTTGTAGAGCCGCACGCTCACCGGCGCCGCGGTCTTCTTCGCCGCGGCCTCGACGGACTGGTCCTGGCGGATCGCGGTGAAGAACCGTCCGGCGTCCGGCTGGAGCAGCGCCACCCGGTTCGGGTCGGGCGCGTAGGCGGCCACGGGGATGGTGACGAAGTCCAGCTTGCCGGCGGTCAGCCCGTGCATGCTCCGCGCGATCTTCACCATCGTGCCGAGGTCCAGGCCCTTGTCGGTGGTCAGCGACTTGGTGCCGGCCTCGGCCAGGTCGTACACCTTCTTCGGGTCGGTCAGCGTCCCGGCGCTCAGCACCTTGTTCGCCAGCGAGCCCATGAACTGCTGCTGCCGCTTGATCCGCTGCAGGTCCGACTCGTCGCCGAGGCCGTGCCGGTCGCGGACGTAGGCCAGCGCCGTCTCGCCCTGGATCGTGTGCTTGCCCTTGGTCAGGTGGAGCTTGGAGTCCTTGTCGTTCACGTCCTGCGGCAGGCAGACCTCGACGCCGCCGACCGCCTCGGTGACGGCCTTGAAGCTGGTGAAGTCGACCTGCATGAAGTGGTCGACCTTGATGTGCGTCAGGTTCTCGATCGTCTTGACCGTGCAGGACGCGCCGCCGTTGGTGAACGAACTGTTGATCATCCCGACCGTCACCGCCGGGGAGGCCGTGCCGTCGGCCCGCCGGCACGCCGGGATCGGCACCATGAGGTCGCGCGGGAAGCTGATGCCCATCGCCTGCTTCCCGCCCGGCGACAGGTGCAGCAGGATCATCGTGTCCGACCGCGGCGGGTCGTTCTTCAGGCCGCGCCCGTACTTGGCGTTGGCGCCGGCGCGGCTGTCGGTGCCGAGCATCAGGATGTTCAGCGCGCTGTTCAGCTTCGGCGGGCGGTTGCCGCCGATCAGCTTGTCGGTGTCCTCGTGGTCGATGTTGTGCTGCAACTGCCAGTAGAACCCGTAGCCGGTGGCGCCGGCGGCGACGGCGACCACGGCGGTGGCGATCGCGAACCACTTCAGCACCCGCCTGCCGCGCCGGCGCGGCGCCGGATCGGGGGCGGGTTCCACCTCGTCCGCGTAGTCGAGGTACGTCGGGTTGCTGCTCATCGGCTCCAGCGACTCCGTCTGAATCGTGAGCACCGGTCAGCGGCCACCGCGCTCAATCGAACCTTGCTCAAACACGTGACTCAGCCGACAGTATCCTCTACCGTTCACCGAGCTTCAGTCCTCCTCGGTGATTCGCCCATTTCTGGGCGAAGGCCCCCGTCTTCCCCAGGCGGTCGCCCGGTGCGGGGTGGACGCTTCACAGCCACCGGCCGGGGCGGGCCCGGGCTCATGGTCGGCTCCACGTCCGTTTTCCGTCTCCGGGCCACTCCCGGCGACGCGTTCGACGAGCGCGGCGAGGTTGAGCGCGGCGTTGGCGTCACGATCGATCTCAAGGCCGCAGTGCTCGCACAGATAGGTGCGGGTCCGCAGGGGCAGCTTGGGTTTCACCGCACCGCATCCGGAACACGTCTTACTGGACGGATACCAGCGGTCGGCCACATGGAGGCGGCCGCCGTTCCACCCCGTCTTGTAGGCGAGCTGGCGCCGGACCTCCCCGAACCCGGCATCGCCGATCGCGCGGGCAAGGCGCCGGTTGCGGATCATGCCCGCGACGTTGAGGTCTTCGACCACGACCGTGCCGTACTCGGCCGCCAGCGCGCTGGTGAGCTTGTGGATCGCGTCCCGGCGCTGTGCGGCGACGGCGTGGTGCACCCGGGCGCGGACGGCATCGGCGCGCAGCCACCGGTTCGAGGGCCGTTGCCCGGTCCGCCGGTCAGGGCCCTGCCTGCGGGACACGGTCCGGCAGGCGCGGCGCAGCTTGCCGAGCGCGGCGTCCAGGTGCCGGGGATTGCCGACGGGCGGGCGTCCGTCGGAGAACACCGCCAGGTGCTTCACCCCGAGATCGACGCCGATCACCGCGTCGGGCCGGGCCGGTGCCCGCTCGGCACGGTGCACTTCGCAGGTGAACGACACGAACCATCTGCCCGCCTCGTGGCGGACGGTCGCCGACAGGATCCGTGCGGTCCCGGCCGCCAGGCGCCGGTGGAGCTTGCGCGTCGACTCGTGGGTCTTGAGCGTGCCGAGCCGGGGCAGGGTGATATGACGGCGGTCGTCGTCGACGCGGATGGCTCCGGTGGTGAACCGGAACGACGGCACTGCGCGGCGCCTGGACTTGAAACCCGGGAACCCTGTCCGGCGGCCCTTCCGCGTCCCGGCGCGGGACTGGGACCAGTTCTTCAGGGCGGTCGCGAGCCGGTCGAATCCGGTGGCGTAGGCCTCTTTGGAGCATTCGGCCCACCAGGGCGCGACCTGGTCTTTGACCTGGTTCCAGTCCTTGCGCAGGGAGTACATCGACCACGACACCGGCGGGGTCAGTTCGTCGCCGGTCAGGCCGTAGGAGCGTTCGGCGTCCCGTTGCGCCAGGTTCGCCTTCACCCGTGCGAGACCCCAGTTGTAGGCGACGCGGGCCGCGCCCGCGTGCCGGTACAGGTTCCGTTCCTGGGCGGGGGTGGGGTCGAGTGCGAACCGGTACGCCTGGTGCACCCGCACGCCACCACCTCCTGCCACTTAAAGTCACCAAGTGACTACAATCTAGCGAATGGACGGCTTTGCTGGACGGCTCACCAGCGAACAGGCCTGCGACCGACTCGGCATCACATGGCGCACGCTCTACAACTGAACGCCCGGCGCCGGAATCCTCGACCGCGAGAGGCCGGGGTTAGTCGTTGAGGAGGCCGTCGCGGCGGGCCTCGCGGTAGAGCGCGACCCGGTTGGACGCGTCGCGGCCCGCTCTGGCGTACTTCTCCCGGGCGCGCTGCAGGTACTGCTTGACGGTGTGCTCGCTGATGCCCATCTGGCGGGCGACGGCGGCGCGGGTGAGGCCGCCGAGCCACAGCCGCATCGTCCGCAGCTCCTGCTCGGAGAACTGCGGGCGGCAGGGCGGCGCCGGCCCCGCGGCGGGCGGTGCCGGGGCGTCGCCGGCCGCGGCGAGGATGGCGTCGACGAGCCGCCGCCGGCCCTCCGCGGACTCCTTGCGCACGAACGCGCGGGCGCCCGCCAGCTCGGCGCGGCGGGCGAGGTCGCCCTCGGCGTGCTGGGAGAACACGACGATGCGGCGGCCCGCCGCGGCGAGCTCGGCGATCCGCTCGAACGCCGGCTCGCCGCCGATCCGCGGGTCGATGACCAGGACGTCGGCGGCGAGCCGCGGGTCCAGGCCGTCGATGCTGGCGGCGGTGTCGACGATCTCGACGGGGCGCGGGTCGCCGTCGATCCAGGCGCGGACGCCGGACAGCACCACATCGTGGTCGTCGACGACGGCGACGGTGACTCGGCGGGTGGGAGCCATCGGGGTGCGGGTTCGACCTCTGTTCGGGCGGGGGCGTGCCGGTGGGGGCGTGCGTGCTCGTGCCGGGGCGGCGGAGGGCGTGCTTGTACCGGGGCGTGCGTCGGGACGGGTTTCGCGGGGGCGACAACCCCTCGATCTTACTGAGAGAGACCGTTCCGTCATAGAGAGTTTCCATTGGCTCCTCGGTGACGCCGGGTGCCCGGCGGCAGGCGGAGACCATGACCCCCGAACGACCGTCATGACAGACGTCCCGACTCTGCGCAAACTGAGCCGTACTGCCGATGCAGCCGTACGGACTCAGGGGGGAGCCACATGAGCGAGGTCGGTTTCAAGGTCCTCGGGCCGCTGGAGGCGGCGGTGGACGGACGGCGGGCGGAACTGCCGAAGGGCGGCCAGCGGGTGCTGCTCGCCGCGCTGGCGCTGAACGCGGGGCAGGTCGTCCCGGTCGAGCATCTGCTGGACCACATGTGGGGCGACCGGCTGCCCGACCGGCCGCGCGGCGCGCTGTACTCCTGCGTGTCCCGGCTGCGGCAGTGGCTCGACCGGCACTCGCCCGGCTCCGCGGCGCTGCTGGCCACCTCGTCCGGCGGCTACGTGCTGGACCTTGAGCCGGGCCGGCTGGACCTGCTGCGCTTCCGCGCGCTGACGCGCGATGCCGCGGTGGCCGGCGAGCGCGGGGACCTCGCGGCCCAGTCGGCGATGCTGGGGGAGGCGCTGGCGCTGTGGCGCGGGCCGGTTCTGGCGAACGTCCGGTCCGACACGCTCCAGCAGACGGAGGTGCCGCGGCTGACCGAGGAGTACCTGCGGGCGGTGGAGCGGCGCTGCGAGGTCGGGCTGACGCTCGGCGAGCACGACGGGATGGTGGGGGAGTTGCGCGCGCTGACCGACCGTTATCCGTTCCGGGAGCGGTTCTGGTGGCAGCTGATGCTGGCGCTGTCGCGGTCGGGCCGCCGCGTCGAGGCCCTCGCGGCCTACCGGAAGGTCAGCTCGCAGCTGCGGGACGAATTCGGCGTCGATCCCGACCTCGAACTGCGCCGGCTGCAAATGGCCATCCTGCGCGACGACCATTCGGTCCTCTCGTTGTGACCGCTCAGCGAGTGTCGGTTGTCATCGTTTCGGCGAGCATTGTCTTGGCGAGCAGTTCGTAGGAGCGCAGGCGCTCGTCGTAGTCGTGAATGAGCGTCAGCACCATGAGCTCATCCGCTTCGGTGTGCGAAAGCAGATCGTTCAAGCGCTCCCGGACGGTTTCTGGGTCGCCGATCACGTGGTGCGCCATGCGCTCGCGCAGGACGGCTTCTTCCTCGGCCGTCCAGTGCGTTTTCGCGGCTTCCTCCGGCGTGACGTTCGGCCCGTTCCGGACGCCCTTCAGGGACTGGTCGACGATCACCTTGGACGGCCCGGCGAGCCATTCGGCGTGCGCGGTGGAATCGGCGACGATGACCGACGCGGCGAGCAGCGTGCGCGGTTCGGGGAACGCCGCGGACGGCCGGAACGCGTCGCGGTAGGCGCGCAGCGCCGGTGCGGCGTTCTGCGGGCGGATGTGGTGCGCGAACGCGAACGGCAGCCCGAGCTCGCCGGCGAACCGGCCGTTGTCGACGCTGGATCCGAGCAGCCACACGTCCGGTGCGCCGCCCGCCGCCGGGACAGCGACGACCGGGTCGCCGGGCTGCGGCGACAGCAGCCGGACCAGTTCGCGGACCTGGTCGCGGTACGCCTGCGAGCCGGGCGGGCTGCTGACCCGGCGCAGCGCCCGCGCCGTGGCCATGTCGGTGCCGGGGGAGCGGCCGACGCCGAGGTCGATGCGGCCGGGGCTCAGCGCCTCCAGCGTCCCGAACTGCTCGGCGACGACCAGCGGCGGATGGTTGGGCAGCATGACGCCGCCGGAGCCGACCCTGATCCGGGACGTGGCGGCGGCGAGTCGCGCGACCAGCACCGGCGGGGCGCAGCTGGCGATGAACGGGGCGTTGTGGTGCTCGGCGACCCAGTACCGGTGGTACCCCATCCGCTCGGCCTCCGGCGCCGTCCGCAGCGACTCGCGCAGCGCCCGCGACGGTGACGATCCCTGCCACACGGGCGCCGTGTCGAGAATGGAAAGAATGCTCATCGCCGGCTCCTTCGATCGATTCTCCTGCCCCGCAGATACTCCCGCCGCCGGCCGGGGAGCTCAATACTGGGCGGTCCCGCTGGAAGCCAACTGCAAGGTAAGTGAAATGACCGCCCTCCTAATGTGGTGGTGCAGCGGGGAGGCCCAGCCGGGGCCGCCCCGGTTCGCAAGGAGGGTGTTTTCATGCAGCAGAAGGTCGCGGCCTACGAGCCGCCCGCGCTGATGGAGGTCGGCGGCTTCGCCGAGCTGACCCTCGGCCGGCCGAGCTGGGGCTTCGAGAACGACTGGTCGTGCGTCATGCTCTGCTGACGCCCGGCCGGTCTGTCAGCTCGGAATGGCCGTGCCGGCGCCGGTTCCGCCCCCGCCCCCCCCACGACTGGTGAAAGGGAAAGGGCAATGGTGGAGTTCCGCGTTCTTCCGGACACCGCCGCGGCGGCCGCGGCCGTTCTTCCGGCGGCGCGGCGGCTGGCGCACGCGTCGGGCCGCCCCTGGATCGTCGGGCACTGGGACGACCGGAGCGTCGTGCACGCCGCCGCCGGGCGCAGCCGCGTCGCGCTCTTCGGGCCCGCCGACACGACGCCGGACGAGCTGGAGCGCGTCCTCGCGCGGGTCCGGTCGGTGCGCGACCTGGACGCGCTGTGCGGGCGGCTCGCCGGGAGCTTCCACCTCGTCGCGTCCATCGACGGGCACGTCCGGGTGCAGGGCAGCGTCTCCACCGCCCGCCAGGTCTTCCACACCTCGTCCGGCGGGGTGACGGTCGCGGCGGGCTCGCCGATGTTCCTGCCGGGCGATCACCGGGTGGACGAGGAGCTGCTCGCGGCCCGGCTCGTGGCGCCGTGGGCGCCGTGGCCGATCGGCGAGACGCCGCTGTGGACGGGCGTCGAGGCGGTCCCCGCCGGGTGCTACCTCGACATCGGCGCGGACGGGCGGAGCCGTCCGGTCCGCTGGTGGACGCCGCCGGAGCCGCACCTGCCGCTGGCCGACGGGGCGCGCCGCGTCCGGCACGCGCTGCGCGACGCCGTCGCCGTCCGGGCCCGGGACGTCAAGACGGTCAGCGCGGACCTGTCCGGCGGGATGGACTCCACCAGCCTGTGCTTCCTCGCGGCCGGCGAGGCCGACCGGCTCGTCACCACCCGCTGGGAGGCCGCCGACCGCGCCGACGAGGACCGGCACTGGGCGGGCCTCGCCGCCGCGGACCTGCCGTCGGCCGAGCACCTGGTGCTGACCCGCGACACCGCCCCGACCTGGTTCGACGGCATCGCCGAGCCCGATCCGGAGCCGGACGTCGAGGGCCCGTTCGCCTGGATCCGGACCCGCGCGCGGCTCGCCCACCTGGCCCGCCGCGTCGCCGCCGCCGGCTCCGCCGACCACCTGACCGGCCACGGCGGCGACGAGCTGTTCCTCGGCAACCCGCTCAACCTGCACACGCTGCTGCGGACGCGGCGCGGCCGCGCCGTCCGGCATCTGCGCGCGTACCGGGCGCTGTACCGGTGGCCGCTGGTCCCGTCGGTGCGGGCGCTGCTGAACCGCGACACGTTCGGGGAGTGGCTCGCGGCGTCGGCCGGCGCGCTCACCGACCCGGTCCGCGAGGTCGGCGGCGCGCCCGCGTTCGGCTGGGGGATCGCCTACCGGCTGCCGCCGTGGGCGACGGGCGACGCGGCCGGCGCCGCGCGGACCCTGTTACGGCGGGTCGGGGCGTCCGGCGTCGAACCGCTCGCGCCGCTGCGCGGGCAGCACGCCGCGCTGCAGGACGCCCGGCTCTGCGGCGACACGATCCGCCGTGTCGACCGTTTCACCTCGCGCGAGGGGGTGGCCTGGCACGCCCCGTTCGTGGACGACCGGGTCATCGAGGCCGCGCTCGCCATCCGACTCCGCGACACCACGATGCCCGACCGCTACAAGCCCGCCCTGTCGACCGCGATGGCCGGGATCGTCCCCGCGCGGATCCTCGGGCGGGCCACGAAGTCGGAGTACAGCGCGGAGGCGTACGAGAGCCTGCGCCGGCACCGCGCCGCGCTGCTCGGCCTGTGCGGCGACGACATGCGGCTGGCGCGCCTCGGCCTGGTCGACGCCGCCGCCCTGCGCGCCGTGCTCCAGACCCTGCCCCCCTCGTCCCTGACCCTGATGCCGCTGATCAGCACGTTCGCCTGCGAGACCTGGCTGCGCGCCGTCGAGCGCCGCCGGGTCCCGGCCCGATGAACCGGAGGCCCGAGATGCCCGTGACTCCCGGGGCGTCGCTGTCGCCCCATGTGACGATGACCGAGACCGAGCACGGCACGGTGCTGCTGGACGAGCGCACCGGCCGCTACTGGGCGCTGAACGCGACCGGCACCACCGTGATCCGGCTGCTGCTGGACGGCGGCACCGTCGACGACGCCGTCCGCGAGCTGCGGGAACGGCACCCGGACGCGGCGGAGCGGGTCACCGCGGACGTGGGCGCGTTCGTCCGGTCGCTGCGCGACGCCGAGGTGATGGCGCCGTGACGATCCCGGTCGCGCTGGAACCGCCGGTCCGGCTGACGCTGCGGCGCAGGGCGGGGGCGCGCGCCGCGGTGGGCGCGGCCCGGCTGATCGCGAAGCTGCCGCCGCGCCGGCTGCGCCGCGTCCTGGGCTTCCTGCGGCGCGGCGCGCGGCCCGCGTCGGCCGGGCAGGCGCTCGCGGCGCGGCAGGCGGTGGTGACGGTGAGCGTGCAGTGCGCCGGGCAGGGCTGCCTGCAGCGCTCGCTCGCGACGGTGCTGCTGTGCCGGGCGGGCGGGACGTGGCCGGACTGGTGCACCGGCGTCCGCACGGAGCCGTTCCGCGCGCACGCGTGGGTCGAGGCGGGCGGCGAACCGGTCGGCGAGCGCGCCGAGGTGCTGGCGTTCGCCAAGACGATGGTGGTCGCGGCGCCCGGCAGCGGGCAGGCGGACCGATGACGGGCCTGGTGCTGCTCGGCTGCCGGGCGCTGATCCTGACCGTGTTCGCCGCCGCGTTCGCCGGGAAGGCGCGCGGCGCGTCCCGGTTCCGCGGGTTCGCGGAGTCGATCCGGCGGCTGGCGGTCCTGCCGGAGCGGGCGGCCGTTCCGGCGGGTGCGCTGGTCGTCGCGGGGGAGGGGACGGTCGTGGTGCTGCTGGCGCTGCCGCCGTCGGCCCGCGCCGGGTTCGCGCTGGCGTCCGTGCTGCTGGTGCTGTTCATCGGGATCGCCGTCCGCGCCGTGCACGGCGGCGTGCTCGCCGAATGCCGCTGCTTCGGCTCGAAGGGCGCGGTGATGGGGCAGGCGATGATCGTCCGGAACCTGCTGCTGCTCGCCGCCGCGCTGCCCGGCGCGTTCGCGGGCGCGCCCGTTCCGGCGGGGCGTCCCGTCGCGGCGGCCGTGGCGGTCGCCGCCGGGGCCGTCGCCGCGTGGGGGTTCGCCCGCTGGTACGACCGGCTCGTGGCGGCGCTGATGAGGCGGCTGCTCGCGCCCGCGCGGAACCCCGGGTGAGCGCCGTGCCCGCGCGGACGGGCGAGTACGCGATCGAGGCCGCCGGAATCGGGAAGTGGTTCGGGCCCGTGCGGGCGCTGGACGGGGTGACGGTCGCCGCGCGGCCCGGCACGGTGCTCGGGCTGCTCGGCCACAACGGTGCCGGCAAGACCACGCTGATCAACGTGCTCGCGACGCTGTGCCGGCCCACCGAGGGCACCGCCCGCGTCGCCGGGTACGACGTCGTCCGGCAGGGCCGCGAGGTGCGCCGCCGGATCGCGCTGACCGGGCAGTTCGCCGCCGTCGACGAGCAGATCTCCGGGCGCGACAACCTCGTGCTGGTCGCCCGGCTGCGCGGCGCGGGCCGGCGCGCCGCGCTGCGCCGCGCCGCCGAGCTGCTGGAGATGTTCGACCTGGCCGGCGCCGCCGACCGGCCGGTGCGCGGCTACTCCGGCGGGATGCGGCGCCGCCTCGACCTCGCGGCCGGCATGACGGGCCGTCCCGAGGTGCTGTTCCTGGACGAGCCCACCACCGGCCTGGACCCCGCCGCCCGCCTCGCCACCTGGGCGATCGTGGAGGACCTCGTCCGAGGCGGGACGACCGTCGTGCTCAGCACCCAGTACCTGGACGAGGCGGACCGGCTCGCCGACACCATCGCGGTGCTCGCCGACGGCCGCGTCGTCGCGACCGGCGCGCCCGCCGACCTCAAGGCCCGCGTCGGCGGGCGCACCGCCGCCGCGCGGCTCCCCGGCCCGGCCGCCGTGCGGGCCGCCGCCCGCGCGCTGCGGACCGAGGGCCTCGGCCCCGAGTACGACCCGCGCCGCGGCGTCCTCGCCGTCCCGCTGACCGGCCCGCGCGACCTCGCGGTCGTCGCGCGGACGCTGGACGCGCAGGTCAGCGGCGACTACGAGCTGACGGTGACGGCCCCGACCCTCGACGACGTGTACCTGTCGCTGATCGGGCCGGCCGCCCGCGCGGAGGCGCCGTGACGGTCGAAGAGCAGGTCGCGGACGCGCCCGCCGGGACGGGCGCCCGGCCGCCCGCCGCGCAGGACGCCGGGATCGGAACGCAGCTGCGGGTCCTCACCGGGCGGTCGCTGCGCGCGCTCGTCCTCGACCCGCGGCTCGTCGTCGCCAGCATGCTGGGCCCGCTGCTGATGCTGGGCATGTTCAGCCAGCTGTTCGGCGGCGTCGCGCGGGCGCCGGGCTTCCCGGCCGGCGTCCGCTACGTCGACTTCCTCGTCCCGGCGATCATGGTGACGTCGGCGATGCAGGCGGCGCTGAACACCGCGGTCGGGCTCACCCAGGAGATGCGCGGCGGGATCATCGCCCGGTTCCGCTCGATGCCGATCTGGCCGGGCTCGGTGCTGCTCGCCCGCAGCGCCGCCGACACCGTCCGCTGCGCCCTCCAGCAGCTGCTGCTGGTCGTCCTCGCGGCGGCGCTGCTCGGGTTCCGCCCGGCGGGCGGGCCGCTCGGCGCGCTCGGCGCCGCCGCGCTCGCGCTCGCCGTCGGCTGCTGCCTCGGCTGGATCTTCATCGCCGTCGCGTGCTGGATCCGCAACACCGAGCTGGTGCAGAGCGTCGCGGGCCTGGCGACGTTCCCGCTGGTCTTCGCGTCGAACGCGTTCGTCCCGGCGGCGGGCCTGCCCGGCTGGCTGCGCGCGGTCGTCCGCGCCAACCCCGCCACCTACGGGATCAAGGCGGCCCGCGCCCTCGCGCTCGGCGACCCGGCGCTCGCCGACGCGGTCACCGCGCTGGCGGTCAGCGCGGCGGTCGGCGCGGTCGCCGCCACGGTCGCGATCAAGGGGTTCCAGCGCCGCACCTGACGGGGGCCGGGCGCATAGAGTGCCTTGCGTGGGGGAGAAGAGGGGCGTCCCTGCGGATGGACGCGGATGAGCGACGATCGACACCGGCGGTCCGCGGCGGCGCCGTCGCCGCCCGCCCCGCCCCTGCTGCGCGCGGCCGCGGCCTGGTCCTGGCGGCTGATCGCCATCGGCGCGGTCGGCTACGGCGTGGTCTGGATCATCGGCACCCTGAAGATCGTCTTCATCCCGTGCGCGATCGCGCTGTTCTTCTGCGCGCTGCTGCGCCCGCTCACCGCCCGGCTCGAACGGGCCGGGCTGCCGGCCCTGGGCGCCACCTGGATCACGATGCTGCTCGCGCTGGCGGTGCTCGGCGGGATCGGCACCTTCGTCGGCATCCAGGCGAACTCCGAGTTCCCCAAGCTCGCCGACGAGGTGCAGTCCACCGCGCACTCCCTGCAGCACTGGCTGGAGACCGGCCCGCTGCACGTCAAGCACTCCCAGATCCAGGACTCCATCGACCAGGGCGTCAACTACCTGGAGAAGCGGCGCGGCAAGCTGGCGAACACCGCGGTGCAGGCGGGCGCGGTCACCATCGAGGTGCTCGCCGCCCTCGTGCTGATGCTGTTCATCACGTTCTTCCTGCTCAAGGACGGCGCCCGGATCTGGTCCTGGCTGATCGGCGGGACGGGCCGCTACCGCACCCGCATCGACCGCGCCGGACGCGCCGCCTGGGAGACGCTGTCGCAGTACGTGCACGGGACCGTCATTGTCGCCGCCATCCACGCGGTGGTCCTGGCGGTCGTGCTGGCGGCCCTCGGCGTGCCGCTGGTCGCGCCGCTCGCCGTCGTCATCTTCCTGGGCAGCTTCATCCCGATCGTCGGCATCCTGGTCGGCGGCGCGCTGGCGGTCGCGGTCGCGTTCGCCGCCAAGGGCGGCGTCATCGCGCTGATCTTCCTCGGCGTGCTGATCGTCGAGCACCAGGCCGAGAGCCACCTGCTGCAGCCGCTGCTGGTCGGACGGCTCGTCCGGCTGCACCCCCTGGCGATCATCCTGGCGATCAGCGTGGGCGGCATCGTCGGCGGGATCCCCGGCGCGGCCGTCGCGGTGCCGGTCGTGGCGGTCGTCTACCGCGCCTGGCCGGCGCTGCGCGACCCGCCCGACGAGCTGCCCGCGGAGGTGGCCGCCGCCACCGATACCGGCGAGCCGGCCCGGCCGTCCGGAGGAGACGGGACGGAACCGCCGGACGGGCACGACCGGCCGGACGGCTCCGGCGAGGACCGCGCGGACGGCTGAACCCGGCGACGCGGGGCGCGCAGGAGGGGGCCGGGTGGACAGACGGGTGTGTAAGCGAGCAATTATTAGCTCAGCGGCACTCACCCCGACATGCGCCGCCGGCGCGGAACACCCAGGGAGGACCCATGGCGATCGCCATCAGCGAGGAGCATCGCGAACTGGCGCGGACGGCGCGCGCGTTCCTGCGCGACCACGACGCGCGCGCCGCGAACCGGGCGCTGCTGGAGGCCGGCGAGGAGACCCTCCCCGCGTTCTGGAAGGAGTTCGCCGGCCTCGGCCTGCTCGGCCTGCACCTGCCCGAGGAGCACGACGGCGGCGGATACGGGCTGCCCGAACTCGTCGTCGTCGCGGAGGAGATCGGCCGCGCCGCCGCGCCCGGCCCGCTCGTCCCGACCATGGCGGCGTCCGCGGTGATCGCCGCGCGCGGCACCGGCGAGCAGCGCGCCCGCCTGCTGCCCGGCCTGGCCTCGGGCGGGACGCCCGCCGCCCTCGGGCTGGGCGGCCCGGTCACCGTGGCCGGCGGCGCCGCGTCCGGCGAGGCCGTGGTGCTCGGCGGCGGCCTCGCCGACCTGCTGGTCCTGGTCGCCGGCGACGACGTCGCGATCGTCCGCGCGGACGCCCCGGGCGTGACCGTCGAGGTCCCCGAGCAGCTCGACCCGTCCCGCCGCAGCGCCCGCGTCCGCCTCGACGGCGCGTCCGCCGAGGTCATCGAGGGTGCCGCCGGCCACGCCGTCGCGCTCGCCCGCACCCTGTACTCCGCCGAGGCCGTCGGCGGCGCGCTCGAGTGCGTCGAGTCCGCCACCGGGTACGCCAAGGTCCGGCAGCAGTTCGGCCGCACGATCGGCACGTTCCAAGCCGTCAAGCACCACTGCGCGAACATGCTGGTGGCCGCCGAACTCGGCACCGCCGCCGTGTGGGACGCGGCGCGCGCCGCGTCCGGACCGGCCGACCAGTTCGAGCTGGCCGCCGCGATCGCCGCCGCCCTCGCCGTCCCGGCCTTCCTCGACGACTCCGGCCTCAACATCCAGGTGCACGGCGGCATCGGCTTCACCTGGGAGCACGACGCCCACCTGCTGATGCGCCGCGCCGCCGCCATCGAGGCGGTCGTCGACCCCGAGGCCGCCGCCCGCGACGTCACCCGGCTGCGCGCCGCCGGCGTCGCCCGCACCGCCACCCTCGACCTGCCGCCCGAGGCCGAGGCCGAGCGCGCGAAGATCCGCGAGCTGGCCCGGGAGATCGCCGCGCTGCCCCCGGAGGAGCAGCGCGTCCGCCTCATCGAGACCGGCTACGTCCAGCCGCACTGGCCGAAGCCCTGGGGCCTGGCGGCGCCCGCCGCGGTCCAGCTCGTCATCGACGAGGAGTTCAGGGCCGCCGGCGTCAAGCGCCCGCAGTACGGCATCACCAGCTGGAACATCCTCACCCTGATCCAGCACGGCACCCAGGAGCAGATCGACCGCTGGGTGCGCCCCGCCCTGCTCGGCGAGGACGTCTGGTGCCAGCTGTTCAGCGAGCCCGAGGCCGGCTCGGACGCCGCGTCCGTGCGGACCCGCGCCGTCAAGACCGACGGCGGCTGGATCGTCAACGGCCAGAAGGTCTGGACGAGCGGCGCCCACTACTGCCGCTGGGGCTTCGCGACCGTCCGCACCGACCCCGACGCCCCCAAGCACGCCGGCGTCACGATGATGGTCATCGACATGGAGCACCCCGGCGTCGAGGTCCGCCCGCTCCGCCAGATCACCGGCGACTCCGACTTCAACGAGGTGTTCCTCTCCGACGTCTTCGTCCCCGACTCCGACGTCGTCGGCACTCCCAACCAGGGCTGGACCGTCGCCCGCGCCACCCTCGGCAACGAGCGCGTCAGCATCGGCGGCGGCGCGGGCGGCTCCTACCAGCTGCCCGACCTGGTGAAGCTCTGCGCCGAGCACCCGGACCGCGTCCCCGCCGCCGCCGAACGCGTCGGCGCCCACGAGGCCGAGGCGCAGGCCCTGCGCCTGCTCAACCTGCGCAGCGCCGAACGCGCCGTCGCCGGCGGCGAGCCGGGCCCCGAGGGCAACATCACCAAGCTCGTCCTCGCCGAGCACGGCCACGCCACCGCCGACCTGCTGTCCGCGTTCGCGGGGCCGGACCTGGTGTTCTCCGAGGGCCTGGCCGCGTTCGCCGGCCGCCTGCGCCTCGGCTCGCGCGGCATGTCCATCGCCGGCGGCACGTCCGAGATCACCCGCAACCAGATCGCCGAGCGCATCCTCCGCCTCCCCCGCGACCCGCTGATCAAGTGACCGCGGCCCGGGGGTTCCGGCCGGACCGGAACCCCCGGCGCCTTCGGCCTCTTCAGGCGTGCTTGAGGAAGATCGGGTTGGTGAGCGCGGCCATCGGGCCCCAGACCAGCGCCGGTCCCATCGTGTTGCCCTTGCCGGGGCTCCCGTCGGCCATCGGGTGGCGGACCTCCGCCCGCACGTACGCCGCGAGCGACGTCGTCGTCCGCCACACCACGGTGCCCTTCCCGGAGGCCGGAAGCGACTCCTGGTGCATCTGGCCCTCGTCGGTGATGAACCGGACGGTGCCGTTCGGCACGCCGGACACCTCCAGCCGCACGTCGACGGGGGCATCGGCCTTCGCGGTGAGCGTGTCCGCGATGCCCGCCTCCCGCCCTCCGGCGGTCGCGGTGAAGGTCAGGTCCACCGACGACGACTCGGCGATCCAGCTGCGCCCGGCGCGGATCCCGGCCAGGACGGCGCCGGTGCTCAGCTCGTCGGCGTGCACCACCGTGTGCGGCAGCCCGATGACCTGCGGTTCGCTGTGCGCGTCGCTGTTGCCCATCGCGGGCAGCCAGCCCTTCCCCGCGCGCACCGCCTCCCCGAGCCTGGCGTCCCAGGTGTCGACCGCGGACTCGTCGTCATAGGTCCACGGGCCGTTCCACACCTCGACCGCGTCGGCCTCGTCGTAGCCGAACTTCCACTGGCAGGCGACATAGGGGCAGTACGGGTGGGCGGGCACGACGGCTCCACCGGAGCGGCGCACCTGGCGGGCGAACCGGGCGAAGCCGTCGTCCCGGGCGCGGTACCGCCAGTCGACCCACTCGCCGGCGGGCAGGCCGAGCGCCAGCCAGTGGCCGTTGCGGGTGGTGACCTCCTCGCCGGTGATGATCAGCAGGTCGTCCCCGGCGAACTCGCCCCAGACGCCGTGGGACGAGGAGGTGTTGTGGTCGGTGGAGACCATGAAGTCGAGCCCGGCCGCCCGCGCCCCCGCCGCCACCTCGGACGGGAGCCGCCGGCCGTCGGAGTGGACGGTGTGCAGGTGGCCGTCGCCCCGGTACCAGGCGCGCCCCCGCCCCTTCGCCTTCGCGGGCGGGTACTTCGGTACGAAGGGCGCGCCGTTCCTGCCGTACGTCAAGGTGATCTTGACCTGGTAGTCCATGCCCTGCGGCGCGACCTGGTACGGGCCGAGGACGATGTTCCAGGTCCCGGCTCCGATCGGGCCGGGCAGGTAGCCGGGTGTGGCCTCCGCCGCGCTGATCTCGAACGAAGTGCGGAAGCCGCCGGACCAGCCGCGGAAGCCCTTCCCGCCCAGCTTGACACCGCGCTGGTCGAAGATCCCGATGTCGCAGGAGTTGCCGGGCGTGCCCGCCGGGACGGCCGGCTTGTCGTAGGAGTACTCGACGGCGATCTTCTGCACGCCCTTCGGCACCTCGACGGGCAGGTACACGAAGTCGGCGGCGCCGGTCGCCAGGTGCCCGGTGACGGTGCGGCTGACCTCCTCGCCGCTGCCGCCGGGCGCGGCTTCGGGTCCGGTGGCGGCGCGCGCCCGGGGGAACGAGACGGGGACGAGCGTCAGCGCCGCTCCGGTCGCGGCCGCCATCAGCAGCCGCCGCCGGTCCAGGGTGTGCGCGCCGTCGTCGGCCGGGAGCGCGGCGGCGTGCCGCTCGCATCGTCCATCAAGGCACATGGCCATCCTCACCGATCGGGGAAACCCCTGAATGCTCGGCCGCCCCGCCGAAGCCCAGATGATCTTTCGATTTCCCGCGGCCGTCGCCGACGTGACGAATGCGGCGCGCCCGCCGCCGTCAGGACGGGTCGAGAACCGCGAAGACGACCTTGCCCGCGCCCCCGGCGACCGGCCGCACACCCCAGCAGCGGCAGAACTGATCGACGATGAACAGCCCCCGCCCGGCCTCGCTGATCGTGTCGGCCCGCTGGACGCACGGCAGGTCGCACGTCGCGTCCTGCACCTCCATCCACAGCGCGCCGTCCTCGGCCCGCCCGATCCGGAACGTCACATCGTCGTCGGCCGCGGAGGCGTACCGCAGCGCGTTGGTGACCAGTTCGCTGGCCACCAGGCACGGCACGAAGTCGTCCATGCCCCACTGACCGGTGACCAGCCGCACGAACCGCCGCACCTCCGCCACGACCGCCAGGTCCTGCTTCACCACCATCTCGTTCTGCCGCCCCGCCGCCTCACCCATGATCCTTCTCCTCACTGTGTGTGCTCTGCTTCACACAGTGAGCTACTTTCTGCTTAAAATGTTGTTGCCCCCCAAAGGCGGCAGACAACGGAAGATCCGATGGAGGACGGGCACCTTTCCTCGAGAGGCAGAAGACATGTCCCCACGTCGCCAGCGTCGTCCTAGCGAGTCCCCCGCCCTCATCGCCTTCGGCCGGCAGATGCGTCGACTGCGCGAGGCCAAGGACGTCAAGCAGGAGACCATCGCTCACATCACGCAGGTCAGCGGCCCGCAGGTCAGCAAGATCGAGAACGGCAAGAAGCGCGCGACCCGAGCGTTCGTCGTGACGGTGGACGAGTATCTGGAGGCCAACGGAGCGCTCATCAATCTCTGGGAGGACCTCAACAAGGACGGTCACCCGGTCCCGATCTGGTTCGACTGGCCCAAGATCGAGGCCGACGCCGCGATGCTGCTCACCTACCAGCATTCGGTGATCCCCGGACTGGTCCAGACTCCCGCCTATGCACTGGCGATCCTGCACGGCAACCAGGAGGCTGCCGATGCCCGGATCGACCGCCAGAAGATCCTCAAGGACCCCCGAGACGACGGAGCGTCACCCCCGCTCTACACCGTCCTGATCGACGAGCAGGCGCTTCACCGGCCAGTCGGCATGCCGGAAACGATGAAGGAGCAACTCGATCATCTTGTCGACGTGAGCACATTGCCCAACATCACGGTTCAAGTAGTGTTGGGAAGCGGCGAACATGACGGCAACACCGGCGCGTTCGTGGTTGCGACGATGGCGGATCGTAGCGAAGTCGCATATGTCGAGACAGCCATCCGGCCGCTCACGACCGACGACCCTGCAGACTTGTCCGCGGTTGCCCGGACCCTGGTCGCCCTTCGTTCGCAAGCACTCACGGAACAGATGTCGCGTGAACTGATCAGGAAGGTGGCCGAAGAAAAATGGAGTTGACGAACGCCGAGTGGCGCAAGAGCACACGCAGTGCTTCCAACGGCGGTGACTGCGTCGAGTTGGCCGATGCTGCCGGGGCGGTGGCGGTGCGGGACAGCAAGGACCCGGAGGGACCGGTCCTCCTGGTTACCCGCGCGACCCTGCGCAGCGCCGTGAACTCGGCCCTCGCGACCCGCTGACCGATCCACGACCGTCCCCCTGGCCTCCCACATGACTGAGCTGCGGCGGGCTGTCCACCTAACCCCGCTTGGACGGCCCGCTGCACGTCACGGGGGCATCACACCGCCGTGATGGTATGGCTCCCGGCCTCGGGGCGCGGGGCGCACCAGTACGAGCAAGGGGGCCGTGACAGCTGCGCCCCGACGTCCGACACTGAAACTATGTCTCTGAGAAGCGACTACTGGCGCAAGAGCAGCTACAGCGGACCCAACGGCGGCAACTGCATTGAACTGGCGGGGCTGTCGTGGCGCAAAAGCGCCCGCAGTGGCGAGAACGGCGGCGATTGTGTCGAGTTGGCAAGGCTTGCCTGGCGCAAGAGCAGCTACACCGGCTCCAACGGCGGGAACTGCGTTGAGCTGGCGGACGCGGTCGGGGTGGTGGCGGTGCGGGACAGCAAGGACCCGGACGGGCCCGTCATCCTGGTCACCCGTGCGGTGCTGCGTAGCGCCGTGGACTCGGTGGTCAGAGGGCGGCCGTGACGAGGCGGTAGCCGACGTCGAGTTCGGTGCGTTCGAGCAACGCGCCGTAGCGGTGTTTCCATTCTTCGGTCGCCAGGTCATTGCTGAGCCGTGCGAAGCCCTGCCCCAGGAGGCGGGCCGGAGTGAGAGCGAGCATGGACATGCCTGCCTGCACTTCGGAATCGAGATAGGGCCGGGACCAGTAGGCGGCGCCGAAACCGTCGGTGCAGTCCGCAGGGATGGGGACGCGCTGGACGCTCACCTCGCCGAGCAATTCGCCGAACCGGTGCATCGGCACCGCGAGTTGCGCGTCGGTGGCGGCGGCCGCCGGCAGGTAGTCGCGCAGCAGCCAGAAGTCCCGGACGACGGTGTGGTCCCAGGTGAGGATCACGATGCGCCGCCGGGCGACGCGTGCCATCTCCGCGATGCCGCGCCCGAGGTCGTCCCAGTGGTGGGCGGTGAGCACCGCGAGCGCGGCGTCGACGGAGTCGTCCGCCAGCGGGAGGTTCTCCGCCGCCGCCTGGACGGCGGGCGCCGTGCCCGGAGGACGCCGGGCGATCATCGCGCTGTTCGGCTCGCTGGCGGTGACGGTGCGTCCGGGCTCGTAGGAGCCGGTGCCGGCACCGATGTTGGCCACGGCCCCGCAGTCGCCGAGCGAGTGCTCGATCAGTTCCGCGATCCGCGGATCGGCCTGGCGGGTGCGAGCGTACGTACGTCCGATGCGGTCGTAGTGGGTCGGGTTCGCGGACGCCTCGCCACCTGAACCGGACCGGACGCCTGCATGCTCGGGGCATCGTTCTCCTGTGCCCATCGCATGTCCCTTCGCCGGGATTCCTGCGGGGTGCCGCATCAGTAGATCAGAGGATCCGCGAGGCGCCATGCCAAGACTCGCGTCGCGGCCAGGTTCGGCGTGGGCTGGAGGGCTCTGCTGACTGGGCGGGGGTTGCCTTCATCCGGGTGGGGGGTTAGCCTGCACAATAGGCTGACCGACCGGTCGGTCACTGAGTTGGGGATCAGCGATGCCTTTCGTCCAGACCAGAGCGGGGCGGGTGTTCCATACCGAGCGGGGAAGCGGCCGGCCGGTCGTCCTGCTGCACGCCAGCCTGCACGACCACACCGACTTCGACGCCGTGGCCGGACCGCTCGCGGACGCCGGCCACCGCGTACTGGCCGTGGACTGGCCGGGCCATGGACGTTCCGGGATGCCTGCCGGGCCGCGGTCGGTGACCGCGCCGCTGCTGGCCGGAGTTCTCGCCGACCTCGCCGCCGAGCTCGATCTCGCCCGGGCCGTGTTCATGGGCAACTCGGTCGGCGGGTACGCCGCGGCCAGGCTCGCATTGGATCACCCGGACCGGGTCGCCGGGCTCGTCCTGGTCAACGCCGGCGGGTTCGTCAAAGTCCCCCGCCTCGCGGCCCGCATCCTGGGCGTCCCGGCCGTCAACCGGGCGGTGTTCCCCCGGCTCGTTCCCCGCTACATGAAACCGGACGGCGACCGGCTCCGCGCCATCACCCGCCAGGTCCAGGACCGGGCGCGCAGCAGGACGGGCGCCGCCATCTCCGCCGCGCTGTGGCGCAGCATTGCCGACCCGTCCTACGACCTGCGGGCCGAGGGGCCCCGGCTCGGCGTGCCCGTGCTGCTGGCATGGGGGGCGCGGGACATCGTCCTCCCCATGTCCGCCGCACGCCGGACGCAGGAGGCGATACCCGGCGCGGAGCTGCGGACGCTCGACACCGGGCACGTGGTCTTCGCCTCCGACCCGGACGGGTTCCTGGACCTGGTCCTGCCTTTCCTGGAATCGGTGGCGACCGCCGGGAGCGCGCAGTGAGCACCGGCATCCGGCAGCAGCGCGCGGCGGCCACCCGCAGGCAGCTCATCGCCGCGGGCCTGTCCCTGGCGGAACGGACGGGCCTGGCCGGCATGAGCGTCAACCTCATCGTGACCGAGGCGGGCGTGGCCAAGGGCACCTTCTTCCACCACTTCCGCGACCGGTCGGAATTCCTGCTGGCGCTGCACACCGAGTTCCACGACCGCACGTTCGCGGAGATCGAGGAGACGATCGCGGGAATGGCGCCGGGCCGGGACAGGCTCCTCGCCGCCGCGAACGCCTACCTGGACCAATGCCTGAGCCATCGCGGCGTCCGGGCCCTGCTGCTGGAGGCCCGTGTCGAGCCCGCGATCATCGAGGCGATCGCGTCCCGCAACAAGCTGGTCATCCAGCGGACCAGCCCCGACTTCACCGCCATGGGCTGGGCGCACCCCGGGCCTAGCGCGGCCATGTGGAACAGCGCCGTCGTGGAGGGCGCCATCCTCGAACTGGGCGCGGGCGGCCACCGACCCGAGATCCGGGCGGCACTCGCGCAGTTCCTCCACGAATAGCAGGCCAAGGCGGATGCGGTGGCGGTGCGGGACAGCAAGGACCCGGACGGGCCTGTCCTGCTGGTCACCCGCGCGGCTCTTCGCAGCGCCGTGGACTCCGCCCTCGCGACCCGCTGAAGCCCCGCGACCGTCCCCCGGTCTCCCATAAGACGGAGTCGCAGCGGGCCGTCCACCCAACGCTCGGACGGCCCGCGCGCACCACGGAGTACATCGCGTCGCCTTGCCGTGACGGTCTCGACCTCGCCTTCGGACGCTGGACGCCCACCGGCGCGAGCACGGGCCCGTGACAGTCGCGCCTCCGCGTCCGACACTGAAAGCATGTCCCTGGAATGCGTCCACTGGCGCAAGAGCAGCTACAGCGCTTCCAACGGCGGTGACTGCGTCGAGTTGGCCGGGCTCTCTTGGCGCAAGAGCACCTACAGCGGCTCCAATGGCGGTGACTGCGTCGAGTTGGCGGACGCGGCCGGAGCGGTGGCGGACGTGGTGGCGGTGCGGGACAGCAAGGACCCGGCCGGGCCCGTCCTGCTGGTAACTCGCGCGGCCCTGCGCACTGCGGTGAACGCCGCCCTCAGTACTCGCTGACCGCTCCACAACCATCCCCCGTCCTCCATGCTGAGTCGCGGCGGGCCGTCCGCCTACCCCCGGCCAGCCCGCCGCACCATGAGGGCGTCCGTCGCCCTGCTGTGCCTCTTGGACGCTGGACGCCTCGCAGCGCGAGTACGGACCCGTGACAGCCGCGTCCGCCCGTTCGACACTGAAAGCATGTCCCTGAAAAGCGCCCCCTGGCGCAAGAGCAGCTACAGCGGATCCAACGGCGGCAATTGCATCGAACTGGCAGGGCTCTCGTGGCGTAAAAGCACCCGCAGTGGCGAGAACGGCGGCAACTGCATCGAGCTGGCGGGGCTCTCGTGGCGCAAGAGCACCCGCAGCGGCTCCAACGCGGCTGAGTGCGTTGAGTTGGCGGACGCGGCCGGAGTGGTGGCGGTGCGGGACAGCAAGGACCCGGACGGGCCCGTCCTGCTGGTCACCCGCGCGGCCCTGCGTAGCGCCGTGAACTCCGCTCTCGCCACCCGCTGAGCGCCCTCAGCGTTCGTGGACGGCCTTGAGGTCGATGTCGAGGTCGAACGGCAAAGTCGCGGTGATCCGGTCGTGGCATACGCCGGTCGCCACATATCCGCCGGTGGCATCGTCCAGCTCATAGGTGTAGACGGCGAAAGCCGGTGCGGTCTGGTCGGTCTCCACCCGCCAGTAGTGACGGATCTGCGCCTCCGCGTAGAGGGCCGGCTGTATCCGCCGGTCCTTGCGCTTGGTGGACGGCGACACGACCTCAACGACGAGAGTGATCAGATCGGCCGGGATGGGACGCTCGTAGACGTCGTGGTCGGTGGAGTACACGACGATGTCAGGGGCGATCTCGACCGGCTCCAGCTCGTCGTCGTCCAGGAGGACGTCCACCTCGGTGTCGACCTGCCATGCATCGGGAGCGGCCTCTTCGATTCGAGTCGCCAAACGCCGCGCGATGCGCTGGTGGATCGGTCGGCGGCGTGGGTTCAGGACGAGTTCTCCGTGGACCAGGCTCATGCGCACCGGGAGGTCTTCGGGCAGCGCCTCAAAGTCTGCACGGGTCCAGGTGTCACCGGACGGCAACGGGAGAGTCAGCGCGTGCATGGCTCGTGGTGCCTCCGGTTCAGCTGGGTGCGGGTACTCGGCAGAGTAGCTTCAACGCATTTCTCGGGCCTCGGTCATGGCCACCGGTGGGCGTGGGACGCCGTCGTGGCGGGTCAGCAGGGCGGCGGCGGTTCGCGGGGAGAGGGGCGGGTTGCCGGTGAGGTGCTTGATGCCTGCGATGTCGGTGACGGGCGGGACGGCCTCGTCGATCGCCTCCAGGAACGGCCGGGTCGAGCCCGACGTCGGCGGCGAGCAGGTCGTCCAGATGGACCATCGTCGGGTCACTTCGTGATTCTTGAACGCGCGATCCAGATACGGTACGGTGAGCGCATGGCGAGGACCAGGGAGTTCGACACCGAAGCGGCGGTGAGCCGTGCGATGGAGCTGTTCTGGGCACGCGGGTACGAGGCGACCTCGGTGCGCGATCTGACCCGGCATCTCGGGATCGGGCAGGGCTCCCTGTATGCCGCGTTCGGCGACAAGGACGGCCTCTATCGGGCCGCGCTGGACCACTATCGCTCCACGTTCGCGGCGGTCGCTCTGCGGACCCTCGAAGAGGGTGCGGACGCCCGTTCGGCCGTCCGCGCATTGCTGGTCGAGCGGATCCGGATCGCCGTCGAGCACGGCGGCCAAGGTTGCCTCCTGGTCAACGCCGCCACGGAACGCCTGCCCGCGGATCAGCGGACCGGACGCATCGTTCGAGACGTGCTCGGCGCCAACCAGGACGCTCTCACCGAACTGCTCCGCGCGGCGGTGGAGCGCGGTGAGATCTCGGCGCGGCATGCCCCGCAGACCCTCGCCGCCTTCCTCGTCACGTTCCTCAACGGGCTGCTGGTCTCCTCGAAGGTCACCCCGGACGCCCGTGCCCTCGAACCGCTCGTGGAGGTCGCCCTGACCGCCCTCGACTGATGTCGCATGCCCGTTATCTGTATCGATCGATCCATAAAACGGCGAGCCGCCGTCGGCACGGGCCGCCGTCACCGGACGCGCCGCGTCCACGGCCATGTGGAACACGCCATGAAGGGAGAGGAAATGATGCTTGATCACCAGGGGGAGCCGGTCCGGACGGGCCGGGCCGCCGTCAACGGGACGAGCCTGCACTACCGGACGGCCGGGTCGGGACCGGCCGTCGTGCTCCTGCACGGGGTGCCGAAGACCGGCTACCACTGGCGGCACCTCGTCCCCAAGCTGACGCCGCGTTACACCGTCGTCGTGCCCGACCTGCGCGGTCTCGGTGACTCGGCGCATCCCGCGGACGGCTACGACTCCGCGACGATGAGCGACGACGTCGCCGCGCTGATGGCCCATCTCGGGCACGAGAGCTACAGCGTGATCGGAGAGGACTGGGGAGCCGTGATCGGCTACCAGCTCGCCGCCCGGAACCGCGACCATGTCAACGCCCTGGTCTTCGTCGAGGCGCTGTTCCCCGGATTCGGCTTCGAGGACCACACGGCGCTCACCCCCGAGAACGTCTCGAGCGGCATGCACCTGTGGCACCTGGGCTTCTACTTCCAGCCGGACGTGCCCGAGATGCTCATCGCCGGGCACGAACGGGAGCTGATCACGTACATGATCAAGAATGAGCGCAGCCGCCCGGACAGCGCCACCGCCGACGCGATCGAGGAGTACGTGCGCTGCTACTCCATGCCGGGAGGCGTCCGCTCGATGCTCGCGATCTATCGGGCGATGCTCGTCGACGCCGAGCAGAACCGGCAGGCCGCACGGAAGAAGCTGGACATCCCCGTGCTGGCGCTCGGCGGCTCCGCCTTCATCGGCGACCGGAACGAGGCCCAGATGCGGCTGTTCGCCGATGACGTCACGGGCCACGTCTTCGACGCCGGACATGACCTCGCCGAGGAGGTGCCCGACGAGATGGCGGAGGTCGTGCTGCCCTTCTTGGCCGCCCGGACGTAGCGGGACCGCGGCCTCCCCGGACCGGTGCCCCGCCCCCCGGCGAAGCGACGGCGCGTTCGAGCTCGCCGGGGCCACCGGGGGAGGCCCTGGCGGGTTCGGTATTAGCGGAGCGGTTCCGTGGTCGAGGTCGGAGGTGCTGTCCAGCTGGCGAGGAGTTTGAGGCGGTCCTCCGAGGGGGTGCCCGGCTCGGCCGCGTAGACGGTCAGGTCGTGCACGGCCCCCTGGGTCAGGGGCAGGTTCAGGGAGCGGAACGTCAGCTCCAGGCGGCCGACCTCGGGAAGGTCCAGCCGCTTGACGCCCTGGTGGTGGATTCGGACGTCGTGACTGGCCCACATGGTGCGGAACTCGGGGCTGAGCGTGGACAACTCGCCGACGAGCTCGCGCAGGGCCCGGTCGTGCGGTTCGCGTCCGGCTTCGGCGCGGAGCACGGCGACCGTGGCCTTCGCGCCTTCCTCCCAGTCGACGAAGAAATGGGCAGAGCCGGGGTCGAGGAAGAAGTAGCGGGGGAAATTGGCGCGGCCCCGATCGGCGGTCGTGGCGCTGTCGAACATCGGTGAATAGAGGGCCCTGCACAGCGCGTTGCTCGCGACGATGTCCAGGTGGCCGTTGCGCACGAAGGCGGGGGCCATGGTCATGGAGTCGACCATCCACTGGACGGAGGGCGGGATCTCGACGTCCTTGCGGCGACGTCGCGGCGCCCGGCGGGCGGGGCGAGCCGCTCTGGCCAGATCGAGCAGGTAGGTGCGCTCGTCCTCGCTGAGGAGCAACGCCTGGGCGACCGCTTCCAGCACGTCCTCGGAGACGCCGCTGATGTGGCCCTTCTCCAGCCGCGTGTACCACTCGGTGCTCACGCCGGCGAGGGCCGCGACCTCCTCGCGCCGCAGTCCCGGAACCCGGCGGCGCCGGCTCGTGGGCAGCCCGACCCGCTCCGGGGCGAGCCTGGCGCGTCGGCTCGCGAGGAAATCGCGGATGTCCGAGCGGTTGTCTGTGCGGCTCTCGGGCGGGGGCTCCATTCGTCCACGGTACCCATGGACCGGCGGACCAGGGGGGTTGTGTTTATGCCCCCCATAAACGCGGCCTTGTTCGCCCCTGCCGGCAGCGGTTTCGTGGGATCGGCGGTCCAGCGGCACTCCTTCATCGCCGTCCGCCACTCACACTCAAGGAGCATGACATGACCGGCAAGACCGTACTGATCACCGGCGCGACCAGCGGTATCGGCGCCCACACCGCGCGGCTGCTGCTCGACCGCGGCCACCGCGTGGCCGTCACCGGCCGCGACGAGACCAAGCTGAAGACCTTCCTGGATGAGGCCGGCCGCCCCGACCGGCTGCTGGGCCTTGTCGCGGACGCGGCGGACTGGGAGGCCACCGAGACGGTCGTGACCAGCACCGTCGAGCATTTCGGTGCCCTTGACGCAGCGGTGGCCAACGCCGGATTCATGACCGGCGACTCCATCGGGGCCGGCGATCCGACGTCGTGGGCGCCGATGGTCCTCACCAACGTCCTCGGCCCCGCCCTGCTGGCCCACGCCGCCCTGCCCCACCTCGAGGCCACCGGCGGACGGCTGGTCCTCATCGGCAGCGTCGCCGGGCTGAAGAACTCTCCCGGCAATCTCTACTCGGCCACCAAGTGGGCCACCACCGGACTCGCCGAGAACCTGCGCCTGCACGCCACGGCCCGCGGCATCGGTGTCACCCTCGTCAACCCCGGCATGATCGACACGCCCTTCTGGCAGGGCGCCGGCGCTCCTTCCTTCGCCCTGTCTCCCCAGCCCATCGCCGAGGCCATCTACTACGCCCTCGACCAGCCGGCGGGTGTCGACCTCAACACCCTCACCGTCCGGCCCATCGGTCAGCCCGTCTGACCTGGCGGTTATGTGGAGCCGGGCTCCCATTCGTCCAAGACCCGGTCGGCCTTGGGTGCTTACCGTCGAGGCATGAACACGGACTCGGACGTGCGAATCCCCGTTCACCGCGCACCCGGCGAGGGACGCCACTACGACATGGGGCGCATCAACGCGGTGTTCAAGGCGGACGGTACGGAGACGGCCGACCGCTACTCGATCTCGGAATGGTGGCTTGAGCCGCACACCACGGGACCGGGGGCCCACACCCATCCGGAGGACGACGTCTTCTACGTCCTCGACGGCACGATGACCTTCCTCATCGGAGACCGTTGGATCGACGCGCCCAAGGGATCGTTCGTGCTGGCTCCAGGCGGCACTCCCCACGATTTCCAGAACCGCACCGGCGAGCGGACGGGTGCGCTCAACATCTCCGTCCCCGGACCCTTCGAGCCCCGGATGCCGGGCATCGTGGAATGGTTCCTCCAGCACCCACCTGGCGACCCGGCGAACACCTGATCAGTACGGTGTCGCCAGGCTGCCCGGGTGGCAGAACGGGTACACGATGGTGCTGCCGTCCGCGCAGGGCATGCCGGTTAGGAAGATCGCCGAGGTGACGTTCACCAGCGCGGACCGGGCCCGGGACGTGCTCCACGACTTCAACGCCGATGGCTTCGACGTTCACGCTGCCCAAGCGGCGCGAGATCAAGAAGATCGCCAAGTCCAAGCCGGCCGAGCACGGCCTGCCGTTCTCGACCTGGAGCCTGGCCAAGCTGGCCGGCTTCCTGGTCGCCGACGGCGAGGTGATGCCGGAGGAGGGTGAGCCTGAAGGCGTCTTCTGCCTGGACGAGTTCGGCCCGCTTAGCCTCCAGCCCCACCCTGGGCGGCAGGGGGCCGAGCGCGGTGGGCGGCACAAGGACCCTGGCCGGGAACCGAGGCCCCGCCGACGGGCGACCTACACCCGCCGGCACGGGGCAGACACCTGTTCGCCGCCTACGACCTGGGCAAAGACAAGCTCTACGGCCACATCAAGCCGAGGAAGCACCGGACCAGGTTCCTAGAATTCTGCCGCTGTCTGCGCGGTCTCTACCCGCCCGAGATCCGCATCGCGTTCGTGCTCGACAACTTCTCCCCGCACCTGACCACGAAGAAGGACAGCCGCGTAGGCGACCGGGCCGCGGCGAACAACGTCGAACTCGCCTACACGCCGACCAACAGCTCCTGGCTCAACTGCATCGAGGCCCAGTTCACCGCCCTGCGCTACTTCACCCTGGACGGCACCGACCACGCCACCCACAAAGAGCAGGGCAGCATGATCCGCCGCTACATCATCTGGCGGAACCAGCACGCCGCCGACGAACGCCTCCGCGAGGTCGTGGCCAGGGCCAACGTCGCCTGAATCGGGCTGATCCTAACGACTGTGTCACCGGCCGCATCGATCCTCACTTCTTTCGCCGCTCATCAGGGCAGGCGGGCGTGTTCGGCTCGGGTGGCGGCGATCCGCTCACGCGCGAGCGTACGGGCCCGCTCGGTGTCGTCGCCGGTGAGTCGGGCGAGGATCGTTGCGAGCGGCCTGATCCGGCCCCAGCCGCCCCAGTGACCCTCGGGGATCTCGGTGGGGAATACCCAGATCCGGCTGGCGTCACGCGGCCAGGCGCCGTTCTCCGCGTCGAGGATCGCCTCGGTGACCTCGGCGATGACGCTCGCACGCTTCTGCTCGTCGAGCTGGCCCTCGGGGACGGACGGGACGACCTTGTAGCGAGGTGCGTCCGCGGGTTCTCCGCCGACGTAGATGCCGGCCGGTCGGTGCAGCCAGAGCCAGGAGACGGAACGGCTCACCGGGTCGGCGGGGTCGAATCCCTCGTTGCGGACGAGGATCTCGGTGATGCGGTTCAGCAGCGCCGCCTCGGCGTCCGGCTGGAGCGCGCCGTCGGGGATGTACACGTCGAGCATGGGCATGGTCGATCTCCCTAATGAGTTTAGTTCTTCAACTCAGGCCGGAGCCTACGAGGGCTAAGTACAGCTTGTAAACCCAGATGGGTACACTCGTCCCATGGAGACGCGGCGAATCGACCCGGTGAACTGCTCGGTGGCGCGCGCCCTCTCGGTGGTGGGGGAGCGCTGGTCGCTGCTCATCGTTCGTGAAGCGCTGGACGGCGCGCGCCGGTTCGGAGAGTTCCACTCCCGCCTCGGGATCGCCAGAAATCTCCTGGCGACCCGGCTCGAGACCTTGGTGACCGCGGGAGTGATGCACCGCGTGCCCTACCAGGAGCCCGGGGATCGGCAGCGCTTCGCCTACGAGCTCACCGAGCAGGGCCGGGCGTTGCGGCCCACGCTCGTAGCGCTCCTGGAATGGGGCGACACGTACCTCGCCGACCCGCAGGGCCCGTCGGTCATCGTCCGGCACCGGCCCGTCGACGATGCGAGCTCCTGCGACGAGCCGGTCAAGCTCGTCCTCGAGTGCGCTGCGGGGCACAGTTACCTCGCCCCGGAAGACGTCTGCCGCACGCCCGGGCCAGGCGCGCGCTTCGTGGAAAGCTCCTGAGATCCCAGGACCGTACTCAGCAGCTCATATCGCGAGAAGCGTGATCCAAGCAGTGGGGCCGACGCCTGGGCCATGGGGCAAACGTTGGATGCTGCGGCACTAGCGGGTGCCGCCTCGTCGTGCTGCTACTTGCCGGTCAGCAGCCGCCGGCGAGCATGCCGTGCCGCCGCGCGGCGGGTTATGCGGCCCGGTTGTTGGCGGCTCCGGGTGGGCCGATCGTCCCGGATCTTGATCGGGGATCGGCTGGCGGTAGCAGCCGGTAGACGTACCGTCCGTCGGGGTCTTTGGTGATGGCGATCTGACGTGGGCTGGTGTGTTTGAAGCGGTTGTGCCATCCGCAGGTGAGGGTGAGTTGGTCGATGTCGGTGGGTGAGTGTCCGAGGGCCCATCCGTTGACGTGGTCGACCTCGCACAACGTCCCCGGGATCTCGCATTCCCGTACTGCACAGGTCGGGTACAGCGTCTCCAGGACTTGGCGTTGGGCGGCGCTGGCGAACCGTTCCCGGTAACCGAGGTACAGGGGCGTGTGTCCGCGTCCGAGCAGGAGGGGTGAGACTCCGGCTGTGAGGGCGATGCGGCGGGCTTGGGCGGCGGGGATGGGGGTGCCGTCGGTGAGGCGGGCGGGGGTGTTGCCGCCGGTGAGGGTGTCCAGGTCGCAGATGACGGTGACCTTGGTGGCCTTGTGTCCGCCGGACAGGACGCTGGAGAGGGCGGCGGCGGTGCGTTCGGCGACGTCGCGGGTGTCCTCGGGCCCGGCCGGCTTGGCCAGCGGGGCGAGGGTGCCGTCCCAGATCGCGGCGTCTTCGGCGTTCAGCCAGCCCTTGATGTAGCGGCCGCCGTCCAGGGAACTGGTACTGGTGATCCACGACTTGGCGTACCCGCGCTCAGCGTCTCCGGATGCGGTGTCGGTTCCGTCCCGCTCGGCGATCACGTCGCGGATGCGGCGGCCGAAGACCGCGACCTTCGCGGCCGAGAATCCCTCATCCACGAACCCCAGCAGGGTCGTTTCGGCTTCGGCGCAGTCGGTGTCTTCCAGCCTGGCCACGCTCTGCGCGACCGTGGCCGCATATCCGTAGGACAGGTCCCCGGCGGCGAGGCGTTCGGCGACTTTCGGGAGGCGGTGGCGTTGCCGGGCGAGGATGAGGCGTTCGGTGGTGCGGTTCTCCCGCATCCCCAACCGCGACCGCAACCATGCCCGGGTGGAGGGATATCCCCACCGCTTCTGTTCACCCGTGGCATCGACCCGGCGAATGAAACCGGCGAGTGCGCTTTCCTGGATATCGCAGGCAGCGGCCAAAGTCTCGGTGAGCTCCAGGCACGCCGCCGCCGATTCGGGGACGTCTCGAGCGGCAAGTTCGGTGGCGATCGCTGCGGCCGCGTTCACCAATTGCATGGTGGACGCGGTCTCAAGGTCGACCGTCACTGATTGCATAGGTAAAGCATACTCGGCGTGACCGACAATTGCATGCCGGAAGGGAACTTGTTTCGGGTGTCGCGGACAGGGATAGCTGGGTATATCTGTCCGCGCCGCCTGCTTGGCCGGTGCCCGAATTGTTCTTTTGGGTTGTTGAGTGAGCGCGTGTGTGGGGCGGCGCGTCCCGGGAGCAGGCATTGGATGCCCGTCTTCGGGGCGGTGGTGGTCGAGGTGATCGCCGGGTGCTCGCCTACGGAAGCCGGTGCCGTGTGGGTGAGGGACGGCCCTGTCTCGGCGGCGATCTTGACGAGGCGGCTCCACGGGGCAGGGGATCGGGTCCGGCATGACTCCGGAAAATCTTCGCCCGCCGGCCGGGCCGACGGCATTCGCATATCGGGCAACCAGCCTGATAGCGGACCCGTGTCGCGGCCTCGTCGCGCGCTTTCCCGGCGGTTGCGTTCGCTTGGCGGCAGGGGCCGCGCCGTCCGGATCTTCCCTGCCGGAGTGTCCGCTTTACGTGAACATGGAATTGCCCGGAAGGGGTTTTCCGGCGGTGTTTGCGGGCGAATCCCGGCGGGCAGGCCGAATTGGTCGATGATCTTTGGGGGAAGGCCATGACCACAGCCGGCGAGTGCGGCGCGAGGTCCGCGTGAACGCGCGCGACGCCCGCCCGAACGCGGTCCCGGAACTGGTGCTGGAACTGCTCGGCATCGAGCCCGAGCCGTTCGCGGCGGCGCCCACGCTGAACCTGCGCATCGGGCTGCGCCGCCCGGACGGCGGGCCCGTCCAATGCGTCCTGCTCACCACGACGGTGACGATCGCGACGGCGCGGCGCCGCCATGACGAGGCCGAACGCGCCCGGCTGGCCTGCGTGATCGGCCCGTCCGCCGAGGCGCCGGGCGGGCTGGTGTGGGCGCGGATCGGGGTGACGGTCCCGACGTTCCGCGGCGGGACCGAGGTGACGGTCGCGCTGCCCTGCGGCCACGACATGCAGGCCGCCGCGGACCAGTACCTGCGCGCCCTGAACGGCGGCGTCGTCCCGCTCGACCTCGCCTTCGACGGGACGGTCTTCTACCCGGGCGAGGACGGCGTGCTGCGCACCGCGCAGATCCCGTGCCGGCACCGGGCGACCGGCGAGCTTCCGGTCGCGCGGTGGCGGAGCCTCGTCGACCGCTACTACGGCGCCGTGCGGTGGCTGCGCCTGGACGAGGACCGCTTCGACCGCCTGGCCGCCTACCGGGCGCGCCGCGCGCACAATTCCTTCGACGACACCGTGGACGAATTGCTCCGCACCGCGGAATCACTGCACGGCCCGACGGACGAGCCGGACACCGCGGCCCGCCTGGACGACGTCGCCGGGCTGGAATCGCTGAACGACGCCGGCCCGGCCCTGCGCGACGTCGCGTTGAGCGCGGAAATGGCCATGCGGCCGGAGGAGAGCGGGCCATGGACCCCGTGAGGGCGGTCGCCGAGACCGTCCTTTACGAAGGCCATCTGCTGTGGCCGTACCGGGCTTCGGTGGCGCGGCGGGGACGGCGCTGGACGATCGGCGGCGTCCATTCCAAGGACGAGGCGGAGCGGTCCGGCGACCGCTGGACGGTCTCCGCGGAATTCCTCATGGAGATGGAGCCGGACGCGAGCGTCGAGTTCACGCTGCGGTTCCTGCACGCGGTGCACCGGCAGGTGATGGACGGCGATGCCCCGGTGCAGGAGCTGCGGGCCGGTTCCGGCACGTACCGGACGCGTCCGGAGGCGCGCGAGCAGGAGATCACCAGCGGCCGGCTGAGCGTGGCGCGGCTGCTGCGTTCGCCCGTCCGCGTCCCCGTCGCGATCGCCGCGGGCCTCGCGGAGGAGCCGATCGAGGGCACGGCCTGGATCGTCCGCACGTGGGAGCGGGTGTCCGGGACGGTCGTGCTGTCGGCCGAGCCGGCCGGGCCCGGCGCCGTGCGGCTGCGCGCCGTGGTCGTCAACACCGGCACCGCCGCCGACCGCGACGAGGCGGACGCCACGGCGATGCTCTGCGCGCACCTCGTCGCGGACGCGTCCGGCGGCGCGTTCGTGTCGCCGTCCGACCCGCCCGGGCAGCTGGCGGACGCGGCGGCGGTGTGCCGCAGCGACGGCCTCTGGCCGGTCCTGGCGGGCCCGCCGGGCGGTCGCGGCACGGTGCTCGCCGCGCCGATCGTCCTGTACGACTGGCCGCAGGTGGCCCCGCATACTCCGGCCGACCTGTTCGGCGGCGCCGGTCTCGACCGGCTGCTGGCCGCGCTGTCGTCCGGCGACCCGCGCGGCACGGACCGCGCCACGACCGGAACGGGAAGGAGTTGAAATGAGGAAGCAGAACATGCAGCAGCCGGGCATGCGCAAGCAGGGCGCCATGCGGGCCATGGCGGCCCGGCTGATGGTCGGGATGGTGGCGGCCGCGATGGCCGCGATCCTGGTCAAGCAGATGCCGGCGCTGATGCGCCGCGCCAGGTCCGAGCAGGACTGAGCCACGGAAAAGGCGCGCCCGGATCTCGGGCGCGCCTTTCTTCGTGCCAGAGCACCGGCACCGCCGTCCGCCGGCCCCCGTGTGAAACGCGAGTTAAATATGCGGCGTTCTGGGAACTCGGCGACTCCCGGTGCGGACCGGAACGAGAACCGCATCTGGCCGCATCATTGACGTTACGGCTGGGCGCGCACACGATAGGGCGGCTACGCGACTCCGATTTGGAGGAGCGCGAGGACCATTCAGGGCCGACGGGACCGAGCAGGGAGAACGCGCGATGCCGAGCGACGAGACGTCCCCCGGGACGCCCACGGGGACCGCAGGGCCGGATGCGCCGACGCGGGGAGGGACGATGGGGTTTCCTCCGCGGCCGGCGCCTCCCTCTCCGACGACTCCGCGGCCCACCCCGCCGCCGCCTCCGCCTCCGCCGCCTCCGCAGCCGCCGATCCGCTGAGAACCGGTCCCGTTCCCCGTGGCACGGCCCGTGCCGCCGGGGCTTCTTCGCCGGGGAGGGAAGTGACCGGAGCCGGCCGTCTCACTTTGCGGGACGGCGAGGTCGAAGAGATCGACCTGCTTCTCACGGAGGTGACCGCCCGGTACGGGGCGGTGGACGACTCGGCCTTCCTGCGGGAGGCCGAGGCCATCGCGCATCGCCTGCCGTTGCGGTTGCGGACCTTCCTCGTCTCCTGCCGGAGCCGCGAGCGGCCGTTGTTCGCGGTCGAGGGCTGGCCGGTTCGCGATGAGGCCTTGGGGCCCACCCCACCGGACTGGCAGGAGGCGTGGCGCGGGGCGTCCGGCCGATCGGACACGACGTACCGCCATCAGCTGCTGCTGGTCCTGGCGGCGTCGCTGATCGGCGACGCGTTCGCCCTGTCCACGGTGCAGGGCGGGCATCTGGTCAACCACATCGTGCCGGTCCGCGGCACCGAGGAGTACGTCAGCGCCACCAGCAGCACCCGGGAACTGGCCTGGCACACCGAGGAGGCGGGGTTCCGGTTCCGTCCCGACCACCTCGCGTTCGTCTGCCTCCGGAATCCGGACAAGGTGCCGACCACCGTCGGGCTCGTCGACGACCTGGTGCTCGACCCGGCCGTGGCGGAGGTGCTCCGCCGGCCGTTGTTCGGCATGCCGCGACCCGGGACGGAGGGACGGACGGAATACGCGCCCGTGCTGTACGGCCCCGCCGACCGGCCCTACCTCAGTGCCGACTCGGTCTACATGGCGCCGGCGCCCGGTGCGGACGACGCGGCGGAGGCGCTGGCCGTGCTGGGCGCCGCCCTCGACGCCGTCCTGCGGCCGTTCACCGCCCGTCCCGGCGACCTGTACTTCCTCGACAACCACCGCGCGGTGCACGGCCGTCCGGCGTTCCGGCCGCGGTACGACGGCACCGACCGCTGGCTCCTGCGCGTCAAGGCCCGCCGGGACCTGCGCGGCTCCGCGGCCTGCCGCGGCGGCGCGGGGGCCCGGGTCGTCGACGCCGACCGGCTAGCATGAGCGGTCCCACGCATCTCGATCGACAGGTGACGCCGCCATGATCGAACTGAGAGAGCTGATCCGCGACCTGCGCTCGGAGCTCGACGAGGCGATGTCGGCCGCGCCCGGCGAGGGGCTGCAGTTCGAGCTCGGCCCGATCGAGCTGGAGGTCAGCGTCGGCGTGGAGAAGGGCGGCGGGGCGAAGGCCAAGGTCCGGTTCTGGGTCGTCGACCTGGAGACCGACGGACGGCTGGCCTCGACCTCGCTGCAGCGGATCAAGCTCTCGCTCACCCCGCGGGTGGCCGGCTCCGCCGCCCCGCCGTACGTCTCCGGCCGGGAACGCGCGGACGAGCGGTAGCGGCATGGCCCCGACGGGCCGGCGGGCGGAGCGGGCTCCCGGGCACCGGCTCGACCCGCACCGGGCGGCCGTGGTCATCGTGAAGCTGGAGGACGGGTCCGGGCGGCGCGGGTCCGGGTACCGGATATCGGAGACGGTGGTCCTCACCGCCGCCCACGTCGTCGCCGGTGCCGCACGGGTGGAGGTCCTCTTCGACCCCGACCGGGACGACGAGGTGGGCGGCGCGGCGGCGGTCGCCTGGTCCGACGAGGGCGTCGACGTCGCGGTCCTCGAAGGGCACTGGCCGCCGGCGGACCCGTCCGCGGGGCCGCCGGACCCGGTCCGCTTCGGCTGGGTCGACGACATCGACACCGTGCTGTCCTGCTCCGCCGTCGGCTTCCCGAGATACAAGCTGCGATACGGCGCCGGCGGCTGGTTCCGCGATTCGAGCCACGTCCGGGGCACCATCGCGGCGCTGTCGCATCGGCGCGAGGGCACCCTGGAGATCCGGGTCGACCCGCCGGAGCGCGACCCGGACCCGGACGCCTCCCCCTGGGAGGGCATGTCCGGAGCCGCCGTGTTCGCCCGCGGCGTCCTCATCGGGCTGATCTCCCGCCACCACCGCTCCGACGGCCTCGGGGTGCTCACCGCGACCCGGGTCGACGGCTGGCTCGCGGCGCTCGATCTGGAGCGGCTCGACCGGTTGCGGGAGCTGACGGGCCTTCCGGCGAAGGCCGAACTGCTCGTCGACGTCCTCGGCGAGCCCCTCGACGCGTGGACCGCGCAGCGGTCGCCGCCCCCGCCGTCGCGGACGGTCTTCCTCTCCTACGAGGACGGCGACGACGCCTCCGCCGAACTGGTGGCGCGGATGCTGATGCGGCACAGCATCAGGCCGCTGGACGACGCGCCGGCCGCCGACCCGGTGGCCGGCGACACGGCCGCCTCCGACCCGATCGGGGCCGCGCTGGACCGGACGGAGACGGTCGCCGTGCTCGTCGGACCGGCCGGCGTCACCTCCCGGCGGGCCGCCGGCATCCAGGCCGCCGTCGAGTACGCCACCCGCCGGCGCAGCAACCTGCGCGTCGTACCGGTCCTGCTGCCCGGTGCCTCAGCCGGGCTGCTGCCCGCGTTCCTGTCGCGGCGACTCGCCGTCGACCTGCGCGCCGGGCCGGCCGAGCCGGCCACGGCCACCGAGCTGGTCTCCACCGTCGAGGGCTTCGCCCCACCGCGGCCGCGGGCGGCCCTGCCCGACGAGCCCGCGCCGTTCCCGAGCCTGCGGGCCTTCACCGCCGGCGAGGCGCCGCTGTTCTTCGGCCGTTCGGAGGAGACCGCGGCGCTCGTCGAGCAGGTGCGGCGCTCGCCGTTCACCGCGGTCGTCGGCGCCTCCGGCTCCGGCAAGTCGTCGCTGGTGATGGCGGGGCTGGTGCCCGAGGCGGGGCCGCGGACGCGGGTGGCCGCCATCGTGCCCGGACCGTGGCCGGTGCGCGCGGTGGCCGCCCGTCTCGCCGAACTCATGGGCGCGGGGGCAGCGGGCACCGCCGCCGAAACCGCCGCCGAGTTCGAACGGCGGATGCTGAGCGACCCGGACGAGCTCGCCAAGCTCGTCCACGACCTCGTCGCCGGAGACGACCGGACCGACCGGCTGCTGCTCATCGTCGACCAGTTCGAGGAGCTGTTCACCCTCAAGCCGAGGCACCGCGGGGACGTCGACCCGCAGCTGCGCTTCGTCCAGAGCCTGCACCGGGCGGCCGAGGTCCTCGCCGGCGAGATCCGGGTGGTCGTCACGCTGCGCGCCGACTTCGTCCAGCACTGCCTGGCCTTCGCCGAGCTGCGCGAGCTGCTCGCGGCGGGCCAGCTGCTGCTCGGGCCGCTGGACGAGCCGTCGCTGCGCGAGGCGATGCTCATGCCGGCGCAGCACGTGGGCGCGCTGTTCGAGCGCGGCCTAGTCGACCGCGTGCTGGCGGAGATGCGCGGGCGTCCCGGCGCGCTCCCGCTGCTGCAGACCGCGCTCGCGGCGCTGTGGCGCCGCCGCCGCGGCGTCTGGCTCACCCATGCCGACTACGACGCCGTCGGCGGGATCGGCGGAGCGCTGAACCGGCTCGCCGACGACACCTACGCCGCGCTGGACGACCGGCAGCGGGAACTCGCCCGGCTCATGTTCCTCCGGCTCGTCGCGGTCCGCGACGGCACCTACACGCGGCGGCGCGTCGCCCGGCACGAACTCGACCTCGTGGCCGCCGACGCGCGGGAGGTCGAGCAGGTGCTCCTCAGGCTGTCGCACCGCGACGCCCGGCTGGTCGCCGCCGACCGCGGCTCCGTGGAGATCGTGCACGAGGCCCTGATCGACAACTGGGCGACGCTCGCCGACTGGCTCCAGCAGGACGCGGCGGACCTGCGGACGCACCGGCTGCTCACCGAGGCCGCGCAGGAGTGGGACGACCACGGGCGCGAGGACAGCTACCTGTACCGGGGGCTCCGGCTGGCCGCGGCGGGCGACTGGGCGACCCGCAACCACGGGCTGCTGAGCCGCCTGGAGGACGTGTTCCTGACCTCGAGCCGGGTCGCGCAGGACACCGCGGCGGCCCGCGAGCAGTCCGACCGGACCCTCGCGCGCGCCGGGCAGGCCGTCTTCGAACTCGAGGCCGCGCCGGAGACGGCGCTGGAGCTGGCGTTGCAGGCCGCGGACGACGGCGGGGACATCCCGCTCGTGCAGCGCGCCATGTTCAGGGTGTTCAGCGAGGCGAAGATCCGCCGGATCCTGCGGGGGCATTCCGACCGGCTCTCGGCGGTGGCCTGGCATCCCGACGGGCGGCGCGCCGCCACCGCGGGCTACGACCGGACGATCCGGCTGTGGGACGCCGTCCGGGGGCGGCTGCTGGCGGTGATCGAGGCCGGCCAGGACGCCGTCACCTCCCTCGACTTCGACGGCTCCGGCGCGCGGCTGGTCAGCGGCGGATGGGACGGGACCGCCCGGGTCTGGGACGTCGAGGGCAGGCGGGCGCTCGGCACGCTGCGCGGCCATACCGAGTGGGTGTCGTCGGTGCGGTGGAGCCCCGACGGCCGGCTGGTGGCGACCGGCAGCCCGGACCGCACCGTCCGGATCTGGGACGCCGCCTCCGGCGCGACGGTCCGCGTGCTGGAAGGCCATGGCGACTGGGTGCGCTCGGCCGAGTGGCACCCGGCCGGCGACCGGGTCTGCACCGGCAGCTACGACCACACGGCCGCGGTCTGGGAGGTGGCCGGGGGCGAGCGCGTCTCGACGCTGCGGGCGCATGACGGGCCGGTGCCCGCGGTCGCCTGGAGCCGTGACGGATCGGAGATCCTCACCGCCGGTGAGGACGGCGGCGTCTGCCTGTGGGACGCCGAACGGTTCGCGCTGACGCGCCGCTGGCCGGTCTCGGCCACGCCGCTCTACGGGGTGGCCTGGTCGCCGGCCGGGCGGCGCGCGGCCGTGTGCGGGGAGGACGGCAGGGTACGGATCCTCGACTTCGATCTCGGGCAGACCGTCGACACGCTCCCCGGGCACGTCGGCTGGGCGTCGGGCGTGGCGTGGAGCCCCGACGGCCGGCTGCTGCTGTCCGGCAGCGAGGACGCCACCGCCCGCGTCACCGGCGTCGACGGGGGCTTCGTCCCGGTGGTCGCCGGCCGGCACGGCGGCCGCGTGCTCGACGTCGCCTGGGAGCCCGGCGGGCGCCGCATCGCCTCCGCCGGGCAGGACGGCCTGGTGCGGATCTGGGCGGCCGCCGGCGAGGACGACCCGGTCGAGCTGCTGTCCGACGCCGCCGCCGTCGCCTGGAGCCCGAGCGGCCGCGCCCTGGCCGTCGGCGGCATGGACGGCACGGTCGCCATTCGCGACGCCGGCACGCTCGCGCTGGAGGTGTCCGTGCAGGGGCACCGCGACCGGGTCACGGCGGTGCGGTGGAGTCCGGACGGGCAGCTGCTGGTGTCCACGTCCCACGACGGCTCCGCGGTCGTGTGGTCGACCGACGACCTGCGGGAGCGTGCCCGCCTCGCGGGAGGGGAGCTCGTCGAGGACGCGGCGTGGAGCCCGACCGGAGAGCAGGTCGCGGTGGCCGACTGGCAGACGGACGCACGCCTGTGGCGCCCCGGTTCGGACGGCGAACCGGCCCGGCTGTCCGCGCACACCGCGCCGCTGCACGCGGTCGACTGGAGCCGCAGCGGACGGTTCGTGCTGACGTCGAGCGGCGACGGGACCGCCCGCCTGTGGGACGTCCACGACGAGCGGATGATCGGCAAGCTGGCCACCGGCGAGTCCCACGCGGCGCGGTTCAGCCCGGCCCGCACCCATCTCGCCACGGGCAGCCGCGACGGGGCCGTCCGGCTGTGGAACTTCGCGGACGGAGCCGACCTTCTGGTCGCCTACCCGCATCCCGGGGCGGTCTGGGCGGTGGCGTTCAGCCCCGACGGGGACCGGCTGGTCAGCGGCTGCGAGGACGGCGCCGTGCGGATCTGGCCGACCAGCCCCCGGGACGTCCACGCGGCGCTGCGGCGGCGCGTCGCGGACCTCGCCGTGTGAGCCCTCGGCCCGCCGGTGGCGTAGGGGGTTCAGCGCGTGCGGAGGGCCGTGCCGATCGCGGCGACGACGCCGCGGAGTTCGGCGAGTTTCAGCAGGTTGGCCTCGGCGCCGGTGGTGAGAGTCCGCGCTTCGGCCCGGTAGTGGTCGTCGATGAGGGCCTCGAGCCGCTGGACGTGCCGGAGCTTGGCCAGGCCAGGGCGATGAGCAGCGACAGCGTGACGGTGGCGGGCACGCCGCCCCCGTGGGCGTGGCCTCCCGCGCCGGCACCGGCCCCCGTATGGCCATCGGTGCCGGCGTGGAAGTGCCCCAGGCCGCCGAGCAGGACGAGCGTCCAGTACGCGGCGACCACCACCAGAGAGAAGCTGAAAAGCGCCGTCGGGAAGGCGAGCGCGGTGTCGACGAATTCATCCATTCGCGTGCACGCTCCCGCCTGGAGGCGTCATTAACGGCCCGGCCGCCCGAATGCGGTCACCGGTGAGGAAAGGAAATGCGCTTCCGCATTCGGCGGGCTCGCCGAATGCGGCCCGTCATGTGTCCGGAAAGGAGTCCGCCCAGGTCGCGGCGGTCAGGCCGGCGCGGAGCCGCGGGCCGCTCGGTGGTCGTCGCGGCGCCGGAGGCGGTGCCATAGAAAAGTGCCGGGGAGTCATATAACCCTCCTGATCGGAGACGTATCCTGTCTCGCCGACCAGACTTCCCGGCACACCGAGGGTTACTTTACCGCAGTTTCCGGGGGCAGGGAAGTCGCTTGTTGCGACGCCGGACCCGAGTGCGTAGGTATTGACGCATCCATTGCGCATGGCGACCGGCCCGGCACTTTCAGCGAACCGTGAGGTTCGGCTGAGGCTGGCTTCAGATGGCGGCCGTACTTTCACCCGCCATGACCATCCAGCTCCACCGGCCCGTCTTCGTCCTCGGCTGCCCGCGCTCCGGCACGACGCTGCTGCAGCAGATGCTGCACTCGCACCGGCGCCTGGCGGTGCCGTCCGAGACCAGGTTCGTGCACGTCGCCTACGCGCGGCGGCACGGCTTCGGCGACCTGCGGCGGGCGGAGAACCGGCGGACCCTCGGCGAGTGGATCACCGCGGCCGAGGGGACGAAGTTCGCGGTCCTCGGGCTGGACGCCGGCGCGGTGGTCGACGACATCGTGCAGGCCCCGCCGACGCTCGGCTCGGCGCTGGCGGCCGTGTTCCGCCGCTACGCGCGCGAGCACGGCAGGCCGCGGTGGGCGACAAGCGGCCGAGTTACTTCCGCAAGGTGCCGATGCTGCTGCGGATGTTCCCGGACGCGCAGTTCGTCCACCTGATCCGGGACGGGCGCGACGCGGTCAGCTCGCTCGCCCGGATGCCCTGGTACGACGGGGACGTCCACTCGGCCGCGCTCACCTGGCGCGAGGCGGTCGACACCGGAACCCGGCTCGCCCGGCGGCTTGGCCCCAGCACTTATCACGAGATGCGCTACGAGGACCTCGTCGACGACCCGGAGCGGACCCTGGCCGCCCTCTGCCGGTTCCTCGGTGAGGAGTACGACGAGGCGATGGCCGAGCCGCACCACCACGCGCGCCGGACGGTCCCGCTCGAGCGCACGTGGCACCTGCGGACGCACGAGGCCGTCAACTCGCGGAACGTCGGCGCCTGGGCGGAGCGGATGCAGGGCTGGGAGGCCGATCTGGTCGAGCACGTCCTGGCGGGCCGCCTCCAGCGGCACGGGTACGCGCTGTCGGGCCGGGGGCGCCCGGACGCGGCGCACCTCGCGCGGTTCCGCCGGACGGCGGCGCACCGCTGGCGCAAGCAGCGCGCGGAGGCGGTCCGCGAGCGGTTGGAGCGCCGGACCGAGCCCAACCGCGTCGGTTCATTGTTGACCGGTCCTGCGAACGATACGGAGATCATTCCCGTTTCGTCCGATCACTGATCACTAGGGCGGTTGTCCGAAATTCTCATGGAACGTGCCCGCCTGGGACGCGGCGCGGCGCCGTGGCGGCCGCGCGGTCATGGGGAACGGTGCAGGTGGCGTGCCGTGAGGCGGCGGGCGGGGGACGGGCGGCCCGGTGGGGCGGCCGTGGCGGCCCCCGTATGACGCCGGTGTCATGGGCCCCTTACGGAACTTGTTACCCCCCGGTATCAAGGTTCCGTTTTACCGGCTGGCTGACTTAATTTACGGAAAAGTGACATGCTCGTGTCCGATAGTTCACGGCAGCTATGTGACATGCCGTACATATGTGTGTACCGTGCCATGTGCTCAAGCTTGGAGCGCCATCGGGGTTTGGTCCACAAGATCCTCTGACAAAAAGGGGAGTGCGGTGAGCGGATCGCAGACAATTTCCCACGAAGAGCTCCAGATGTGGCTTCTTGACCGGATAGCCTTCTACCTCGACAGGCCGGTGGAAAACATCGATCCAGCGGTGGAACTCGCCCGCTACGGGGTCGATTCGGTGTACGCCATCAGCATCATCAGCGACATCGAGGACCACCTGCAGGTCGAGGTGGACGTGGCCGAGGCGCGGCGCCGCGAGACGGTCGCCGCCCTCACCGACTACCTCCTCGACCTCGTCGCGTGATGGCCGGCCCGCCGGCCGCGGGCGCCGCGATGGTGGTGCTCGGCGACAGCGTGGCCGAGGGCCGGGACGACCCCGACCCGGCGGGCGGCTGGCTCGGCTGGGCCGGCCGGCTCGCCCGCCGCCTCGGCGTGCCCCCCGGCGACGTGCTGAACGTCTCCGACCCGGGCGCCACCATCGAGGACGTGGTGCGCGACCAGCTGCCCGCCGTCCGTGCGGCGCGGCCCCGGCTGGTGATGCTCGGCTGCGGCATGAACGACGCGCTGAACGGGTTCGAGCGGCCCGCGGCGGGCGCCCGGCTGGACGAGGTGTACGGCTGGGCGCGCGGCGCCGGGGCGGTGGCGCTGGCGATTCCGGTGCCCCGCCCGCCGCTGCTCGAACGGTCCCTCATCTCGCAGTTCCGCAAGAAGCGCGTGCTGCAGCGCATCGCCGTCTTCAATGCCGAACTGGAGCGTGCAGCGCGCGACTTCGGAATGGCGTTCCCGCCCCGGGAAACAGTGACGAAAATTGCCGACCCCGCGATGTGGAGCACCGACGGAATCCACCTGAGCCCGGCCGGGCACGATTATGTCGCGGAGGTGATGGGGCACCTCGCCGCCGGCCTGCTCGGCGAGCGCGCGATCTGAGGATCGAGGGCAGTCTCGGGGGCAGTCCAAGAGTCGGGATGACGATGAAGAGACCATTATCGCCCGCCCATGTCCCGCAGTCCCTGGCGCTGGTGCCGCTCGCGCCGGTGCTGGCCGTCCAGGCGTGGCGGACCGTGCGCCGCACGCCCCGGCTGGAGCCCGCGTCCGGCGCCGAGCGCGGCCTGGTGCCCGGCCCCTGGCACGGTGCGGCGCCGGCCTGCCGGCTGGTGGTGGTCGGCGAGTCCACCGCCGTCGGCGTCGGCGCCGCCGAGCACGCCCGGGCGCTGCCCGGCTTCCTCGCCGAGGCGCTGGCGGCGCGGCTGGGTCGCGCCGTGGCCTGGTCCGTCGCCGGGGAGAACGGCGCGACCGCGCGCCGGGTCGCCCGGCTCGCCCGCCGCCGCGCGGGCGGTCACGGGGCCGCCGACCTGGTGGTGGCGACCGTGGGGATCAACGACCTGATCAGGCGCCGGTCGCTCGGCCGCTGGGCGGACGACGTCGCCGGCCTCGTCGCGGTGCTGCGCGGCGGGTACGGGGACGCGGCGGTGCTGGTCGCGGGGATGCCGCCGGTGCACCGGTTCCCGGCGCTGCCGCGCCCGCTGCGGACGGTGCTCGGCGCCCGCGCCCGCGCCATGGACCGGGTCATGCGCGAGGCGGCGCACGCCGCCGGCGCCGTCCACGTCCCCATGGACGAGGCCATCGCGCACGACCCTTCGATGTTCGCCGCCGACGGCTTCCACCCGTCCGCCGCCGGCTACCTGGCCTGGGCGGGCGACCTCGCCCGGGCCGCCGCCCCCGCAGAGGGTGGTGGCGCCCTCGGCATGCCGGGCGCCGTCCGGTCGCGGACGCCGAACCGCGAGGCGCCGGCACATGGAAGGCGGGTGCAGTGAAGGAAGCGGCGAAGATGACGGTCCCCGGAACGTTCCGTGCGGCGGTGGAGGCCAAGGACCTCGCCGCGATCACGCGGTCCCTGGACCCCGGCATCGAGTTCCTCAGCCCGGTGATGGTGAAGCCCTACCACGGCCGTGATCCGGTCGCCGCGCTGCTGGGCGTGCTGCTGGAGGTCTTCGAGGACTTCCGCTACACCGACGAGCTCGTCGGCCCGGAAGGGGCGGGCGGGCCCGCGCGGCCGCCCTCGCAGGCGCTGGTGTTCAGCGCGCGGGTGATGGGCAAGGCCGTGCAGGGCCTCGACCTGCTCAGGTTCGGGGAGACCGGGCTGGTGACCGGGCTGACGGTCATGGTCCGCCCGCTGCCCGCCGCGATGACGCTGGCCCGCGCCGTCGGCCGGCGGATGGAGGAGCGGGAGGCGACCCCGTGAGCCCGGTCCGGGGGATGCGGGGGGCCGCCGCCCCCCTCGGGAGGCACTGACCCGACGGCGCCGCCCGCCGGTGAGGGTGCGCGGCGCCGCGATACGTCCAGCCAAAGGGAGTGGAAGATGGACAGCGGAATGGTCCCCGCACGCGCCGGCCTGTCACCGGCGCACGGCATCGCAGCCGACCTGGACGGCTTTCTCGGCGATCCCATGGACGACGAGGCCGGGCCGTTCTCCTACAAGGCGATCGTCGAGGCCGAGGAGCGCGACGAGCTGCCGGCCGGCGCGGTCGACGCCGTCAGGGCATGGGGTTTCCCGAAGTACCTGGTGCCGGCCGGATTGGGCGGGCGCCTGTCGACGTTGGAGGAGTTGTTCTTCGTCACCCGCGGCATCTCGCGGCGCAGCGTCACGGTCGCGGTGATGTACGGGTCGGGCCTGCTGGCGGTGAACCCGGTGTGGCTGTGGGGGAGCGAGCGGCAGCGCCGGATGGTCGCGGACGGCGTGCTGAACGGCGACCTGGCGTGCTTCGGGGTGTCGGAGGCCGACCACGGCAGCGACGTGATGGCGAGCGAGTCCGAGGCGGTGAGCAAGGGCGACGAGCTGGTGCTGACCGGGACGAAGTGGCCGGTCGGGAACGCGACCCGCGGCCGGTTCGTCACGGCCTACGCCAAGACCGGGACGCGCGACTTCTCGCTGCTTCTGATCGACAAGCGGGCCCTCGATCCGGACACGTGGTCGACGCTGCCGCCGGTGCGGACGGTCGGGCTGCGCGGCCACGACCTCAGCGGCGTGGAGTTCCACGGGGCGCGGCTGCCGGCGGACTGCGTGATCGGGCGGCGCGGCGCCGGGCTCGTCCAGACCCTGAAGACCCTGCAGATCACCCGGACGGCGATCGCGGCGCTGTCGGTCGGGACGATGGACGCGGTGGTGCGGATCGCGACGGAGTACGCGCACCGCCGCACCCTGTACGGCGCGGACATCTACCGGATACCGGTGATCCGCGACCATCTGCTCAAGGCGCACCTGGACCTGCTGATCGCCGAGTGCTTCGCGGTCCCGGTGGCGCGGGCCCTGACGGTCGCGCCCGGCCGGCTGAGCCTGTGGTCGTCGATGGCGAAGTACTTCGTCCCGGTGCAGGGGGAGGAGGTCGTCGCGAGCATGGGAACGGTCCTGGCGGCGCGCGGCTACCTGCGCGAGGGCGTCGCGCACGGGGTGTTCCAGAAGCTGCAGCGCGACCACGCGATCGCGAGCGTCTTCGAGGGGACCACGCACGTCAACCTCGCCAACGTCGCGGCGCAGCTGCCGTTCCTGGCCCGCCCGCCGGAGGAGACCGGCGGCGAGGAGGAGCTTCTCGCCGACCTGTTCTCCTGGACGCGGACCCCGCCGACCTGGGAGCCGGACGGGCGGCGCCTCCAGCTCACCAACGAGGGCCGCGACGAGGTCGGGCAGCGGTTCGAGGCGATCGCCGAGGAGGTGCTGGCGGCGGCGAACGCGCACGCGGCGCCCGGCGTCGCGGCCGAGCTGAAGGACCTGGTGTCGAGCATCGGCACGCTGCGCGCCAAGGTCGACCAGGGAGTCCGCGAGAACGAGGGCGACACCACGTCGGTCGCGGCGCTGATGCGGGCGCGCCGGTACTGCGAACTGCACGCGATGTCCTCGTGCATGCTCACGTGGCTGCACAACCACCGCGAGTTCGGCGGCGCGTTCGCCGACGGGGAGTGGCTCGTGCTGTGCCTGCAACGGCTGCTGCAGCGCGTCCATCCCGACACCGTCCTGTCGGAGGACTTCCTCCCGGCGTTCGAGGAGGCCGTGTTCCGCGACTCCGGCGAACACCGCTGGTTCACGCTGTCGGCGCTGGCCGAGGACGCGTGACGGCGGATGGACGGGAAGATGCACACCGACTTCGTCTCCCACTTCCGGGAGAACGTGCGGACGCACGGAGACCGCCGGCACTTCACCTTCGTCACCGAGGAGGCCGGGCCCGGACGCTCCTACAAGGAGGACATCCTCGGCTTCGCCGAGCTCGACCGGCGGGCCAGGTCGCTGGCCCGCCGCCTGGAGGCGCGCGGGCTGCGGGACCGGGCCGTCCTGCTGCTGTATCCGGAGGGCCTGGAGTTCATCGCGGCGTTCGTCGGGTGCCTGTACGCGCGGGTCGTGGCCGTCCCGGCGCCGCTTCCGGTGCTGGACGCCGGGCGCTTCGACCGCACCCGCCGGATCATCGCCGACGCCGACATCTCCTGGATCCTCACCGACGGCGCCCACCTGGAGTCGATCGAGGGGTGGCTGAAGGAGGCGGGGCTCGCCGGGAAGGTGCAGTGCCTGGACACCGAGGCCGGTGCGGACGAGGGCGGGTTCGCGGACGCGGGCTCCTGGACGATGCCGGAGTTCGGCCCGGACACGCTCGCCTTCCTGCAGTACACGTCCGGTTCGACGAGCGAGCCGAAGGGCGTGATGGTCACCCACGGGAACCTGGTGTACAACGCCGAGGAGATCAGGCGCCGCATCCAGGGGTCGCCGGAGGCGATCGGCGTCGGGTGGGTGCCGCACTTCCACGACATGGGGCTGGTCGGCCAGTTCCTGGAGCCGCTGTACCTCGGCATGCGCTACGTGCTGACGTCGCCGATCACCTTCATCAAGCGGCCCGTGCTGTGGCTGGAGCTCGTCACCCGGCACCGCGCGACGATCATCGTCGCGCCCAACTTCGGGTACGAGCTGACGCTGCGCCGCGTCACCGACCGGCAGCTGGAGGCGCTGGACCTGTCGTCCTTGCAGACGGTCAAGAACGGCGCCGAACCCGTCCGCGCGGCGACGCTGGAGAGGTGGAACGAGCGGTTCGCGCCCGCCGGGTTCGAACCGCGGATGTGGATGCCGTGCTACGGCATGGCGGAGGCGACGCTGCTCATCAGCGCCGCGCCGTGGGGCTCGGGCCCGGTGATCCGCGACTTCGACGCCGCCGCCCTGACCCGCGACCGCGCCGTGCCGGTGGAGCGGGACGAGGGCACCGGCGGCGACGAGGGCACCGCCGGCGACGGGGTCGCCGGGGAGGGGTCGGTGCGGCGGCTGGTGAGCAGCGGCCGGCCGGTCACCCTGGACGTCCGCGTCGTCGATCCCGACAGCCTGGAGCCGCTGCCGGACGGGCGCGCGGGCGAGATCTGGGTGCGCGGCGGCAGCGTCGCCGCGGGTTACTGGCACAGCCCGGCCGAGACGCGCGCGACGTTCCGGGCGTACACGGCGGGCGGCGAGGGCCCGTTCCTGCGCACCGGCGACCTCGGGTTCGTGGACGGCGGCGAGCTGTTCGTCACCGGCCGCAGCAAGGACCTGATCATCGTCAACGGGCGCAACATCCACGCCCACGACATCGAGGAGACCGCGCAGGCGGCCGATCCCGCCACGCTGGTCGGCGCCGCGTTCGTGCTCGACGGCACGACGACCGCGGACGGCCGGGAGCAGGTCGTCCTCGTTCAGGAGATCAGCACCAGACTCGCGGCGGGGACGCCGCCGGACGAGCTGGCGGGGCGCATCAAGGCCGCCGTCGCCCGCGCGCACGAGCTGCCCGCGCTCAGCGTGGTGCTGACCGGGCGCGGCACGGTCCGGCGCACGACGAGCGGCAAGCTGCGGCGCGGGCCGACCCGGCAGGCGCTGCTGGACGGCGAGGTCGCGGTGCTCGGCGCGGACCTCGAACCGGGCGTCGCGAAATTCGTCCATACTTACCATAGTCAAAAGCATGACTAATCATGTCGTTGTCTGCTAACGTCGGGCATCACCCTGAGTCAAGCAGGGAGAGAAGTCCGATGGCGTTGCGTCACGCGGTCCTGGCGGCGTTGCTCGACGGCGAGTACAGCGGCTACCAGCTGGCCAAGATCTTTGATTTGTCGGTCTCCAACTTCTGGCACGCCGTTCCGCAGCAGCTCTACTCCGAGCTGTCGAGGTTGGAGACCGCCGGCTTGATCAGCGGACGGCAGGTCATCCAGCGGGACCGCCCCAACAAGCGCGTCTACACCGTCACCCGGGCCGGCGTGCAGGAGCTGGAGCGCTTCGCCAGCACGCCGGTGAAACCCGGGACCATCCGCGAGAACATCCTGGTCATGGTGCAGGCCGTCGACCACATCTCGGCGGAGGCGGTGATCGCGCAACTGGAGGAGCGCGCCCGCATGTCCGCCGCGAAGGTCGAGCTGTTCGAGCGCACGCTCGAACGCCTGCGCGGCGACCTGGACGAGGAGAGCTTCCTGCGCAGCGCCACGCCGATCGGCCCCTACCTCACATGCCTGCGGGGCCGCCGGTTCGAGCAGGAACACCACGAGTGGTTCACCAGCACCGCCCGGCTGCTGCGCGCCCGGGCGGGCGCCCACGCCGAAGGGGGCGAGTCGCCGTGACCGGCGTCCGCCGCACGGCTCCGGCCCCTTCGCACGCCGTACCGCCGTACGCATCCGACCCGGTGAAACGGGCCGGGAGACGCGGGGTCCCCCACCGGGGGACCCGGACGGCGATACGGGTATTCACCCCCAGCGACCTCCCCGGCCGGGTGTCAAGGCCGGGCCGGGACGGGCCGCCACGCCTTAGTCAAGGAGGCGTTCCACATGTCGGGCGAACACCGCACCATCGAACTGCCTAGCACCCTGGCCACCCCCCACCACTCCGTCCCCGCCCACGCGCACGGCCTCACCACCATGGAGGGGCCGGACCCCGTCCTGCTCGGCGAGCTGACGCTGCCCGCCGAGCGCGCGTCGGTCCCGCGGGCCCGCGCGTTCGGCCGCGCCGTCCTCGGCTCCGTCGGCGCCGAGCGCGTCCGCGACGACGCCGAGGTCCTGGTCTCCGAGCTGGTCACGGGCGCCGTCCGGCAGGCGGGCGGGCCCGGCTCGCTGCTGGGCCTGCGGCTGCTGCGGGCCGGCACCCGGCTGCGGATCGAGGTCCACGACCGCGGCGCCGCGCTGCCGCACGACAGGCCCGTCGACCTCATGGAGGAGACCGGCCGCGGCTGGTTCCTCGTCGCCGCCCTCGCCGACCGGCACGGCACCGACCTCGCCGCCTCCGGCAAGACGGTCTGGTGCGAGCTGGACGGCTGGCCGCACGACGAGCGGCACGCGCACTGATCCGAGCACCCGCTCACCTCACGGTGCCGCGCCGTGCCGCCCCGCCGCCCCCGGAAGCGGCGGGACCCCGCGCGCGACGGCGCCGGACGGACGCCTGAACCGGCGGCGATGGGGATTGCCATGTCCGTGGAGTACTACCGGTCGGATGGGATACGCGCCACGTCGGACGAGGCCCAACGGCTCCTGCTGGACGTGCGGGCGAGGCTGCTCGCCCAGGACGTCATCCGCGTCGGCGGAGTCGTGGTCGTCGTCTCCACCTGGTTCACCGTGATCGACCTCGGGTTCGCGGCGAACGGGAGGCCCCTGCTCTGGCAGACGATCGTGTCCGACCTGGCGATGCACGCCGACGTCGGGCGCTACAGCACGCGGGAGAAGGCGGCCCGCGGCCATGCCGAGGCGGTGGCGATGATCACCGGGCGGCTGCGCGGCCTGGTCGCCCGCGCGGCGATGGACGAGGCGCGGCCGTGACCGGCCCGCGCCGCGCCCGGCGGGCCCCGGCCCGTGCCCGGCGGGGCGTGCCCCGCCCCGGACGGGCCGCGTCCCGCCCGCACCGACCCGAGTTGAACGAACCCTGCGGCGGGCCGAGACCAGGCCCGACCCCGACGAGTGGGTGATCGGATGGACACCGAAGGCCGGCCGACGGCCCCGCACGCGGCCCCGGCCCGGGAGGAAGACGGCGACGGCTTCGCCGCCGCACACGCCGGCACGGGAGGCGCCGGCAGAAGGAGACGGCGGCCGATCCGCATGCGCATCACCGCGCTGCTGCTCGTCCCGCTGGTCTCCCTGATAGCCCTGTGGGCGTTCGCCGCGAACATCACGCTGGGCGACGCCTTCGACAAGTACGACTTCTCCACCACCTACGAGAAGATCGGGCTGCCGGGCATCACCCTGGTGAGCCAGCTCCAGGCGGAACGTTCCCTGAGCGTCGCCGCGCTGGTCACCGGGCAGCCGCAGTACAGGCAGAAGCTCGGGCAGCAGCGCGCCCGGGTCGACGGCCTCGAGGCCGCCTTCAAGAGGTCGGCGCTGTCCAAGGACGCGCAGGACGCCGCGAAACCCGAGACGAAGCAGCGGCTCACCACCGCCGTCCGGGAACTGGCGAAACTGCCGCAACTGCGCGCCAAGGCCGACTCCGGCCGCACCGAGCCGCTCGACCTCATCAACTCCTACAGCACCGTCCTCGACGACCTCGTCTCCGTGTTCAACGGGTTCGTCTCGGTCGACGACGTCAACATCTTCACCCAGGGCCGCGCGCTGATCAGCCTCGGCAACGCGCGCGCCGCGCTGCTCAAGGAGGACTCGCTGGTCATCTCCGCGATGGCGCGGGGCGGCCGGTTCACCCCCGCCGAGCACGTCGCGTTCGTCCAGTTCGCGGCGCAGGGGCGGCAGGCCTTCGACGCCGGGCTCACCGACCTCAACGCGACCATCCGCGCGCCGCTGCAGCAGCTCGCCCAGTCCGCCGGTTTCCAGCGGTACCGCGCGGCCGAGTCGGCGATCGTGAACGCGCGCGGCGACCGGCTGCCCGCCGAGGCGGGCGACTGGACGGCCACCACCCAGCTGCTCGGGCAGGCGTGGGACCAGCGGGTCACCCAGGCGAGCCTGGCGCTGGACGACATGGCCAAGCCGATCGGCAACCGGATCATCACGCGGCTGGTCGTCGCGGGCGGGTTCGGGCTGCTCGCCGTGATCGCGTCGATCGTCCTGTCGCTGCTGGCCGCGCGCAGCCTCTCCCGCGAGCTGCGCGGGCTGCAGCGCGCCGCCCTCGACCTCGCCACGAACCGGCTGCCCCGCGTCGTGGCGCGGCTGCGGCGCGGCGAGGAGGTGGACGTGGAGGCGGAGGCGCCGCCGCTGGTCATCGGCAAGAGCCGGGAGGTGTCCCGGGTCGGCGACGCCTTCACCCGCGTCCAGCACACCGCGATCGAGACCGCCGTCCGCGAGTCCTACCTGCGGCAGGGCATCAGCCGGGTGTTCCTCAACGTCGCCTGGCGCAGCCAGTCGCTGCTGCACCGGCAGCTGCGGATGCTGGACGAGATGGAGCGCGGCGCCTCCGACCCGAAGGCGCTGGAGGACCTGTTCCGGCTCGACCACCTCACCACCCGCATGCGCCGGCACGCCGAGGGCCTGGTCATTTTGTCCGGGACGTCGCCGGGCCGGGGCTGGAGCAGGCCCGTGCACGTCGAGGACGTGCTGCGCTCGGCGATCTCGGAGGTGGAGGACTACACCCGCGTCGAGGTCGTGGTGCTGTCCGGGCAGGCCGCGGTGATCGGCGAGGCCGTCGCCGACATCGTGCACCTGCTCGCCGAGCTGATCGAGAACGCCACCGTGTTCTCGCCCGCGCCGACGGAGGTGATGGTGCGCGGCGAGATGGGCGCCAACGGGTTCGCGGTCGACATCATCGACCGCGGCATCGGCCTCGACCAGTCCGAACTGGACGCGCTGAACCTGCGGCTGTCGCAGCCGCCGGAGTTCGACCTCGCCGTCACCGACCGGCTCGGGCTGTTCGTCGTCGGGCGGCTCGCCCACCGGCACGGGATCAGGGTCGCGTTGCAGCCCTCCCTGTACGGAGGGGTCAGCGCGGTGGTGCTGATCCCGCGCGAGCTGATCGTCGACGCCGACCAGCCCGACGACGAGGACGACGCGCCCGCCGCGGCGGCGCCCGCCTTCGGCAACGGCGCGATGCCCGCGAACGGCGCGGTGAACGGCATGCGGAACGGGACGGCGAGCCCATGGTCCGGGAACGCCCCGGCGAACGGCACCGCGATGCTGAACGCGCCGACCCCGTACGACGTCGAGGCGCCGCCGGAGCCGCGGGCACCGGACGTCTCCGGACCGTACGAGAGCCCGGTGGCGTTCAACGACGCGCCCGATTTCGTGCCCCGGTCGCCCTACGAGGACACCCCCGGATACGACACGCCGCCGTACGACACGCCGCCGTACGACACGCCGCCGCCGTACGACACGCCGCCGGTCTACGGCACGCCGCCGGCACTGGACGCGACGCAGCCGTTCCACGAGGCCTGGCGCCTGGAGACACCGGGCTCGCCCGCACCGGGCTACGGATCGCACCCCGTCGGGACGCAGGCGTTCGAGGCGCCCGCCTCGTTCGGCGAGGTGCCCGCGGGCGGCGGGCGGGCTCCGCTGCCGCGCCGCGTCCGCGGCGGCAACCTGGCGCCGCAACTGCGCGACACCGACCCGCAGGCGACGCCGCGAACGGCGACGCCCTACCCCGACGACGCGCTCGTCGCCTGGGAGGAGCGGTCGGCGGAGGCGTCCCGCGACCTGTTCGCCGCCCTCCAGTCGGGGTGGCTGCGCGGCCGGGACGAGGACGAGGGACCCGACAGCAGGGAGCAGGCATGAGCCGGCAGGGAGTCACCAACGAGCTGAACTGGCTGCTCGACGATCTCGTCGACCGGGTCCCGCAGGTCCGCAAGGTCGTCGTGCTGTCGCGCGACGGCCTGGTCATGGGCATGTCCCGGGGCGTCGGCCGGGAGGACTCGGAGTACCTCGCGGCGCTCGCCGCCGGGTTCCACAGCCTGGCGATCGGCGCCCGGCCGCAGCTGGACTCCGGCGAGGTCCGGCAGACGATGGTCGAGATGGACAAGGGGCTGTTCTTCATCGTCCCGGCCGGCGCCAACAGCTGCCTGGCGCTGCTCAGCGAGGTCGGGGCGAACGCGGGACTGGTCGCCTACGAGATGACGATGCTGGTCAAACGGGTCGGCAAGCAGCTGTCCACCGGCCTGAGACAGCCGGGCCCGGGGCCCGGATCCGGGTGAGCCGCCATGACCCCCAGCGCACCCGGCGCCCCCCGGGGACCCGCCGGTCCCGGCACCCCCGGGACCGGCGGACCCCCGGGCCCCCGCGGGCCCGGTGCTCCCGCCGCCGGTCCGGGCTTCCCCGGCGACCCCGGGGTCTCCGACGGCTTCGGTTATCCGATCCTCCCGGTCGCCTCCGGCGCGCCGGGCGCCCCCGGCACTCCTGGCGCGTCCGGTCCTCAGGGGGTGGCGGGCGGTTCCGGCGTGCCCGGGCAGGAGCGGTGGATCGACGCCGCAGCCGGTCCCATCGTCCGCCCCTACGCGGTGACCGGCGGCCGGACCCGGCCGCGCGGCGAGCCGCTCGACATCGTGGCGATCCTCGTCGCGACCGGCCGCCCGCCCGCCGAGCCCGGCCGGCTGTCGCGGCACCAGCGGCGGCTGCTCGCGCTGTGCCGCCGCCCGCACGCCCTGGCCGACCTGGCATCCGACCTGGACCTGCCGTTCGGCGTGATCCGGGTGCTGGCCGGCGACCTGGTCGACTCGGGCCTGGTGAGCGTGCAGCGCTGGGCCCCCGCCACCCCGTCCGTCCAGCCGCACAACGACCCGAACCTGCTCAGGAGGGTGCTCGATGAACTCCGCGCGCTCTGATCCCCCGCCCCCGCCCGGCCCGCTCGACGACGGCGAGCACGACGAACGCGACGACGGGCCCCGGGTCGCGTTGAAGATCCTGGTCGCCGGCGGGTTCGGGGTCGGCAAGACGACCCTGGTCGGCGCCGTCAGCGAGATCCGCCCGCTGCGCACCGAGGAGGCGCTGACCGACGCGGGCGCCGCCGTCGACGACCTGGACGGCGTCGCGGCCAAGACCACCACGACCGTGGCGATGGACTTCGGCCGCATCACGCTGCGCGACGGCGTCGCGATCTACCTGTTCGGCACGCCCGGGCAGGAGCGGTTCTGGTTCATGTGGAACGAGCTGTCGCGCGGCGCGCTCGGCGCGGTCGTCCTGGCCGACACGCGGCGGCTGATGGCGAGCTTCGCCTCCATCGACTACTTCGAGCAGAAGGGCACGCCGTTCGTCGTCGCGGTGAACTGCTTCGACGAGGCCGACCGCTACGAGCCGCCGGAGATCCGCTCGGCCCTGGACATCGACCCGCACGTGCCCGTGCTGCTGTGCGACGCGCGGCGCACCGGGTCGGCGAAGCAGGTGCTGGTCACGCTGGTGGAGCACGCGCTGCGGATCGCCGGCGCGGGGCCCGCCCGCGCCCCGTCCGAGCCGGGCCCGCGGCCCTGGCCCGCACCCGCCCGGGCGGAGAACTGACGCCTCCGCCCGGCCCGCCTCAGCCGGGCGGGGTGCGGTAGGCGGGTTCGCCGCCGGGCGGGTCCGACGGCGAACCCATCACGATCTCGTCGACGGCGACGTCGTGGCCGGCGGAGCAGCGGACCTGCGCGGTCACGGCCTCGTCGCAGCCGGCGTGCCGGAGCGCGACCTGCCGGCCCTCGTCGCCCGGCAGGTACGTCTCGCCCCACTCCATGAGGCTGACGAGGGTGGGCGCGAGGTCGAGGCCCATCTTGGTCAGGTGGTACTCGTAGCGGGTGCGCTGGCCGGGCTCCTGATAGGGCTCGCGGACGAGCAGCCCGGCGTTCACCAGATGGCGCAGGCGCGCGGTGACGGCCGACTCGGTCATCTCGAGGTTCCGCACGAAGTCGCCGAACCGGTTCGTCCCGAAGTACGCCTCGCTGAGCACCAGCACCGCCGACGGCGGGCCGAGCGCGGCGAGCGTCCGCGCGACCGGGCAGTTCTGCATCGACCAGGTGTCGCGGTCGGCGAAATGCCCCTCAAGCGTGATCGTCACGCCGCCCACTATAAACCTGCTGACTTCGCTTGACCAAAGTCAGGCGACGGGGTTAGCGTCCCTGACTATGGTGAAACAAAGTCAGGTGCGCCCGGGGCTGCTGCTCGCGGTGCTCTCCGTCGCCTCCTTCATGGCGGGCCTCGACCTGTTCATCGTCAACGTCGCCTTCGACGACATCGGCCGGGACTTCGCCGGGACGTCCCTGGCCGACCTGTCCTGGGTGCTGAACGGCTACGCGATCGTGTTCGCGGCGCTGCTCGTCCCGCTCGGCAGGCTCGCCGACCGCTACGGCCGCAAGGCCGGGCTCGTCCTCGGCCTCACCGTCTTCACCCTCGCCTCCCAGGCCTGCGCCGCCGCCCCGTCGCTGTGGTGGCTGGTCGGCTTCCGCGTCGTCCAGGCCGCCGGCGCGGCAGCGCTCATCCCGACCAGCCTCGGCCTGCTGCTGGCGGCCTTCCCGCCCGGACGCCGCGCCGGCGCGGTGCGGATCTGGTCCGCCGCGTCCGCGCTCGCCGCCGCCGCCGGGCCCGCCGTCGGCGGGGTGCTGGTCGACTCGTCCTGGCGCTGGGTGTTCGAGGTGAACGTGCCGATCGGCCTGCTCGCGATCGTCCTGGCGCTGCGGTTCGTGCCCGACAGCCGGGACGGCGCGGCGGCCCGCGTCCCCGACCTGCCCGGCGCCGCCGTGCTGACCGGCGCGATCGCGCTGCTCGCACTCGGCCTGGTGAAGATCAACGACTGGCCGGGGCAGCGCACCGCCATCGTGGTGGGCACGGCGCTGATCGCCCTCTGCTTCTTCTGGGCCCGCTCCCGGCGGCACCCCGCGCCCGTGATCGAGCCGGCGCTGCTGGGCGTCCGCACCTTCGCCTGGTCGAACGCCGCGATCCTGCTGTTCACCGTCGCGTTCGCCGCGTACCTGCTGCTCGGCGTGCTGTGGATGCAGCAGGTCTGGCACTACTCCCCGGTGCGCACCGGCCTCGGCGTCGCCCCCGGGCCGCTGATGGTCCCGGTCATGGCGCTGATCGCCGGGAAGATGGCCGCCCGCCGCGTCCCGGTCGGCCTGATCACCGCCGTCGGCTGCATGCTCTGCGCGTTCGGCGTCGTCATGATCGCCAACAGCCTCGGCTCGGAACCCGCCTACGCCTCCGAACTGCTCCCCGGCTGGCTCGTCGGCGGCACCGGCGTCGGCCTGGCCCTCCCCACCATCCTGTCCGCCGCCGCCGCGGACCTGCCCGACCACCGGTTCGCGACGGGCAGCGCCGTCGTGAACATGAGCCGGCAGATCGGCACCGTCCTCGGCGTCAGCCTCACCGTCGCCGTCCTCGGCACTCCGCACGGCTACGCCGGCGCCCACCGCGCCTACGTGCACGCCTGGCTGGTGGTCGGCGCGTTCATGGTCATCGCCGCGATCGCCGCCCTCGGCATGACCCCGCGCCGCCACCGCTCCGTCGTCCCCGTCCCCGACACCGAGAAGGAAGTGGTCGCCGGAACCTAACCCCCTGCTTGACACAGCCATCTGCTTGACACAGCCATCTCGCCGACCCCTTGACATCGGCGAGACGAGGGTACGGACGAAACCTTGACCCGGACCGCCAGCGGCCCGGTTCGTCCCCCGCCCCACCACATGATGGGCGTTCCGGTCCGGACGGGACGCCCATCGTGCTGTCCCGGCCGCGCTTCCGTGTCGCCGCTCTGGTCTCGCGGTAGCCGGGCCGCTACCCGGCCTGTGGGCCCTCCAGGTGCTTCAGCTCGGCGCTCAGCCGGTCCAGGATCGGCGCGAGACTGCGCAGCTCCGCCAGGTGCAGCCGCGTCAGGTCCGCCAGCACGCGGTCGGCCTCGGCCGTCAGCGACACCCGGATCACCCGGTTGTCCTCGGGGTCGCGTCCGCGCCGCACCAGGCCCGCCCGCTCCGCCCGGTCGATCAGCTCCACCGTGCTGTGGTGCCGCAGCAGCAGGTATCCGGCCAGCTCGCCCACCGTCGGCGCCTGCCGCGGGCCGTGTCCCTTGACCGCCAGCAGCAGCTGGTGCTGCGCGGGCGTCAGCCCCGCCTCCCGCACGCGCGTCTCGCTCCACCGCAGGTAGCGGCGCAGTCCGGTCCGGAAGGCCAACAGGGACGCGAAGTCCTCCTGGCTCAGCTCGTCCAACGGCCCCCCGTCCACACGCCGAGTTTATGACCCCATCCCGGCCCACCACGGCCCGCGCCTGCCGGCCGACGTCCCTAGTATCGGTGGCATGGTGCAGCACGCCGGATGCTTGGTCTGCGACCTCAACTCCCGCATGGAATCGCTGCCGCCCCGCGAGGTCGTCGCGTTCGATGAGCACTGGCGGGTGTCGCACGCGTTCGGCACCGGCACACCCGGATGGCTCGTGCTCGCGCCGCGCCGGCACGTCACGGCCATTGCCGAGCTGAGCGACGGGGAGGCCGCCGCACTGGGGGCCTGGCAGGTGAAGCTGTCGAGGGCGCTGCACGCCGTCACGGGATGCCGCAAGACCTACGTCGCGCAGTTCGCCGAGGCCGAGGGGTTCGCGCACGTCCACTTCCACATCGTCCCGCGCATGGGGGATCTGCCGGCCGGTCTGCGTGGGCCTCGGGTGTTCGCGTTGCTTGGGCGTCCGCCGGAGGACGATCTCAGCGAGGCCCGGCGGGACGAGTTGGCGCTGGCGATCCGCGACCAGCTGTGACCATCGGGATTAATCCCCGGGAGGAAACGGTTATCGCTCTCGTTTTCTACGGAGGAGGTTCACGATGGCACGAAACGATGTCCGGCCGGTGGTGAAGCTGCGGTCGACCGCGGGGAGCGGACACACCTACGTGACCCGCAAGAACCGCAGGAACGACCCCGACCGGCTGGTACTGCGCAAGTACGACCCGGTCGAGCGCGCGCACGTGCTGTACCGCGAAGAGCGCTGAGCCGCCGCCGCGTCCTCGGTGGGCGACCGTCAGGGCGGGGCGGTGCGGGCGAGGATGCGGCGCAGTTCGGTCGCGCGGCGGGCGGTGATGGCGCCCTCGCGGGTCCGGGTGGAGATCTTGTGCTGGAGGGCGGTGACGTCGGCGTCGGGGTGCGGGTGGGCGAGCATGCCCTGGATGACGTTGGTGAGGTCGGCGCCCACGTCCGCGCGGACGTCCCCGGCCGCGACGCCCTGACCCACCGCGAACCGCAGCCGGAGCAGCGCCTGGCGGAGCGGCACGGACGGCACCGGGTCGGGGGTCTCCTCCGTGCGGAGCGTCGGACGCGTCGTCGTCTGGACGGCGGGCGAGGCGGCCTGGAGGGGGAGGAGCCGGCCGGGTGGGCGGTCCGGGCCGGTGAGCGTGTCGCCGAGCCCGAGGACGAGCGTGCCGGCGGCGGCGATCGTCGCCACGACGCCGGCGAAGGCGAGCCAGAGGAACGAGGACCGGCGCCGCGTCCGCGGCAGGGTGGCGCGCCACTCGCTCCCCGCCGACTCGGCAGCCATGCGTCCTCCTGGTCGAGCGGCACCGGCCGCTCCATGTCGAGGAGTACGCCGCCCGCCCGCACGGCGGTTCGACGGCGGCGGGGGAGGGAACCGGCCGCGGCCCGCGCCACGTCGTTGGGGTGCGGGCCGCGGCCGGCCGGTCTCTAGCCGCGCACGGCGAGTGGCTGCTCCGCGCGCCAGGTGGCCAGGAGGTCGCGCAGCTCGCCGTGGTAGCGGGTGATGTTGGCGGTCTTGACGTCCTCGTAGCCGCGGATCATGTCGGGCAGTTCGGCGATCTCGACGGCGAGGGCGTGGTTGTCCTTGTCGAGACCGGTGACCAGTTCGTCCACGACCGCGAGGTACTCGGTGACCAGGCGGCGTTCGGCGCGGCGCTGGGCGGTGGCGCCGAACGGGTCGAACGGGGTCCCGCGCAGGCGGCGCATCGCGCGCAGCGCGTGGAACGCGGGGCGGGCCGTCCGGCCGAGCGCGATCTTGCGGTCCACGCCGATGGCGCGCAGCAGCGGCGGGTGCAGCATGTACCGGACGGTGGCGCCCGCGCCGAACTGCTCCTCGACCTGCCGGGTGAGCGCGGGGTCGAGGTGGAGGCGCGCGACCTCGTACTCGTCCTTGTAGGCCATCAGCTTGTGCAGGTGGCGGGCGACCGCGACGGCGAGCCGCTGACCGGACGCGACGGCGTCCCGTTCGGCGGCGGCGACGCGCAGGACCGTGTCCAGGTACCGCTTGGCGAGCGCGAGGTCCTGGTAGGCGGCGAGGTCGGGGACGCGGATCCGCAGCACGCGGGCCAGTTCGTCGTCCGTCCCGGAGGCGTCGACGAGATTCATCGCGGCGGGCGCGTCCGCGGTGAGGGGCCGCTGGACGGGTATGGCCGCGGCCGGCTCGGCCCAGCCGGGTTCCAGGACGAGCCGGCGGCCCGCCCGGAACGCCTGCACGTTCGCCTCGACCTGGACGCCGTTGAGCGCGAGCGCCTCCTCGATCGCGCGCGCGGACAGTGGCAGCAGCCCGGCCTGGTAGGCGGCGCCGACGACGACGAAGTTCGCCGTGGTGGTGCCGCCGAACCAGCGTTCGGCCAGGTCCAGGGCGTCGAGCGCGACGAGCCGGGCGCCGTCGGTGCGGGCGGCGATCTGCTTGACCAGGGACGCGCTCGGCGGCGGCGAGACGGTCACGTCGGTGATCATCCGGCCGGTCGGGACCTCGCTGGTGGACACGACGGCGGCGGTGCGGCCGGGCGCGCAGCGGCGCAGGTTGGCCTCGGACGTGGCGGCGAGCGCGTCGAACGCCAGGTAGGCGTCGGCGCCGCCGTCCCCGATCATGCCGGGGCGCTCGGCCGGTGCGGCACCGATCCGCAGGTGCGAGACGACCGCGCCGGCCTTCTGGCTGAGCCCGGTCTGGTCGAGCGCGCGGGCGTGCCGGCCGTCCAGCAGCGCGGCGGTCGCGAGGACCTGGTTGACGGTGACGACACCGGTGCCGCCGATGCCGACGAGCAGGACGTCCGCCGCGTCGGGCCGGGCCGCGGGCTCCGCCAGGTCGCCGATCTCCGGCAGCGACGGCGCGGCGGCCTTCTTCCCGCCGGGGATCACGGTGACGAACGACGGGCAGTCGCCGTCCACGCAGGAGTAGTCCTTGTTGCAGGACGTCTGGTTGATCTGCGTCTTGCGGCCGAACTCGGTCTCGACCGGCTCGACGCTGAGGCAGTTGGACTTGGTGCCGCAGTCGCCGCAGCCCTCGCAGACCGCCTCGTTGATCACCACGCGGGTCTGCGGGTCGGGGACGAGGCCGCGCTTGCGCTTGCGGCGGGTCTCCGCCGCGCACGCCTGGTCGTAGAGCAGGACGGTCACGCCGGGGATCTCGCGCAGCTCCCGCTGGACGGCGTCGAGGTCGTCGCGGTGCCGGATCCGGACGCCGGGCGCCCAGTCCGTCCCGCGCGGGTAGCGGGACGGGTCGTCCGCCACGACGACGATCTTCGCGACGCCCTCGGCGTGCAGCATGCGGGTGATGGACGCGGGGTCGGTGCCGCCGTCGGCGTCCTGCCCGCCGGTCATCGCGACGGCCGCGTTGTAGAGAAGCTTGAAGGTGATGTTCGTGCCGGCGGCGACGGCCTGCCGGACCGCGAGGCTGCCGGAGTGGAAGAACGTCCCGTCGCCGAGGTTCTGGAACATGTGCCCGGTGCCGGTGAACGGCGCCGCGCCGACCCACATCGCGCCCTCGCCGCCCATCTGGCTGGTGCCGATGCTGCGGTCCTGGAAGACGGTCATGACGTGGCAGCCGATGCCGCTCGCCGCCATCGACCCGTCCGGGACGACCGTCGACCGGTTGTGCGGGCAGCCGGAGCAGAAGTACGGGGTGCGGGCGGGCGCGAGGAGGTTGATGCTCGGCTTGCGCGGGCGCAGGGCCGGGTCGCGCAGGTCGACGTGCTCCTCGCCGACGCGGTCCGCGAGCAGGCGGGCGAGCGCCTTGACGATCCGGTCGGCGGTGAGGCCGCCGTCGGCGGGGACGAGCGGCGCGCCGTCGGGACCGTTCTTGCCGAGCACCGCGGGCCGCTCCGGCGCGTCGTACAGCAGGTCGCGGATCTGCGTCTCGACGAACGCGCGCTTCTCCTCCACGACGACGATCTCGCGCAGGCCGGTCGCGAACTCGCGGAGCCGCGCCGGGTCGAGCGGGTGGATCAGCGCGAGCCTGAGCAGCCGGACGCCGCGCCGGGCGAGCGCCTCGTCGTCCAGGCCCAGCCGGTCGAGGGCTTCGCGCAGCTCAAGGTAGGTGCGTCCGGACGCGACGAGGCCGACGGCCGCTTCGCCCGTGGCGCCTTCGATGACGTCCAGGCCGTTCGCCGACGCGTACGCCGTCGCGGCGCGCAGCCGTCCGTGCAGGACCTCGGCTTCGAGCGAGGTCGTGTCCTTCAGGTCGACGCCGGGGCGCCGGGTCGGCTTCCAGGGGCGGCCGCGCCACTCGAGCTCGGGGACGACCGGGACCGGGACGGGAGCGACGTCCACGACTTCCAGCGAGTCGGCGACGTCCGTGACGAGCTTGAACCCCGTCCACGCGCCGCTGAACCGGGACATCTCGAACCCGTGCCGGCCGAGCCGCAGCACGTCGGTGATCGACCCCGGCGCCAGCACCGGCATGAACGCCTCGGCGAGCGCGCCCTCCGTCGCCGACGGCAGCGTCGAGGACTTGCAGGACGGGTCGTCGCCCACCACCGCGAGCACCCCGCCGCGCTCGGACGTGCCGAGCCAGTTCGCGTGCTTGAACGCGTCCAGTGAGCGGTCCACGCCGGGCGCCTTGCCGTACCAGAGGCCGAAGACGCCCTGGTAGCGCGGGTCCGGCAGGTGGTCGACCAGCTGCGACCCGTACACCGCCGTGGCCGCCAGCTCCTCGTTCACGCCCGGGATGAACCGGATGTCATGGTCGCCCAGGAGCTTCGCCTCGCGCATCAGCTGCTGGTCGAGCCCGCCGAGCGGGGACCCCCGGTACCCGGACACGAACCCGGCGGTCGCCCAGCCGCGCCGGGCGTCCGCCCGCCGCTGGTCGAGCAGCAGCCGGACCAGCGCCTGGACGCCGCCCAGCGCGATCCGGCCACGCTCCAGCTCCAGGCGGTCGCGGAGCGCGGACGTCGAGGTACCGGTCATGATGCGTGCCCCTCTCCCGGCGGTCGGGCTGTTCAGCCACATTCAGCACGCTGCACTGAGCGGAGTGCAAGATGGCGGAGCCATAATTGAGCGGATTGCTCAAGTCAGAATCGGGTTACCTGCCGGAGGTGAGCGTTGTGACGCGTGTCGCACTCCTCGACATCCAGATCCTGCGCCGGCTGGTCGACCAGCCCCGCATCGGCATCACCGAGCTCGCCGCCAAGCTCGGCATCGCCCGCAACACCGCGCACGCCCGCGTCGAGCGGCTGGAACGCGACGGCGTCATCGGGCACCGCGGCCGGGAGGTCGACCTCGGCGCGCTGGGCTTCGAGCTCACCGCGTTCGTCACCCTGGAGGTCGCGCAGGGGCGGCTCCGGGAGGCCGCCCAGGCGCTCGCCGCGATCCCGCGCGTGCTGGAGGTCCTCGGCATCACCGGCCAGGGCGACCTGCTGGTGCGCGCGGTCGCCCCGAACGGCAAGCAGTTGCACGAGGTGATCGACTCGATCCTGGCCTGCCCCGGCGTCCGCCGCAGCACGACCTCGATCGTCCTCACCGAGCAGGTCCCGTTCCGGCTCGGCCCGCTCCTGGAGGACGAGGAGCGCCGCGCCCGCTGAGCCGCCGGTCAGCCGGGGGATCAGCTCGGGGATTAGCCGGGCGATCAGCCGGTGGGTCAGCCGGTGGGTCAGCCGCGTCCGAGCGGATCAGCTGGGTGCGAGCGGATCAGCTGGGTGCGAGCGGATCAGCTGCGGCCGAGCGGGTCGAGGTGGGCGGCGGTCGCCTCGTCCGCGGTCGTCGACTCGCTGAGCCCGCGCCACCGCTCGTCCTCGGCGAGCAGGGCGCGCCCCGCCGCGGTCGCGTAGGTGTAGGCGTCCACACCGGCGAGCAGGCGCAGCGGCGGGTCGTCCAGCGCGACGACGTCGAGGACGAGCCGGGCGACCTTGGCGGGATCGCTGGCCGACGTGACGCTGCCGTCGCCGTGCCGGGCCGCCATCGCCCCGACGGTCTCGGCGTATTCGGGACGCACCGGGTCGATGCGCATGGACGATCCCGCCCAGTCGGTGCGCATCCCCCCGGGCTCCAGCACGGTCACCTTGATGCCCAGCGGCGCGACCTCGGCGGCGAGCACCGAGGAGAACCCGCCGACGGCCCACTTCGCGGACTGGTAGGCCGCCAGCCCCGGGGTGGCGAGCCGGCCGCCCACCGAGGAGATCTGGACGATCCGTCCGGCGCGCTGCTCGCGCATCACCGGCAGCGCCGCCTGCGTCATCCGCACCACCCCGAACAGGTTGGTGTCGACCTGGGCGCGGAAGTCGTCGAAGTCGGCGTCCTCGATCGCGGCGACATTGGCGTAACCGGCGTTGTTGACCAGCACGTCCAGCCGGCCGAACCGCGACACCGCAGTCCGCACGGCTTCCTCGGCGGCCTGCCGGTCGGTCACGTCGAGCGGCACGACCGCGAGCCGGTCGCCGTGCTCGGTGACGAGGTCGTCCAGGGCGGAGGGGTTGCGGACTCCCGCGACGACGCGGTGGCCGCCCTCCAGCGCGGCCCGGGTGATCTCCCGCCCGAGACCGCGGGAGGCTCCGGTGATCAGGAAGGACAGGGTGGGTGCAGTGGACATGATCGACGCTCCTACTAACTAACTGGTTGATTAGTTCAAGGAAACCTCGTTCCGGCGCAGATGTCAACTGAACGGTTAGTTGATAGGGTGCGGTGCATGGCACGGGACGCGGACGCCACGCGGCGACGGCTGCTGGAGGCGGCGCGGCAGGAATTCGCCGCGCACGGCATCGCCGGAGCCCGCGTCGACCGGATAGCGGCCGCCGCCCGCAGCAACAAGGCGCAGATCTACCACTACTTCGGCAGCAAGGACGGCCTGTTCGACGCCGTCTTCGACGCCATGGTCCAGGAGACGCTCGACGACGTCCCCATCGACGCCGCGAACCTCCCCGAGTACGCAGGCCGCCTCTACGACTCCTACCGGAAGCGCCCCTGGGTGCAGCGCATCGCGACCTGGTACCGCCTGGAACGCGCCGGTTCTTCCGACCTTCTACCCGCCGTCGTGGCCAGTAACACCGCGAAGGTCCAGGCCATCGCCGCCGCCCAGGCCGAGGGCGCCCTTCCCGACCGGTTCTCCGCTCCCGAACTCCTCGGCCTCGTCATCCACCTGTCCAGCCTGTGGAGCGGGAGCATGCCCGAGTTCCTGGTGCTCATGGAGGACGACTCGCCGGCCAGGCGCCGTCAGCTCGTCGTCGACGCGGTGACCGCCCTCCTGGCCTGAGCCGCGGGCCCTGGCCCGTGATGGGCGTGGCCTGCGGATGGCCGTGGTCTGTGATGGCCGTGGTCCGCGATGGAGGTGGTCATGACGCGGCGCGGCGGTCCTCGGTCGGTGTCGGGTCCGGAAGGACGGAGCTCGATGCCCGGCGCCGCCGGCCTGCTGCGGTCGATGCTCACCCGTCCGGAGGCCGCTCACGGGTTCTGGTCCGCCTCCCGCACCTGCAAGGACCGGATCGGCGAGGCCGTCCCCTGACGACGAGGGCGACCTGCGGACCGCCGTGGTCGCCGCCGCATTCATCGGGGTCGTCGCGGGCCTCGGGGACGTCATGAGCCGCCGCCTCATCGAGCTCGACCACCTGCCCGACGCCGAGTTCTCGAGGCTCCGGCCGGGCCTCAACTCGTCCTGAAGTGCCTGGTGGATGCCGTGTTTGACAATAGGCAGGTATTCACCTGCATAATGGGCGGTGTGAGCTTCGAAGCGATGGACGCGGCCTTCAAGGCACTCGCCGATCCCACCCGGCGGCTCCTGCTGGACCGGCTGCGCGAGCAGAACGGCCAGACGCTGAGGGAGCTGTGCGACCGCCTCGACATGGCGCGCCAGTCGGCGACCCAGCATCTGGACGTCCTCGTGCGGGCCGAGCTCGTGACCGTCGTGCGGCGCGGGCGGGAGCGGCTGCACTACCTCAACCCCGCGCCGATCCACGAGATCGAGGAGCGCTGGATCTCGGAGTTCGACAAGCCCCGTCTGCAAACGCTCAGTGCCATCAAGAACCGGGCAGAGGAGTACGCCATGACCGACACATCCAGTTCTGTGCCGAACTACGTCTACGTCACCTACATCCATGCGAGCGCGGAGCAGGTGTGGCAGGCCCTGACGGACGCGGACCTGACGGCGCGCTACTGGGGCCACGCGAACGTCTCGGACTGGCAGCCGGGCTCGCCTTGGGAACACCGGCGCGCGGACGGATCAGGCGTCGTCGACGTCGTCGGCCGGGTCCTCGAGACGGACCCTCCGAAGCGCCTGGTCGTCACCTTCGAGGACGCTCCCGACGCCGAAGGAACGAGGGAACCGTCGGTCGTGACGTTCCTCGTCGAGCCGCACCAGGACATCGTCCGCCTCACCGTGACCCACGAGAACCTTCCCAACGAGGAGATGCTCAACGGCATCTCGAGCGGTTGGCCGGCCGTGGTGGCGAACCTCAAGTCGCTGCTGGAGACCGGCGAGGTCCTTCCGCAGGCGCCATGGGAGATGTCTCCCGCGCACACCTGATCGTCGGGTTTCCTCGCGTCCTCGCCTGACGACTGCAGAAGGAAAAAGATGGACACCACGCCGCTTCGGGACGCCCACCAGGCGCTGCTGGACGCCGCTGCCACCGTGGCCGACACCGCGCCCGACGCCGTCCCGCCGCCGGGCGAATGGAACGCCGATCAGATCCTGGCGCACGTCACGATCGTCAATGCCACCACCATCGCCGCCATTGCCGCCGTCGCTGCGGGGGTGAACCCGACATATGACAACCGCATAGCCCAGGACACCTGGACGATCGACCGCGCCATCGCCCTCGCCGGCGGCAACGCAGGGCTCCGCGATCGCATCCGCCTGCAAGGAGAAGCCCTCTGTGCACTCGCTGGACCGATGCTGAGCGAAAGCGAGCTGGACGTGCCGGTGCCTACCTTGCTCGTTTCCAACAACACGCTTCTGGTCGATCAGTCCGTACCGCTGAGAGATCTGATCACTGGTCTCGCGGAGAACGAATTGCCTGGGCATGCCGCGCAACTTCTTGCTCTGCTTCCGGAGCGGATCGGCGTCTGATTTCCTGGCGCACGGCGGGTCGGCCCCATGGTGCATGGGATAAAGGGGCGGTGGGGGCGGCGCTGCGTACGGGGCCGCCTCTCAAAAGTCAAGGGCGCCTTCGGCGTCGCTTCGCGATGGACTTCGTCCACCCTTGACTTTCGAGCCTCTGCGGCCCCTAAGGCAGCGCAAACGGGCAGGCTCCGCCTGCCCCGCCCGGTCGCGCCACCCCCACCGCCCGCCCACGCCCGCGTGTTCAACAAGAAGGGTCAGTCGAACAATTAACAAACCGGCCGCGCGGGTCCGAGGCGCCACAGGTATATCCAGCCATACCTATCCCCGGAGCCACAGAATACGACCCCTTTCAAGCCGCGAATGTCGGCCACACAGGGTATGCTTTACCTATGCAATCAGTGACGGTCGACCTTGAGGCCGCGTCCACCATCCAATTGGTGGACGCGGTCTCAGCGATCGCCGCTGAACTCGCCCAGCGCGAAGCCCCGGAGTCGGCGGCGGCGTGTCTGGAACTCACTGAGAGCCTTGCCGCTGCCTGCGATATTCAGGAAAGCGCGCTCGCCGGTTTCATTCGCCGAGTCGATGCCACCGGCGAGCAGAAACGCTGGGGATATCCCTCCACCCGGGCGTGGTTGCGGTCCCGGCTGGGGATGCGGGAGAACCGCACCACCGAACGCCTGATCCTGGCCCGCCAGCGGCACCGCCTTCCCCAGGTCGCCGAACGCCTCGCCGCCGGGGAGTTGTCGTATGGGTACGCGGCCACGGTCGCGCAGAGTGTGGCCCGCTTGGAGGACACCGACTGCGCCGAAGCCGAGACAACCCTGCTGAGCTTCGTCGACCAGGGATTCTCAGCCGCGAAAGTGGCGGTGTTCGGCCGCCGCATCCGCGACGTGATCGCCGAACGCGACGGCACCGAGGCCGCACCTGGCGAGGACGTCAAGCGCGGGTACGTCAAGTCGTGGATCACCAGTACCGGTTCCCTGGACGGCGGCCGGTACATCAAGGGCTGGCTGAACGCCGAGGACGCCGCCATCTGGGACGGCACGCTCGCTCCGCTGGTCAAGCCGGCCGGGCCCGAGGACACCCGCGACGTCGGCGAACGCACCGCTGCCGCCCTGTCCAGCGTCCTGTCCGGCGGACACAAGGCCACCAAGGTCACCGTCATCTGCGACCTGGACACCCTGACCGGCGGCAACGCCCCGGCCCGCCTCACCGACGGGACACCGATCCCCGCCGCCCAAGCCCGCCGCATCGCCCTGTCGGCCGGAGTCTCACCGCTCCTGCTCGGACGAGGACACACGCCCCTTTACCTCGGCTACCGAGAACGGTTCGCCAGCGCCGCCCAACGGCAGGTGCTCGAAACCCTCTACCCGACATGCGCGGTCCGGGAATGTGAAATCCCCGGGACGTTGTGCGAGGTCGACCACGTCAACGGATGGGCCCTGGGAAACAGCCCCACCGACATCGACCAACTCGCACTGACCTGCGGGTGGCACAACCGCTTCAAACACACCAGCCCCCAGCAGATCGCCATCAGCAAAGATCCCGATGGGCGGTACGTCTACCGGTTGCTTCCACCACGAGACAGAGCGGCGCCCCGCGCGACCAGTCCGCCCGGTCTCGAATGGGCTGCTTGATCAATATGACGTCCAGGGATCGGCCGGTGTGCCGTCACGGTCTGCACCGGTCGGGCGGTTCGCGCCGCCCGTCACGCCACCATCCACTGCCGCTCCCCGCCGGACTGGGCGTATGCCGCGAGCTCGTCCGCCCGCTTACGCCTTGTTCGCCGGGGGAGGCGATGCCGGTTCCGTTGGGTGACCGGCATCGCCTTTCGCGGGGGTGTCAGTCGGTGAAGATGCCGCTGGTGGCGTTGACGAAGGTGCCGGTGATGGCGGCGGCGCCGTCGGAGGCGAGGAACGCGGCGGTGTCGGCGATCTGGGCGAGGGTGGGGGAGCGGCGGAGCAGGCGCATCTCGTCCAGGCGGGTGAGGAGGGCCTGGAAGGCGGCGTCGTCCATGGGCGGGCCGAACTGGGAGAGCTTCTCGGGGGAGAGGGTCTCGGGGAGGCCCGCCGTCCAGATGCCGACGACGCGGACGCCGGCGGGGCCGCATTCCTGGGCCAGGTTCCGGACGAGGGCGTCGATGGCCGCGTCCGCGGGGCCGGTGCCGCCCATCATCGGGCTGCCCTTCGCGGAGCCGCTGTTCAGCGCGAGGACGACGCCGGAGCCGCGCTCGGACATGTGGCGGGCGGCGGTCCGCGCGGTGATGAAGTTCGCGGTGACGCCGGTCGTGACGGGGCTGACGAAGTCGTCCACGGACATCTGGGTGAGGGGCATGCCCTGCACGTCGCCGCGCGTGACCAGGTTGAGGGAGACGTCGATGCCGCCGGCTTCGGCGACGCGGCGGGCGTGCGCCTCGACGGCCTTCTCGTCGAGGGCGTCGAGGACGGTCACGTCCGCGCGTCCGCCGTCGGCGGTGATGGCGGCGGCGACGGCGTCGAGGGGTTCGCGGGTGCGGCCGGCGAGGAAGACCGTGGCGCCCTGGCGGGCGAAGGCCGTCGCCACGGCGGTGCCGATCGAGCCGCCGGCGCCGTAGATGATCGCGTTCTTGTTCTCCAGCAGCATGGTCGTGTTCCGTTCTCGCGTTGGTGTCGGACGTACATGGAGACGCATGCGGCCGGAGAAATCATCGGTCCAGGGTCAGCGGCAGTCCGAAGGCGGGGAACAGGTGCGGTTCGAACGAGGTGATCTCGGCGATCAGGCCCTCCTCGATCCGCAGGACGTCGAGGACCTGCGCGCGGTAGACGCTCGTGCCGGGGCGCTGGACGTAGCCGCCGAGCGCGGGCCGGCCGTTGGCGCGGGTCGGCAGGTGCCGCCAGCGGCCGATGTACGCAGGTGAGGACGGGTCGAAGGTCTGGGAGAGCATGCCGATGATCGCGTCGCGGCCGCCGAACCAGATCGGGTTCGGGGGCATGGTGATGCGGACGTCCTCGCGCAGCATGGCGGTCATCGCGGACGTGTCGCCGTCGACGGCGGCCTTCATGTAGCGGTCGAGGAGGTCGCGTTCGGCCTCGGACGGGTCGGTGCCGCGCGCCCATTCGTCACGCCGTTCCGGGAGACGATCGCGGAGGGCGGGGCGGGCGCGCTGGAGGGCGCTGTTGACGGAGGCCACGGTCAGGTCGAGGGCGGTGGCGGTGTCGGCGGCGGGCAGGCCCAGCACGTCCCGCATGATCAGGACGGCGCGCTGCTTCGGCGGCAGGTGCTGGATCGCGGCGAGGAACACCAGCTCCATCGTCTCCGAGGTCTCCGCCGCCGCTTCGGGGTCGTCCGGGAAGGGCTGGAGCCAGGGCAGGAACGGTGGCGCGGTCACGTCGTTCGAGGGCGGGACGGGGGACGGGGCGTACCGCTGCGGGCGGCGTTCGTTGCGGCGCAGGAAGTCCAGGCAGGCGTTGGTGGCGATGGTGTAGAGCCAGGTGCGCGGGCTGGAGCGGCCCTCGAACGCTTCGCGGTTCCGCCACGCCTTCAGCAGGGTCTCCTGGACGAGGTCTTCGGAGTCGTCGTAGGAGCCGACCATCCGGTAGCAGTGCACCTGGAGTTCGCGCCGGTGCGGTTCGACGAGCCCGGCGAAGTCGATCTCGTCGCCGTCCCGGAGGGGATTCGTCACGGGTTCCGGTGTGACGGATCGCGCCGCGTCCTTCGCCACCCGCGCGATGCGGCGCAGCCGCCCGACCGACGAGGACAGGTCGCGCACGTCGGCGTAGAACGGCGCGGGGTCTTCGGGGGCGAGCCCTTTCACGCGGCGCTCGATGTCGGAGATCAGGTCGTGGACGGCCGCGCCGCCGGCCTGCCGCGTCCGGTACGCCTTCTGCCGGCACGCGGCCGAGCAGTACACCGACGCGCGTCCCGGACGCCCGTCCGGACGCGCCAGGGCCTTCCCGCACACCCGGCATGCGCCTTCCGTCATGCGCCCAGAGCGTAGGGCACGGTCAGGGTTTCCGCTGGAGCAGCAGGAGGGCGACGTCGTCGGGGGCCCGCTCGCGGCCGATCAGCGCGGCCGTCACCGCCGCGCCGACCTGCTCGGGGTCGCCCGCGTAGACGGCGCCGCACAGCCGTGCGATGCCGCTGTCGACCGAGTTGTCCCGCCGCTCGATCAGCCCGTCGGTGTAGAAGCACAGCAGGGCGCCGGGAGGCAGGTCGAACACCGTGGTCGTCCGGGGGATGTCGGCGGTGAAGCCGATCAGGAGGTCGAGCTTCATGTCGAGGGCCTCGGGCGGGCGTCCCGGCAGGGCGAGGACCGGGGGCGGGTGGCCGGCCGAGGATATCCGGATCCGGTCCAGGGAGGGGGCGCAGACCGCGTACAGCACGGTCGCCGTCGCGTTGGGCTCGAAATGCAGCATCTTGCGGTCGAGCTTGCCCAGGGTCTCCGCCGGGTCGGTCGTCTCCAGCGCGTAGGCGCGCAGCGTGCTGCGCATCCGGCCCATCACGACGGCGGCGGGCAGGCCGTGCCCCGCCACGTCCCCCATGACGATGCCGATCTCGCCGGAGGGGAGGGGGAAGACGTCGTACCAGTCGCCGCCGACGCTCTCCTTGCCGGGACGGTAGCGGGCGGCCATCTCGACACCGGGGATGTCCGGGAGGGCGGACGGGATCAGGCTGCGTTGCAGTTCCAGGGCGCCGGCGCGCTCGGCGCGGCTCATCAGCGATTGCACGGCCAGGGCGATGCGCGCCGCCGCGAACTGCAGGAACTCGGTTTCGTCCGCGGTGAACCGGCGCGGTGCCAGCGTGCCGACGTGCAGGACCCCGACCAGCCGTCCGCCGCCGATGAGGGGGACGCCGAGCAGGGAGCGCAGGCCCCGCTGGACCAGCAGCGGGTTGAACACGCCCGCGCTGGCCACGTCGGGGATGTAGACCGGTCGCCGCTCGGCGGCGACGCGTCCGGCGAAGCCCTGCCCCACGGGCACGTGCGCGCCCTGGCTGACCTCCTCCTCGATGCCCTTCGCCACCGTCGCCTCGAGGAGCCGCTCCTGCCGGTCCAGGAGCAGCACGACGGCGGTGTCCACGTCGAGGACGTGGCGGACGCGGTCGAGGAGGGTGTCCAGGAACTCGTCGACGTCCATGTGGGCGAGCGCCTCGTCGGTGATCGCCCGGATGTTCTCGAGCCTGCGGCTGAGGCTCTCCAGGTCGTCAGGCGGTCTGTCCATCGCCGTCATCGTATGCGTGATATCTGGCGCTTTACCGGCACTGGTGCAGTTTGGAGGATGTCATTGCCCGGGGGCGTCACCGGAGGCACCGCCGGACGCCCTCGGCGATCTCGAGGTCCTCGCGGGCGGTGACGACCAGGGTGCGGACGGCCGAACCGGGGGCCGTGACGTCGGTGTCGCCGCGGGCGCCGTCGTTGCGGTGCGGGTCGATGGACACGCCGAGGAACGCGAGGTCCTCGGCGAGGCGGTGGCGGACGGACGGGTCGTGCTCGCCGACGCCGCCGGTGAAGACGAGCGCGTCGAGGCCGCCGAGGGTGGCGGCCATCGCGGCGGCGCAGCCGCGCAGGCGGTGGTGGTAGACGTCGAGGGCGGCGAGGGCGGCGGCGTCGCGGGCTTCGGCGCGTTCGCGGATCTCGCGCATGTCGCCGGTCCCGGTGAGCCCGCGCAGGCCGGAGCGGCTCTCCAGGGCGTCGCCGACCTCGGACGCGGGAACGCCGTGCTTGATCAGCCATAGCGGGATGCCGGGGTCGACGCTGCCGGCGCGGGACGCCATGACGAGGCCCTCCAGGGGCGTGAAGCCCATCGTGGTGTCGACGGAGCGGCCTTCGGCGACGGCGGCGAGGGACGCGCCGGAGCCGAGGTGGCAGATCACCATCCGGTCGGGGACGGCGCCGAGGAGTTCGCCGGTGCGGCGGGCGGCGTAGGAGTACGACAGGCCGTGGAAGCCGTAGCGGCGCAGGCCGTACCGTTCGCGCCATTCGCCGGGCAGCGCGTAGGTGGCGGCGGCGTCCGGCAGGGTGGCGTGGAAGGCGGTGTCGAAGCAGGCCACGGCGGGGACGTCCGGCAACGCGCCGGTGATCTCCGACAGCGCGTGCAGCGACGCGGGCTGGTGCAGCGGGGCGAGGTCGGCGAGCGCCTCCAGGCGTTCGGTGACCTTCGCGTCGACCACGACCGGTCCGGTGAAGTCGGGGCCGCCGTGCACGAAGCGGACGCCGACCGCGTCGGGTCGCGGCATGTCCGCGACCATCGGCGCGATCTCGTGGCGGGCGCCGGCGTTCTCGGTGACGACGGAGCCGTCCGGGTCGAGGAGGCTCAGCTTCAGGCTGCTCGACCCCGGGTTGACGGTGAGGATGCGCATCGGCACGGCCTCCTAGTAGGGCCAGGTCCAGTCGCGGACCTCGGCCGCGTCCTCGCCGTGCTCGCGGGTGTGGGCGCGCAGGGCGAGGCGCTGGTCGGCCATGCGCTGGCGGATGTGGGCGACGCGGCCGCCGAGGGACGGGACGCGGTCGATGACGTCCATGACGAGGTGGAAGCGGTCGAGGTCGTTCAGCATCACCATGTCGAAGGGCGTGGTGGTGGTGCCCTCCTCCTTGTAGCCGCGGACGTGCAGGTGGTCGTGGCCGTGGCGGCGGTAGGCGAGCCGGTGGATCAGGTACGGGTATCCGTGGAAAGCGAAGATGACCGGTTTGTCGGTCGTGAAGAGGGCGTCGTACTCGCGGTCGGGCAGCCCGTGCGGGTGCTCGGTGTCGGGTTCGAGGCGCATGAGGTCCACGACGTTCACCACGCGGACGCGCAGGTCGGGGAACAGTTGGCGGAGGATGTCGACGGCGGCGAGCGTCTCCAGCGTCGGGATGTCGCCCGCGCACGCCATGACGACGTCGGGATCGGCGCCGCCGTCGGTGGACGCCCATTCCCAGATGCCGATTCCGCGCGTGCAGTGGGCGATCGCCTGATCCATGGGCAGCCAGTTCAGCGCGGGCTGCTTCCCCGCGACGATGACGTTGACGTAGTCGCGGGAGCGCAGGCAATGGTCGCCGACCGACAGCAGCGTGTTGGCGTCCGGCGGCAGGTAGACCCGGACGATTTCCGGCTTCTTGTTCATGACCACGTCCAGGAAGCCGGGGTCCTGGTGGGTGAAGCCGTTGTGGTCCTGCCGCCACACGTGCGACGACAGCAGGTAGTTCAGCGACGCGATCGGGCGCCGCCACGGCAGGTGCCGCGTGACCTTCAGCCATTTCGCGTGCTGGTTGAACATCGAGTCGACGATGTGGACGAACGCCTCGTAGCTGTTGAACAGGCCGTGCCGCCCGGTCAGCAGGTAGCCCTCCAGCCAGCCCTGGCACAGGTGCTCGCTGAGCACCTCCATGACCTGGCCGTGCGGGCCCTGGTGCTCGTCGGTGGCCAGCCGCTCGCCCTCGAAGACCCGGTCGGTGGCCTCGAAGACGTCGCCGAGCCGGTTGGAGGCGGTCTCGTCCGCGCCCATGATGCGGAAGTTGGACGGGTTGCCCTTCACCACGTCCCGCAGGAACGTCCCGAGCACGCGGGTGGCCTCGGACGTCGTCGTGCCGGGCTTGCCGACCTCGACGGCGTAGTCGCGGAAGTCGGGCAGGGCCAGCGGCCGGAGCAGGAGCCCGCCGTTGGCGTGCGGGTTGGCGCTCATCCGGCGCCCGCCGTCGGGCGCCAGCGCGGTCAGCGCGGGAACCGGGCGCCCCGCCTCGTCGAACAGCTCGCCGGGACGGTAGGAGAGCAGCCATTCCTCCAGCTGCGCCAGGTGCTCGGGATCGTCGCAGACGCCGGTGAGCGGCACCTGGTGGGCCCGCCACGTGTTCTCGACGGGCAGGCCGTCGACCTCCTTCGGCCCGGTCCAGCCCTTCGGCGACCGCAGGACGATCATCGGCCAGCGGCGCCGCGGGACGTCGTCGCCGGTGCGGGCGGCCCGCTGGATGCCGGCGATCTCGTCCAGCGCCTGGTCGAGCGCGAGGGCCATTTTCCGGTGCATCGACTCCGGCTCGTCCCCGCTCACGATGATGGGCCGGTGCCCGTAGCCGTCGAGGAGCTGGACGAGCTCCTCCTCGGAGATCCGCGCCAGCACCGACGGGTTGGCGATCTTGTAGCCGTTGAGGTGCAGGATCGGCAGCACCGCCCCGTCCCGGGCGGGATCCACGAACTTGGTGGAGTGCCAGGACGCCGCGAGCGGGCCGGTCTCCGCCTCGCCGTCCCCGACGATGCAGGCGACGACCAGGTCCGGGTTGTCGAACGCGGCCCCGTAGGCGTGCGCGAGCGAGTACCCCAGCTCGCCGCCCTCGTGGATCGATCCGGGCGTCTCGGGCGCGACGTGGCTCGGGATGCCGCCGGGGAACGAGAACTGCCGGAACAGCCGCCGCATGCCGGGCTCGTCGCGCGACACGTCCGGATACACCTCGCTGTAGGTGCCCTCCAGCCAGGCGTTCGCGACCGCGGCCGGGCCGCCGTGCCCGGGCCCCATGATGTAGATCATGTCGAGGTCGCGCGCCTTGATGACCCGGTTCAGGTGGGCGTAGCAGAAGTTCAGGCCGGGGGAGGTGCCCCAGTGCCCGAGCAGCCGCGGCTTGATGTGCCGGCGCCGGAGCGGCTCCCGCAGCAGCGGGTTGCCCAGCAGATAGATCTGCCCTACCGAAAGGTAATTCGCGGCTCTCCAGTACGCGTCGATCCGCCGGACCTCGTCGTCGGACACGGGGGTCGGCGCGGTGGCGGCCTCGGTCATGGCGCGGTCCCTTCGGTGCTCGGCGGACGCCCGGAAAGAACGACGTCCCCGCAATCGCCCCCGTCAACCGCCTCGCCCCCGTCGGCCGCATCACCCGGTCAACCGCAGCGGCGGAACCTCGATCGCGGCGGGTCGGGCGACGGCGCCCGGGGAAGCGCGAACGGGCACGGCCCGTCGCCGCGCAGGCCGCCGCCGGGGGAGGCCGCGATGAGCTGGGCCTCGCCGAACTCGTCGTCCTCGGTGGCCGCGCGGACGAGGTGGCCGTAGCCGGGGAGGCGCCGGGCCCAGGCGTCCGGGGCGCCGGCCTGCAGGTCGAGCCGGATCGGGGCGCCGGCCTGCGAGGTCTCGAACGGCCCGAGCCCGCCGGCGAGGCGCCACCGGGGCGCGGCCAGGGCGTCCTCCGGCGCCGCGCCGGTCAGCAGCCGCACGAGGACCTGCAGGACGATCTGCGGCTGGAGCCCGCCGCCGGTGCAGCCGGCGACCGCTCGGAACGTGCCATCGGGGCCGGTCGCGAGGACCGGGACGAGGGTGTGCGGCGGCCGGCGCCGCGGCCCGTACTCGGCGGGTGCGCCGGGCGCCAGCGTGAAACCGGTGCCGCGGTTCTGGAGGTTGATCCCGGTCGCGGGCTCGAACAGGAGCGAGCCGAGGCCGTTGCCGTTCGACTGCTGGAGCGAGACGGCGGTGCCCCGGTCGTCCACGGCGCAGACGCAGGTCGCGTCGCCGGACGCGATGGTCCCGCGCCGCCGCTCGTGCCGGGCCGGGTCGATCGCGGCGCGCAGCGCCTCGATGCGGCCCGGCCGGAGGGGCGTCCCCGGATCGGCGGGCTCGCCGGTGGCCGCCAGCACGGACTCCGCCAGCAGGTGCGCCCAGCCGGGGTCGGCGGGGGTGGGCAGGTCGAGGCCGGCGGCGATCGCGAGCGCGGCGAGCAGCACGTGGCCCGGCGAGTTCGGCGGGGCCGTCCACACGTCGTGCCCGAACGCGCGGACGCCGAGGGGGCGCTGCCACTCGGCGGCGGGCTCGGCGAGGTCGGACGGCGCGAACAGGCCGCGGCCGATGCGCAGCAGGCCGGCCCCGAACTCGCCCTCGTAGAATCCCGCGCGGCCCGCCGCGGCCACGGCGCGCAGCGCGCGGCCGATACCGGGCCGTTTCACCTGCTCGCCGGGGCGTGTCGGCCACGCGAGCCCGTCGCCGCCCGCGGCGTCCCGGCAGGCCGCGACGAGGCCGGGGGTGGCGGTGAAGCCCCGCTCCGCGTGCAGGACGGCCGACTCCAGCACCTCGGCGAGCGGCATCCGGCCGTAGCGGGCGTGCAGCGCGAGCCAGCCGTCCACGCAGCCGGGGACGGTCACTGACCGGACGTCGTGCCGGACGGGCATCCGGCGGCGGCCCTCCGCGCGCAGCGCCGCTGCGTCGGCGCCCGACCCGGCGCGGCCGGAGGCGTTCAGCGCCGCCGGCGGCCCCGGACCGTCCCGTTCGAGCGCGTGGACCAGCGCGAACAGGTCGCCGCCCATCCCGCAGCACTGCGGCGCGACCACCGCGAGCACCGCGTTCGCCGCCACCGCGGCGTCGGCCGCGGACCCGCCGGCCCGCAGGATCGCCAGGCCCGCCGAGGACGCGCGGTGATCGGCGGTGCAGATCATCGCGCGGTCGGCGGTGCCGGTGATCTCCTGCTGGTCCACCGGCGCGTTCACGCAACCGACGGTAGTTGCCGAAAGCCCCAGATGAAAGGCCTTGTCAGCGCATTTGACAGCCGGGCCGGGGCGGAGTGAGGGCGGCCGGGGAGGCCACGGCGGCGGGTGCGCGCCTACAGACCGCGCCGCCGTGGCCCCGTCCCCCCACCCGGCTGTGGACGGCACCGGTTACAGGGGCGGCGGACGGGCCGCCGCCCCGCCCCCCAGCGAACCGGCGGGAACGCCTCCACAAGGTGCGATGAAGCTTGCCGCGTACTCGCGCGTAGGTTCACACGTCCGGCGGTGCCGTCGCCGAACGGTCGGATTCGTGCGGCGAGCGGGCGGCGGGCCGCTTGACGGCGGAGCACGGCGCGGGCCATGCTACCCAAACGTTTGGGCAACGCCGCGGGAGGCGCGATGACCGGATCGTTCACGGGCTGGACCCTCGACGCCCTGGGCCGCGACCTGCGGTCGGGCGCCGCGACGGCCACCGGGCTGCTCGGCCGCGCCCTGGCGTCGATCGACCCGTCCCTCAACGCGTTCGCGACCGTGGACGCCGAGGGCGCGGCGGCCGCCGCCCGCGTCCTCGACGAGGAGCTCGCCGCCGGCCGCGACCGCGGCCCGCTGCACGGCGTCCCCGTCGGCGTCAAGGACGTCATCGACGTCGCGGGCCTGCCCACCGGGATGGGATCCGCGCACTTCGACGGGCACGTCGCCGACGGCGACGCGGCCTGCGTCACCCGCCTCCGCGAGGCCGGCGCGGTCATCGTCGGCAAGACCACCACCCACGAGTTCGCCTACGGCGCGAGCGGCGACACCGCCGTGAACGGCCCCTCCCGCAATCCGCACGACCCGTCCCGGATCTCCGGCGGGTCCAGCGGCGGCAGCGCCGTGGCGGTCGCCGCGGGCATGGTCCCGCTCGCCCTCGGCACCGACACCGGCGGATCCGTCCGCATCCCGGCCGCGCTCTGCGGCGTCGCCGGGTTCAAGCCCGCCTACGACGCCGTCCCGACCGGCGGCGTCTTCCCGCTCTCGGTCTCGTTCGACCACGTCGGCGTCCTCGCCGCGACTGCCGCCGACTGCCGGACCGCCTACCGGGCCCTGACGCGCCGCCCGCACGACGTCCCCGTCCCGCCCGGCGACCTGCGCGTGGCGCGGATCGAGGGCGTCCCGGTCGCCGACGAGGTCGCCGACGCCGTCCGGCGGCTCGTCCCGGACGCGCCCACCGAACACGTCGACCTGCGGGCACTGCGCCGCGTCTTCGCCGCGATCCAGGACAGCGAGGCGTACGACGTGCACGCCGAACGCGTCGCGGTCGCCCCGGAGCTGTACCAGCGGGTCACGCTCGACCGGCTGCGCCGCGCCGAGCGGGTGCCCGGCTGGCGGTACGTCCGGGCATGCCGCGAGCGGGCGCGGCTCGCCGAGGAGGCCGCCGAGCTGCTGCGCCGGTACGACGTGCTCGCGCTCCCGACCGTCCCGATCACCGCCCCCGAGATCGGGCAGGGCGAGTGCGAGCTGGGCCCGGTGCAGCCGGCCCTGCTCAGCATGACCTGCGCCTGGAACGTCCTCGGCCTGCCCGCCCTCAGCGTTCCCGCCGGGACGGCCGGCGGCCTGCCCGTCGGCCTCCAGCTCGTCACGGCCGCGGGCCGCGAGGACCGGTTGTTCGCCTTCGCCGAAAGGATCGCGCCGTGACCGGCCGCGCCGGCACCGCCTTCATCGGGGCCGCGATCAAGGACGTCCTCGGCGGGTGAGGTGGTCGGTGAGGGCCTCGGTGACCAGCGGCACCGGGAGCGCGGTGCGCGCCGCGAGGCGGACGACCTGGCGGGCGGCCCCGGACGGGCGGGCCGCGATGGGCGCGCAGGCGGCGCGGAGGGCGGCCAGCCGCTGCTCCGGCGTGCTGAGGGAACCGCCCGCGCGGTCCGCCGCCGCGTCCACGACCGCGTCCATCAGCGGGACCGCGGTGTCCAGGGCCTGACGGAGCGCGGCGCCGCCCTGCCCGGCCAGGATGCCGGCGGGGTCGCGGCCCTCGGGGAGGCGGGCGAGGTCGAGCGGGCCGCCGACCCGGCTCAGCACGTCCCACGCGCGGACGGCGGCCGAACGTCCGGCCGGGTCGTCGTCCAGGGCGATCAGGACGCCCGCCGCGGCGAGGTCGGCGGCGTCCGCCAGCGCGGCCAGGTGGGCGGCGGTCAGGGACAGCCCGCAGGTCGCGACCGGTGCGAGCTCCCGCGGCTCCGCCATCGCGACGGCGATGGCGTCCAGCGGCCCTTCGACCAGCACCGGACGCGCGCCCGCCGCGAGCCGCTCGCGGGCCTCGTGCAGGCCGTAGAGGAGTTCGCGCTTGTGGAAGAAGTCCGTGTCGGGGCCGTTGAGGTACTTCGGCCCTTCGGCGTCGTCGGCGCGCCGGCCGATGAACCCGGCGACCGTGCCGTCCGGGTGCCGGATGGCGAACATCGCGCGGTCCCGGAACATGTCGTGCAGCCGTCCCGCGCCGCCGCGCCGCGCCAGCCCGGAGGCCGCGATCGCCTCGTCGCCGTGGCCGAGGGATCGCAGATGGTCGATGAGGGCGTGCGCGGCGTCCGGCGCATAGCCGATCTGGCGGCGGCGCTGCACGGGCGGCGGGAACCCGCGCCAGTCCAGGTAGGCGGGCACCCAGCTCCCCTTGAGGCGGGACCGGAAGAAGCGGTGCGCGTCCGGCAGCACCCCGCCGGACGGGTCGCACGCGCGGTCGTGGACGCGGCGCGCCGTCCGCAGGATCCGGTCGCCGGCCGCCGGGCCCGCCCAGAACGCGTTCACCGGGAAGACCGGCGGGTCCGGATCGAGGCCGAGCCACGACAGGACCAGGTACGCGACCGAGTCCGCCTCCACCCGCCGGACGCCCTCGCCTCCCCGGCACAGGTCGGCGGCCAGCCGGCGGACGGCCTCCTCGGACACCCGGCACCGCCCGCCGGCGCCGGGCGGCAGCGGGAGGCCCGCCGTCTGGGCGATGTCGAACACCGCGTACGGCCGGCCCGCCCGCGACAGCACGCGGATGCCGGTCTCGCCCCTGCTCACCTGCCGTCCGGCGGCCCGCCAGTCCGCGTAGGAGCGGACGTCGGTCGCGGCGCGCCACTGGGCGCCGATCAGCAGCGTGTTGACGTAGCCGTGGCGCCGCCCGTGCAGGACGGCCCGGTCGAGCCACCATGTCCACGGGCGGGTGCCGTCGCGCAGCAGGGACGTCTCGTGGGCGGCCATGTCGCTCAGCAGCGCGGCCAGGCGGCGCTGGTCGTCCTCCCAGGGGGTCGCGGTCACGGGTCTCCCTCGCCTTCGCGGTCGGACGGGGAAGCCGCTTACGTCATACCCGGTGCGCTACAGGTACAGGCCGAAGAACTCCTCCGGATGTTCCAGCAGCGGCGGCAGGTCCTCGGCGGTGAGGGTGATCAGGTCCTTCTTCGCGGGCGGCTTCGCCGGCACGGCGTCACCGGACGCGCCGACGGCCACCGACGCGATCCGGTCGGCCTGGTTGGCGACGGCGACGTCCAGCAGGTTGCGCATCAGCCGGCCGTTGCCGAACGACGGACCGCGCGGCGCCCTGCGCAGCATCGAGCGCAGCACGTCCTCGGTGCCGGGCGCGAGGCGGAACCCGTCGGCCTCGGCGAGCTGCCCGAACACCGTGATCAGCTCGTCGTCGGTGTAGTCGGGGAAGTGGATCTGCTTGGGGAAGCGCGAGTCCAGGCCGGGGTTGGCGGACAGGAACTCGACCATCTCCTGCTCGTAGCCGGCGACGATCACCACGAGGTCGTCGCGGTGGTCCTCCATCAGCTTGACCAGCTCGGCGATGGCCTCGTGGCCGTAGTCGCCCTTCAGCGGCGACTGGGTGAGGGTGTACGCCTCGTCGATGAACAGCACGCCGCCGATCGCCCGCTCGACCAGCCGGCGGGTGCGCGGCGCGGTCTGGCCGATGTACTCGCCGACCAGGTGCGCGCGGGACGCCTCGACCAGGTGCCCGGACGACAGCACGCCGAGCTTCTTGTAGATCCGGCCGAGCAGCCGCGCCACCATCGTCTTGCCGGTGCCGGGGTTGCCGGTGAACACCATGTGCCGCGTCGGCGGGGTGATCCGCAGGCCGGACTCGCTGCGCAGCCGCGCCGCGTGCGTGCCCGCGACCAGCAGCGCGATCTCGTGCTTGACGGTCTCCAGGCCGGTGAGGTCGCGCAGCTCGTGCAGCGGGTTCCCGGCCGACTGCGCGGTGTCCAGGGCCGCGGGAACGTCGCCCTTGCGCACGACGATCTCGGCGCCGCCCTCCGTGCGGGCCCGGACCGCCGCGACGACCTGGTCCGCGAGGTAGGGCGCCAGCCGCGCGTTGCGCAGCGACTGCATCGGCGGCGTCGCGGCCAGCAGCGCCCCCGCCGCCTCGACGGCCTGCCGGGTGGCGCGGGCGCCGTGCCGCTCCAGCGCGCGGCGGAACAGCTCCGCGTGGCCCCGCGCGGTGAACGGCGCGGTCCGCGCGATCCGGAACCGGCCGGGCAGGACCGGGTTGACGTCGCGGATCCGCTCCTCGCCCCCCGCGTCGCACAGCACGACCAGGTTCAGCTCGGGGTGGATCGCCAGCAGCCGGTGCAGCTCGTCGGCGATGGCCTCGCCGTTGCCGGGGTCGGCGACGATGCCGTCCAGCCCGTCGATGACCAGCAGCCGGTCGCCGGCGCAGTCGCGGGCGTCGGCGTGCAGCTTGGCGACCGCGTCCGACAGCCGCTGCCCGGCGTACAGGTTGTCGGTGACCCACAGCGGGTCGCGGCCGAGCGCGAGCGCCTTGCCGAGCTCCTGCGCCGCGTCCCGCTTGCCGGTGCCGTCCGGTCCGGCGATCAGCAGCCGGACGGGGTCCTTGCCGCGGGTCAGCTCCTCCAGCGCGGCGGTCAGCTCGGGCTGCTCGACCAGCGTGCTGGCCAGCGCGGCGCGCGTCCCGGACGCCGCGGCGCCCGGCTCGCCGTCCGGGCCGGACTCCTCGGCCCCGGCGGGCGCCTTCAGGGTCTCGGTGAGCGGGTTGACGACGCGGCGGCGCGGCGCGTACAGCCGCCGCAGGTCGGTCTGGAACTGCCCGACCGGGATCCACTCGGCCTTCGGGAACCACGGGTCGCCGGGCAGGCCCTGCACGATCGCGACGAACCGCATCGCCATGTCGAGCCAGGCGCGGCACGCGTCGGCGGCGCCCGCGACCAGCGCGCGGACCAGCCAGGCGCGGGTGCGCTGCTGCCAGGCGTCGGCCTTGAAGCCGCGGCGCTCGGCGGGGAAGCGCTGCTGCAGGTCGTGGTAGCGGTCCTCGCCGAGGGCGGCGGCCAGCTCCGCCGGGACGTGCTCCATGCTGCCCTGCAGCAGCAGCTGGATCAGGTGCGACTCGACCGACTCGTCCCGCGGCGCGGCCTCGGCCAGGATCCCGTACGCGGCGAGCAGGCCCTCGCAGACCCAGTCGAGGTAGCCGACGGGGCCGAGCAGCTCGGGGACGGCGGCGACGATGTCGTCGCCGGCGTGCGCGTGCCAGTGCTCGCGCAGCTCCATCTTGGGCAGGTTCACGTCGCACTCGGGCGGGTCGGAGTACAGCCGCAGCAGCGCCTTGCGGCGCTCCTCCAGCGGCTCGACGCCCTCCAGCACGCCCAGGCACTCGCGGGCCAGCTCGATCGCCAGCTCCCGGTCGGGCGCCTCGATCAGCCAGTCCACCGGGGGCCGCCACCGGCCGCCCGGCGCGTCCCAGCGGGTCATCCGGGTGCTCAGCGCGCCGGGGTTGGCCAGGTGCCGGTGCAGCAGCCGCTCGGGCAGCTGCGACCACGACCCCGCCTTGATCGCGCCGCCGCCCGGCAGGAACGCCAGGATGCCGAAGATCTCCGCGGTGACCAGCGAGGCGGGCAGCGTCAGCAGCTTGTGCTCGTCGGTGGTGAGGTCCGCGGCGCGGGGGTCGTTCGCCAGCGCGTCGATGCGCGCCGAGATGTCCTCGAACAGCCCGTCCGGGACGCGCCACGGCCCGTGCGCGTAGACGTCGAGCACCGGCTCGTCGGTGAGCAGTAGCTCCAGATGCTCCGGCAGCCGCAACGCGTTCCTCCAAGAGAGATCAAAGCAGGGGTACAGCCTACGTTCAGGCGCGGAGTGCTGGTTTAGCGGTCGGCCGGATCGGCGGTATCGGGTCGCCCACGTTCGGCCGCCCCGCGCGGGCGGGGCGCCGGGGTCAGCGGCGGCGCAGCGACTCCACGGCCAGCCGCGCCGCGGTGCCGATCACCGCGTCGGCCTCCGGCCGCACCGCGACCGGCAGCAGCGACCGGGTGAACACCGCGACCGCGTACCGGCCGCCGTCGGGGTACTCCACCACGCCGATCTCGTTGCGGACGGTCAGCAGCGTCCCGGTCTTCCCGCTGACCAGCACGTCGTCGTAGGGGAAGCCGGACGACAGCCGGTGCGGCCACACCTGGAGGCCGAACAGCCGGCGCATCGCCGCGCACCCGTCCGGGGGCGCCGCCTCGTCCCGCCAGACCGCGCCGAGCAGCCGGGTCATCTCGCGGGGCGTGCTGCGGCTCGTCCGGGCGGGGTCGAGGGCGCGCAGCCGGCCGATCATGCCGGGCTCGTCCAGCCGCGCCCACACTTCGGGGAACCCGGCCGCGTCCGCGTCGGCCAGCAGGTCGTCGAACAGCTGCCGGCCGCCGCCCGTCACCACCGTCTCGCGCAGGCCCAGCGCGGCGGCGGCGGCGTTGACCGCGTCCAGCCCGACCCGGTCCAGCAGGACGTCCGCCGACGCGTTGTCGCTCACCGTGATCATCAGGCAGGCCAGGTCGCGCAGCGACATCCGCACGTCGTCCAGCAGCGCCGAAACGCCGGTCGGGCCGGACGTGCGGTCCCCGGCGGGCAGCGTGACCTGCTCGGTCGGGTCGAGCAGCCCCTCGGCGGCCCGCCGGTGGAACGCCACCAGCAGCGGCACCTTGAACACCGACGCCAGCACCACCGGATCGTCGGCGCGGACCGCGACCTCCCGCCCGGTGTCGACGTCCGCCGCGTGCAGGAAGCCGGTGACCCCGGCGCCGCGGAACGCCGCCTCGATCCGTACGGCGGTGTCCCCGGCCACCGCGTCCCGCGTGCCGGTCATGCCAGGAACCCCGAGGACGGGCGGGCCACGACGCGGCGGGCGGGCGCGCCGTCCAGCGGCGCCATGCCGGCCTCGCGGCGCAGCACCTCGGTCGCGACGGCGGTGAAGTCGGCGATGGCGCGCTCGTGCTCGGCGTCGCGGGTGCGCCGCCACGCGCACGACGTCCGCCACGCCAGCGGCTCGCCGACCAGCGGACGCCACGTCACCCCGGCGGTGTCGTCGGTGCGCGGGACGAGCGCCACGGCCGTCCCGGCGAGGACCAGGCCCAGCGCGAACTGCGGATGCCGCGCCTCGTGCACGGCGCGCGGCGCGTACCCGTGCCGGCGGCACGCCGCCAGCACCTCGTCGTAGGCGCCCGGCGCCTCCTCGCGCGGGAAGACGACCAGGTCGCGCCCGCCGAGGTCGGCGAGGTGCACCTCCGGGGACGCGGCGAGGACGGCGCCCTCGGGCAGCAGCACCCCGACCGGCTGGCCGAGCATCGGGCCGAGCCCGAGGCCGCGCGAGTCGCACGGGTGCCGGACGATCCCGGCGTCCAGCGCGCCGTCGGACAGCGCGCGGACCTGCTCGGCCGTGCCCGTCTCGCGCAGGTCGAGCCGCAGGTCCGGGCGGCGGTCCCGGAACGCGGCGATCAGCGCGGCGACGATCGGGCCGCCGAGGTCGCTCGGCAGCCCGGCGCGCACGGTGCCGACCTCGCCGAGCCGGGCCCGTTCGGCGAGGGAGTAGACGCGGTCCACGCGGGTGAGGATGTCACGGGCGTCCTCCAGCAGCAGCCGGCCGGGCGCGGTCAGCTCCACCTTGCGGCTGGAGCGGTCGAACAGCCGCACCCCGAGCTCGCGCTCCAGCCGCTGGATCCGCTGGCTCAGCGGCGGCTGGGCCATGCCGAGCCGCTCCGCCGCGCGCCCGAAGTGCAGTTCCTCGGCCACCGCGACGAAGCAGGCCAGATGCCCGACGACGTTCACGACCAGAGACCATATCAAAACGCCTATCACTGCCACCTGGATATCAATCTTGGACATCCGGCCGTTCACCTGGTGTTCTAGGGCATCCGGCCGATGGCCGGTCCGGAAGAGAGGACACCCGAACATGCGCCGATCCCGTGTGGTCACCGTCGCCGCGGTCGCGGCCGTGGCCGTGCTCGTGGGGGCGGGAGCGGTGTGGTTCCTGCGGGACGGGGAGGGTCCCGGGGACGCCGCGAAACGCTACCTGGCGGCCTGGAGCCGCGGTGACTACACCGCGATGCGCGCCCTGACGGCCGATCCGCCCGCCGACTTCACCACCCGGTTCAGCCGGCTGCACGACGACCTCGGCGTCACCGCGCAGCGCTACACCGTCGCCTCCGTCGGCGACGCGAAGGGCGACAACGCCGGCGGCTCCTACACCGCCGCCCTGACCCTCGCCGGGAACCGCACCTGGAGCTACGAGGGCGCGCTGCCGCTCACCAAGCACGACGGCAAGTGGCGCGTCTCCTGGTCGCCCGAGGTCCAGTACCCCGGGCTGAAGGAGGGCCAGCGGCTGCGCGCCGCGCGCGCCTGGCCCGCCCGCGCCGACATCAAAGCGGCGGACGGCGGCAGCCTCGCCGGGTCGCCGTCCGGGTCCGTCCAGCAGCTCACCGGGCCGCTCGGGCCCGCGACGGCCGACGCCGCCGCCAAGCTCGGCGCCCCGTACCGCAAGGGCGACACCGTCGGCGCCGACGGGCTGCAGAAGCAGTACGAGAAGCGGCTCGCGGGCACGCCCGCCCTCGCCGTCCAGATCGTGGACGCCGGCGGCAAGGCGGTGAAGACGCTCAAGCGGTTCGGCGGCGCCGAGGGCGAGCCGCTGACGACCACCCTCGACCCCAAGGTGCAGGCCGCCGCGGGCAAGGCCCTCGGGGCCGCGGCCAAGCCCGCGTCGCTGGTCGCGCTCCGGCCGTCCACCGGCGAGATCCTCGCCGTCGCGAACAAGCCGGGCGGCTACAACCGGGCGCTGATGGGCCGCTACCCGCCGGGCTCGACCTTCAAGGTCGTCACCGCCGCCGCGCTCGTCGCGGGCGGCATGTCGCCGTCCACCAAGGTGCCCTGCCCCGCGACGACGACGGTCGGCGGCCGCTCGTTCCACAACTACCAGCACGAGAACTTCGGGACGATCGCGCTGCGCGAGGCGTTCGCGCACTCCTGCAACACCACGTTCGCGCGCCTCGCCGTGGACAAGCTGGGGGAGAAGCGGCTCGCGCAGGTCGCCGCGCAGTTCGGCTTCAACGCGCCGGTCATCGCCGGGCTGCCCGCCGTCCGCGCCTCGTTCCCGGACAACAAGGACGACACCGCCTTCGCCGCCGCCGCGTTCGGGCAGGGCGAGGTGCTGACCAGCCCGCTGAACATGGCCTCGGTCGCCGCTGCGGCGGCGAGCGGCGTGCGGCGCTCGCCCCGGCTGGTCGACGCGTCGCTGGCCGGGCAGGCCGTGGACGCGGGCGGGCGCAAGCCCGAGCCCCCGCACAAGCTGGAGCCGGCGGTGAAGTCGGCGCTGCACGCGCTGATGCCCGCCGTCGTCAGCGAGGGCACCGCGGCCGGGGTGGACTTCCCGTCCGGCACGGCCGGCAAGACGGGGACCGCCGAGTACGGGTCGGGGACGAACCCGCCGACCCACGCCTGGTTCATCGGCTACCGCGGCGACCTGGCCTTCGCCGTGATCGTCGAGGGCGGCGGCACCGGCGCCGAGGCGGCGGCGCCCATCGCCGCGGGCTTCCTCAGAGCCAGTCGCGGTACTTGAAGACGGCGTAGAGGCCCACGCTGCACACCACGATGATCACCGAGCTGACGATGAACCCCGAATGCGCGGAGAACCCCGGATACGGCACGTTCTGCCCGTAGAAGCCGGTGACCGCCGTCGGCACCGCGATGATCGCCGCCCAGCTGGTGACCTTCTTCATCACCTCGTTCATCCGGTTGCCCTGCAGCGCGATCCGGGTGTCCAGCAGGTTCGCGACGAGGTCGCGCAGGCTGTCGGTCCACTCGCCGACCCGCAGCGTGTGGTCGTAGACGTCCTGCAGGTACGGCGCGAGCGCCGGGGCGACCATCCGCAGGTCCCGGCGGAGCAGCGTGTTCACCACCTCGCGCATCGGCAGCGCGACCCGGCGCAGCGCCACCAGGTTCTTGCGCAGCCGGAAGCTGCGGCGCTGCATCTCGCGCACCGGGAACGACTCGTCGAAGATCATCGACTCGACCTCGTCGGCCTCGTCGTCCAGCGACTGCACCGCCTCCAGTTGCAGGTCGACGACCATGTCGAGCAGCCCGTACAGCAGGTAGCCCGCGCCGGTCTCGCCGATGTCCACGCCGGGGCTCGCGTCCCACCGCCTGACCAGCGCGTCGATGTCGAAGCCGGGGCCCTGCCGGACGGTGACCAGCGCCCGGTCGGCGAGGAACGCCGACACCTCGTGCAGGACCAGTTCGCCGTCCCGCACGTGCGGGACGTAGACGTTCAGGAACGCGTAGGCCTCGTAGCGGTCGATCTTCGCGCGCTCGTGCCGGGACACCGCGTCCTCGACCGCCATCGGGTCCAGCCCCAGCTCGTCGCTGATCACCTGGAAGTCGGCGCGCTGCGGTGCGCACAGGTCGACCCACACCACCGTGTCGTCCTGGTCGAGGTAGTCGCTGACCTCGGCGACCGGGAAGTCGTGCGCCTCCAGCTTCCCGCCGCGCCAGACCCGCGTGCGGGGCGGGGGGATCTCGGCCGGGCCGGCGGAGCCCGGCTCGGAGCCGGATTCGGAGGGATGCGCCATAGTGCCCCTTATACCCCTGCCCGGGGGAGATCACGGAGTGTCCGGAAGATCACAGCGGCAGGGGACCGCGCGGCGGCGCCGACGAACCGCGCACCACCAGCCGCCCGGGCAGCACCCGGGGCGCCGGACGGCCGCCGTCCAGCAGCTCCAGCAGCGCGGTCATGCCCTGCGCGCCCATCTCCTCGGCGGGCAGCCGGACGGTCGTCAGCTCCGGCTCCAGCGCGGTCGCCAGCAGCACGTCGTCGAAGCCGGTGACCGACACATCGCCCGGGACGTCCAGCCCCAGCGCCCGCGCCGCCTTGTAGGCGCCCGCCGCGATCAGGTCGTCGTCGCAGACCAGCGCGGTCGGCGGGTCGGGCCGCGCGAGCAGCCGGTGCGCCGCGTCCCGCGCCGAGGCGACGTCGATCGCGCACGCCGCGCGGGCCAGGGAGCCGCCGGGCAGCGCCGCGACCGCGACGGAGAGCGTCTCCGCGCGCGCCCGGAACGTCCACTGGTCGACGCCCGCCGCGACATGCCCGATGCGGCGGTGGCCGAGCCCGGTCAGATGGTCGGCGATCGCGCCCATCCCGTCCGCGACACCGAAGTCGACGGTCGGGACGTCGGCGTCCGGGCCGCTGTCGAGCAGCACGGCGGGCGTCCCCTGGAACCGCTCCAGCGCGGCGGCCGGCATCGAGGACGCCAGCACGCCGTCGATCGCCTCGTGCGGCGCCGGGAACGGGCTCTCGGCCGGGCCGTCCGCGTCGGCCGGCCAGGTGGATACCACGACGCCGAACCCGTGCCGCGCGGCGACCCGCGCCGCGCCGGTGTAGACGGGGCCGAAGAAGGGCGCGGACAGCGTCGGCACCATCAGCAGGACGGTCCGGGTCGTGCCGAGCCGCAGGTTCCGCGCGGCCGGGTTGGGCCGGTAGCCGAGCCGCTCGGCGGCGACCCGCACGCTGCGCGCGGTGGCGGGGGAGACCCGGCCGCTCCACTTGCCGCCGAGCACCAGCGACACCGTGGACTGCGAGACCCCGGCCTCCTGCGCGACGTCCTTACTGGTGGGACGGCCGGCCAGTGGCACCTCGGCCTCCCTCGCGGACGTCGGACACGGAAACAGACTAGAGCCGGACCCCGGTGAAGTGGTACGTATGACTCACGGGGTAATACGTATGACTGACGCGACGGGGACACGAAATGCGGGGCTACGTCGACTTCCTGCGCCGGCCGCACGCGGCGCGCCTGCTCGCCGGCACGCTGCTCGGCCGGCTGCCCAACGGCATGGCCGCGCTCGCCGTCGTGCTGCACGTGCGCGCCGACGGCGGCGGCTACCCGCTCGCCGGCACCCTCGCCGCCGTCCTCGGCCTGGCGATGGCCGCCGGCCAGCCCGTCCTCGGCCGCGCCATGGACCGCTACGGCCAGCCGCGCGTCCTGCTGCCCGCCGCCTGCGTCGCCGCCGCCGGATTCGCGCTGCTCGCGGCCGTCGGCGCGCGCCCGCTGCCGGTCGCGGTCGCCGCCGTCGTCCTCGCCGGGTTCGCCACGCCGCCGCTGGAGGCGGGGCTGCGGGCGCTCTGGCCGGACGTCCTGGACGGCCCCGAGCAGGTCGACGCCGCCTACGCCCTCGACGCCGCCGCCCAGGAGATCCTGTTCTCGGTCGGGCCGCTGCTCGTCGTCGCCGCCGCCGCCCTGAACACCGAGACCGCGCTCGTCCTCACCGGCCTGGTCGGCATCGCCGGCACCCTCGTCGTCGCCCTGTCCGGGCCGTCGCGCCGCTGGACGGGCGCGCCGCGCGCCGCCGACTGGGCCGGGCCGCTGCGCTCACCCGGGCTGCGCGTCCTGCTGACCTCGCTGGCCTGCGCCGGCATCGCGCTCGGCGTCTACGCGGTCGCCGTCGTCGCCTACGCCGAGCGGCTGGACAGCGGCATCGCGTCCGGGCTGCTCCTCGCCTGCATGGCGGGCGGCGCGCTGACCGGCGGCATCGTCTACGGCGCGCGCCGGTGGGAGGGCGACGCGCACCGGCGGCTGCCCTGGCTGCTCGCCGCGCTCGCCGCCGGATACGTGCCGCTCGTCCTCGCGCCCGGCCTGCCCGCGATGTCGGTGCTGGCGTTCGTCAGCGGCGTGTTCCTCGCGCCCGTGCTGGCCTGCAGCTTCACGCTCGTCGACCGGCTCGCGCCGGCCGGCACCGTCACCGAGGCGTTCGCGTGGGTCGTCGCGGCCGTCGGCGCGGGCGGAGCCGCCGGCTCGGCCGTCGCGGGCTTCGGCGAGAAGCTCGCCGGAGTGCCGGGCGCGTTCGCGGGCGCCGGGGTCGGCGGCGTCCTGGCCCTCGCGCTGTGCCTGCTCGGCGCACGGACGCTGCGTCCCGCCGCCGCCCGGCCCGTCCCGGTGCGCGTCCCCGGCTGACGTGAAGCCCGCCGCGGCCGTCAGATCCAGGACTTGAACCAGATCCGGGCGTGCCAGTCGTCGTAGGTGAGCGTCTGCGCCGCGAGGATCGGATAGAAGTAGGCGAAGTTCGCCAGCACCACCAGCAGGAACGCGCCCGCGGCGGCGGCGCCGACGAGCCGCCGCACCCCCGGCGGCAGCGGCTGCGGCACCGAGGACGGCACCGGCGCGACCCGCGCGCCGCCCGTCCCGTACGCCTCGTCCCGGAACCCGGTGTCCTGGAACCCGGTGTCCGGGAGAGTGGTGTCCTGGAGCCGGGTGTCCGGGAGCGTGGTGTCCTGGAACGCGGGTTCGGGGAAGGCGGCGCCGTGCTCGCCGGACGGGCGGGCGTCGGCGTCCGGCGACCGCCCGGACGCCGCCGCATGCGCGCCCACCAGCCCGGAGGCGGGCCCTATCAGGTACCCGAGCACCAGCACGACCGCCAGCACCATGAACGGGATCAGCGGCGTCGCGTAGAACAGGAACATCGTCCGCTCGTGGAACGCCGACGGGAACCAGGTCAGCCAGCCCGCGAGGAACCCCAGCAGGATCGCCCCGGCCCGCCAGTCCCGCAGCATCAGCCAGATGAACAGCACCACGACCAGCGCCGCCAGCGCCCCCCACCACAGCGCCGGCGTGCCGAGCCCGAGGATCTCCCGCGAGCACCGCGACGCGCCGCACGTCTTCGGCTCGGTGTAGAAGAACGCCACGGGGCGGCGCAGGATCGGCCAGTCCCACGGCCACGACTGGTACGGGTGCTTGGCGTCCAGGCCGGTGTGGAAGTCCAGCATCTGCCGGTGGTAGTCCCACAGTTTCGGCATCGCCTCGAACGGCCGCCACCACCAGTGGCCGGACGCGTGGCCGCGCCCCCACCCGCCGGGCTTGAAGATCCAGCCCGACCAGGTCGCCAGATAGCTGACCAACGCCACGACGACGAGCTGGACGAACGCGGGCGCCGCGTCCAGCAGCAGCGTCCCGGGGACCGGCTCGCGCACCCCGGCGGCGCGCCGCGCCCCGTAGTCCCAGCAGACCACCATCAGCCCGAACGCGGCGATGTAGAACACGCCGGTCCACTTGGTCGCGCAGGCCAGGCCGAGGCAGATCCCCGCCCCCCAGCGCCACCCGTGCGCCAGGAACGGCCCGTACACCGACGTCGCGCCCGCCTCGATCTTGTCGGCGAGGGCGTGCCTGGACCGGTCCCGGTCGTTCACCAGGCAGGCGAACCCGGCCAGGACCCAGAACATCACGAAGATGTCCAGCAGCGCGGCCCGGCTCGTCACGAACTCCAGCCCGTCCAGCGCCAGCAGCAGGCCGGCCGCGCAGCCGAGCAGCGTCGACCCGGTCATCCGGCGGGCGACCCGGCACAGGATCAGCACCGACAGCGTGCCGACGAGCGCGGGCACGAACCGCCAGCCGAACGGCGTCGCGCCGAACGCCCACTCGCCCATCGCGATCATCCACTTGCCGAACGGCGGGTGCGCGACGAACGAGGGGCCCTGCCCCCAGATGCGGGCGTGCTGATCGGCGATCAGCATCTTGTCGGCGTTGTCGACGGTGTTGTGCTCCCACCCGAACTTCAGCAGGGCCAGCGCGTCCTTGGCGTAGTAGGTCTCGTCGAAGACCACGGCCTTGGGCTGCCCGAGCCGGTAGAACCGCAGGTAGCCCGCGAAAAGCGTGACCAGCAGCGGGCCCAGCCAGCCCAGCAGCGCGCTGCCCGGGATCGCGGGGGCCAGCCACTCGCGCGGGGAGGGCGGCCGCCATCGGGACGCGTTCGCCGGAGCCAGTTCCGTCGTCGCCATCTCGCAATCGTAAAGCCGTCCCCGGGCCGTCCGGTCTGCCCCCGGCACCCGGTGCCCCTGGGAGGATGGGACCGTGATGGGGACTTTGCTGCTGGCGGCGGCGCCGATCGGGCGGCCCGAGGACGCGTCGGCGCGGCTGCGGGCCGCGCTGGCGGACGCGCCGGTGATCGCCGCCGAGGACACCCGGCGGCTGCGCCGGCTCGCCGGCGACCTCGGGGTGGAGCTCGCCGCGCGCGTCGTGTCGTACTACGACCAGAACGAGCAGGCGCGCGCCGCCGAACTGCTCGGCGAACTGCTCGCCGGGCGGGACGTGCTGGTCATCACCGACGCCGGGATGCCGGGCGTGTCCGATCCCGGGTACCGGCTGGTGCGCGCGGCGGTGGCGGAGGGCGTGCCGGTGTCGGTGCTGCCGGGGCCGTCCGCCGTCACGACGGCGCTGGTCGTGTCGGGCCTGCCGACCGACCGGTTCTGCTTCGAGGGGTTCCCGCCGCGAAAGAAGGGCGAGCAGGCGCGGCGGCTGGCGGCGCTGGCCGGCGAGCCGCGCACGATGGTGTTCTTCGAGTCGCCGCGGCGGCTGAAGGACACCCTGGACGCGATGGCGGAGGCGTTCGGCGCGGACCGTCCGGGCGCCGTCTGCCGGGAGCTGACCAAGACCTACGAGGAGGTCCGCCGGGGCGGCCTCGGCGAGCTGGCCGGCTGGGCGCGCGAGCGGGACGTGCGCGGCGAGATCACGCTCGTGGTCGGCGGCGCCCCGAAGCCCGCGGGGCTGTCGGACCCGGCCGACCTCGTCGCCGCCGTCGCCGCCCGGGAGGGCGCGGGGACCCCGCGCAACCAGGCGATCCGGGAGGTCGCCAAGGAGAACGGCGTGCCGCGCGGGACCGTCTACGACGCTGTCGTCGCGGCCAGGAAACAATGACCCCGGGCGGAACGGTCCATGAGGGGAATTCCGGGGAATAGCTCCATCGGTGGCCCGCGCTGGACCACTTGAGGACCGGCGGAGCCACCACGAACTGGCGACCCCGCGGCTCGGAGCCCGGCGCGAGCCGGGAGACGGCACGAGATGCCGCCGGTAGCGCGAAAGGCGTGACCGAGGGGGTGAGGGCCGTGCAGGACGCATGGTCGAGCCGTGAGGCATGGGTGTACGAGTGCCTGTGCTGTGAGACGACCTGGGACGAGGTGCTCGAGGTCCGTCATGTCGGGGACGGGCACGGGAACGAGGCCGTCATCTACCAGCGGAGCGGGCAGCCGTGCACGACGCCGTGGACGGACTGCCTGTGCCCCAAGTGCCAGAGCCGCAACGTCAAGGCGTGGGCCTCGACCCGCAAGGCGGGGGAGGTCCCTCCCGCCCGCGACGGGAGCGACGTGGCGATGGTGTTCCACCTCCGCCACATCCACGCCTGGTGACCCCGGCGGAGCGGGCGGCCCTCAGCGGGCCGTGACCTCCGGGACCTTCCGCCCGACGGGCTCGGACGGGACCTCCAGGTTCCCGGCCGGGCCCGGACGGCCGCGCAGGCGCCGCCACCAGCCGTCCAGCCGGTGCCGGACCTCCGGCGTGAACGCCATCCCCGCGGCCAGCGCCGCCAGCGGGACGCCCGGCAGCACGTAGCGGTAGTCGAACTCGGCGGTCGCCGCGGGCGCGAGCAGCAGCCCGGTCGCCAGCGTCCACGGCAGCAGCGCCTCGCCGCCGAACCGCCGCCACAGCGCGACCATGCCGCCGAGCCCGAGCAGCAGGACGCCGCCGAGCATCGTCCCGCGCAGGTAGATCGCGTCCTGGTAGCCGCGCACGACACCGGCGAACGGCTCGATCACGCGGGTGCGCGCGTCGCCGTGCTCGTAGCCGCGGGCCTCGCCGGACGCCGTCGAGTCGGCGTCCATCCGCCAGTCGGGCAGCGCGTTGCCCTTCTTGCCGAACTCGTACTGCGAATAGGTCGCCTTGTCCGGGAAGACCGTCCGGTCCCACCGGAACACGCGGAAGAAGTCGTGCGCGACGACCTTCAGATAGGCGCCGGGCTGGCCCAGAATGGCGCGCTTGGCGAAGTCGTTGCTGAGCTTGTTGTTCTCCGGGCTGAACCGCGTGCCGGGGAACCGGTTGAGCGGCGAGCTGGCGTTCCAGATGCCGTCCTGCGAATTCGGCAGCCGGTTCGCCGGCTCGGTGCACAGCGGGTACTCGCTGACCGGCAGCCCGTGCATCTTGTGGCAGTCGGCGAACTTGTACACCCGGGCGTACAGGAAGATCCCGTTGCTCTCGGTGATCGCGAACTTGCCGCTGTCGACCTTGTACCAGGTCATGTAGGACAGCACGGGCAGCGCGCAGGCCATCGCGGTGATCAGCATCATCCGCCAGCCGGTGCGCCTGATCAGCATGTACACCAGCACGCCGAGCAGCACCGGCGCGCCCACCGACCGGGTCAGCCAGGAGAACCCGACGATCAGCCCGACCGCCAGCGCGATCTTCCAGGACGGCCGGTCGTGCCACAGCAGCAGCGTCACCGCCAGCATCACCAGGAAGGTGAACGTGGTGTCGGACAGGACGAGGTGCTCCAGCTGGATCTGGTAGGCGTCGAACAGCACCGGCACCGTGGCGAGCGCGGCGCCCCAGCCGGGCAGGCCGAACTTGCGGCGCAGCAGCGCGTAGATCATCACGCCCATGGACAGGCCCATGAGGTGCTGGACGGCAGCGACCAGCGCGAAGCTGTGGAACGGCTTCAGCGCCCACAGCAGGAACGAGTAGCCGTCGGGCCGCAGCGGATGCGGGTACAGCCCCATCGCGACGTGCAGGTAGTCGAAGCTGTCGTTGAAGAACATCGCGGGCTGGTAGCCGACCATCACGACCAGCCGCAGCAGCGCCGCTGTGGCAATGATCACACTGAAGATCGGGTGGCGCCGGGCCAGCGCCCAGGACCGGGCGGCGCGCCCGCGGGCGTCGATGCGCCGGAGGGCTCCGCGGGCCCTGTCGGCGGGTGTCCGCTTCTTGCCGCCGGCCGGATCGCCCGCTTCGGCGGCCGACGCTCCGGACGGCCGCTCCGTCCGCACGGCGGAATCGGAGGAGGTCTCCGGATCCGCATCGGAAGACTTTTCGATCTCCGGTTCACCGGGCGTGTCGCGGGGCGTATCCGCGCCCGCCGCGACGTCCCCGTTCTCCGCCGTGACCTCGGCGCTCTCCGCCGTGCCGGCGTCCGCCGCGGTCCCCTTCGGCTCGGCACCGCGAGGCGATTCCGCCGCCACTTCGGCACCTCCCCTCCACCGCTGCCATCTCGGACCGCCGGCATTGCGTTCTCCGCCGCGCGTCACAGTCGCCCCACCCTTTCCGGGCCGCCATACCCGTATGCTTGACGTCCTAGCCTGCCGCCCGGTTCGCGGCGGAGAGGGTTTTTCGGTTGCAACTAGGCAACACGATACGGGTGCTCTTCTGGAGAGCGGCCACCATCACCCGTCCAGGGCAGGCATCATGAACGACGACGGGCCGCCGGGCGGATACACCATGAGATCAGTGAACAGCACCGCAGACGGTCACCAGGGGTAACGAAGGAGATCGCGTGGAACTCTCCGTAGTGATGCCATGCCTGAACGAGGCCGAAACGGTCGAGACCTGTGTCCGCAAGACGATCGGCTTCTTCGAGGACAGCGGTATCGACGGCGAGGTGGTCATAGCCGACAACGGCAGCACCGACGGCAGCCAGCAGCTCGCCCGGGACGCGGGGGCGCGCGTCGTGCCGGTGATCGACAAGGGCTACGGCAACGCCCTCATGGGCGGCATCCGGGCCGCGCGCGGCAAGTACGTCGCGATGGGCGACGCCGACGACTCCTATGACTTCACCACCCTCGGCCCGTTCCTCGACGAGCTGCGCGACGGCGCCGACCTCGTCATGGGCAACCGGTTCAAGGGCGGCATCGCGCCGGGCGCCATGCCGCCGCTGCACCGCTACCTCGGCAACCCGGTGCTGAGCTTCGTCGGGCGGCTGTTCTTCGGCAGCAAGATCGGCGACTTCCACTGCGGGCTGCGCGCCTTCGAGAAGGAGGCGATCCTGCGGCTCGGGCTGCAGACCGGCGGCATGGAGTTCGCCAGCGAGATGGTCGTCAAGGCGACCCTGCAGAAGTACGACATCCGCGAGGTGCCGACCACGCTGGCGCCCGACGGCCGGACCCGCGCCCCGCACCTGAACACCTGGCGGGACGGCTGGCGGCACCTGCGCTTCCTGATGCTGTACAGCCCGCGCTGGCTGTTCCTCATCCCCGGCCTGCTGTTCATGACCCTCGGGCTGCTGGCCGGCGCCGCGCTGTCCACCGGGCCGGTCACGGTCGGCGAGATCGCCTTCGACGTCGACACCCTGGTCGGCGCGTCCGCCGCGCTGGTGATCGGCTTCCAGGCGGTGCTGTTCGCGCTGCTCACCAAGGTGTACGCGATGCAGGAGGGGTTCCTGCCGCACGACCGCCGGGTGCAGAAGATCATCGACTGGTGGAGCCTGGAGCGCGGCCTGCTGCTCGGCGGGCTGCTCGCCATCGCCGGCCTGGCCGGGCTGGTCGCCTCGCTGCTGCACTGGCGGGTGCACAGCTTCGGTGAGCTGGACCCGCGCGACTCGCTGCGCATCGTGGTGCCCGCCGCGACCGCGCTGGTGATGAGCCTCCAGGCGATCTTCGCCTCGCTGTTCGTCAGCATCCTCGGCATCCGCCGCCGCCAGCACCCGCCGCTCACCGACGCGGCCGAGGAGGCCGCCGGCGTCGTGGACGCCGCCGCGCACAAGGTCGCGGGCGAGCGCAAGGCCGAGGCCGCCGGAGCGGACGCCGCGAACGGCGAGACGGTGGCGCAGGACGCCGGCGGCGCGGTGGAGGTCGCCGAGACCGCCGGGACGTCCGAGGAGCGCTAGCACGGCGGCGCCGGGCCGCGGTGCCGCGGTGCCCGGCGCGGCGGGTCCGAAGCAGAGAAGTTGCTGAGGGTTTCCCGGCCCCGGACGCCCGCCCGTCCGGCGCTGTGACAGGCTGACATGACCATGGATCTTCGCTCCCTGACCGCACGCGGCCGGCGGACCGGACGGCCGTGAGCACCGAGGCCGCGCCGCCGGTCCTTTCCCGTCCGCCCACCACGCCGCCGGCGGGCCGGGGCGCGCCGCGGTCCGCGCGGCGGCGCCGCTGGGTGCTGCTGTTCGTGCTCGGCTGGGCGTTGCAGGTCGCGGTGCGGCTGTGGCTGGCGTCCGGGCAGACGATGCCCGTCGCGACGCCGGACGAGTCGGGGTACCTGTTCGCCGCGCGGGTCCTGACCGGCGGCACCGATGCCGACATGTCGTACGGGACGGTGTACCGCGGCGGCTACCCGCTGCTGCTGGCGCCGGTGCTGTGGATCGCGCACGACCCGGTGGGCGTCTACCGCGGCGCGCTCGTCGTCAATGCCCTCATCAGCGCCCTGATGATGCCGCTGGCGTACCTGATGCTGCGGGTGCTCCACGTGCGCGCGCGCTGGGCGTACATGTTCGCGCACGTCACGGCGTTCCTGCCGGGGGTGTTGTTCTACTCCGAGTTCGTGTTGACCGACGCGGTCCTTCCGGTGGTCGTGGTCGGCTGGCTGCTGCTGGTGCACGCGTGGCTGCACGCCGGCCGTACGCGCGCGCGGGAGATGCCACGCGTGACGCTGTACGGAGTGGGCGCCTCGCTGCTCGTCGCCTTCGCCTATACCTCCCATACGCGCGGGACGATCCTGCTGGGCGTGCACGCAGTGCTGCTGGCCGCGGCGCTGCTTTTCCGGTGGCGCCCCTGGCGCGGTGTGGCGTTGTCCGCGCTCGCCCTCGCCGCCGCTCTGGGCGCCGGGACGCTGCTGAACCACTCGCTGCTGCCGTACATGTACCCGGCCGGCGACAACGACCTGAGCGGCAACCTCGTCCGGCGGGTCACCACGCAGGACGGCTGGGGCTGGATGCTGTCGCTCGGCACCGGCCAGATCTGGTACCAGGCCGTCGCCACGGGCGGGATCGCGGCGGTCGGCCTCATCGCGGTCGCGGTCGCCGCCGCCCGGCGCGGCACGCCGCTCCGCGAGCGGACGCTGGCGCTCGGCGTGCTGGCGATCGTGGCGGGCATCGCCTTCGCCACGTCGGCGGCGCTCCCGGACGAGTACCGCATCGGCAACTACGTCTACGGCCGCTACCTGGCGTGCATCACCCCGGTGCTGTTCATGGTCGGGGTCGCCGTGCTGCTGCGGGCGCCACGGCGGATGCTGGCGCTGGCGGCGGGAACGGCCGCCGTCCTGACCGTCCTGGCCGCGTTCGTGGTCGAGTCGTACGCCGGGACCCGGTTGACCCGGTACACGTTCACGCCGTACGACTTCCCGGAGACGTCCTTCCTGACCTGGAACTGGAAGTCCTTCCAGCTGTGGCACGCCACCATCGCCGGGCTGGTGCTGCTCGGCGCCGCCGTGGCGGCGGTGCTGCTGCGCCGCCACGGCCCGGCGCTGCTCGCGGGGTTCCTCGCGGTCGTGGCGGTGACGATGTCGGTCACCGCGACGGACCGCATCGCGCACCCGCTCGTCCGCGCCGAGATCGCGCACACCGACCTGCGGAACGTCCCGGGGCTGCGGGACACGCGCCACCTCGCGATCGACTGGAACGTCCCGTGGACGATCCGCCTGTCGCAGTACTACTGGGCCTGGTGGAGCAACGGCGGCGTCTTCAACGCCCAGACCACGCCCGTGCCGCGGAACGCCGACATGGTCATCATGTGGTGGCCGAAGAACGTCCCGGCGGCGAAGTCGTGGCCGCACGGCGCACCGGCCGGCTGGAAGGTCGTCGACAGCCGCCGCACCATCGAGGGCGACTGGGTCGCCTGGACGCGCTCCTAGAAGGCGACCTTGCCGGTCGCGGCGCCGGGCGGCGGGTTCCACAGCTGCAGGACGCCGTCGGACGAGCGCCACATCAGCCGCCACCCCCGCGCCGGGTCCGGCTTCCAGCCCGCGGCGATCTGCGACTCCTGGCCGCGCCAGTGCGTGTACAGCATCGGCCCTTCGAGGACGTCGCGCGGCAGCTGCGGCACGTAGTGCGGGAAGTCGCGGACCTCGCCGTGCCAGATGGGGTCGCCCCACATGTCCCGCGTGTAGAAGGTGAGGGTCTGCGCCAGGCGCCGGTCGGCGCAGATCAGCTTCAGGTCCTGGTGCTTGCCGAGATAGATCCGCAGCTGGTTCCACGCCTTGTCGCGCGGCAGCTCGGGGACGGCCGTAACCGCGGCGTACACGTACGCGCCGCCCAGCAGCACAGCGACGACCGGGACGACGAGGGTCCGCAGCCGCAGCCGCGCGACCAGGCCGTCCGGGATCATCCGGAACATCAGGATCAGCGACCCGAACCCGCCCGCGAGCAGCGCGGGCAGCACCCCGAACCAGTACCGCTGCAGCCAGGCGCGCAGCGAGATGCTGTGCGGGTCGAGCACCCCGGAGAAGAGCGTCAGCGGGACGGCGAGGGTGAAGAACCACACCAGCACCAGCGCGAGCCGCCGGTCCCGGGTGACCGCGAACCCGACGATCGTCAGCACCAGCGCCCCGACGAAGACCGCCCCGAGCGGGTTCCAGTCGTGCATGGCGCGCAGGAACGAGCGGGCCGCCAGCGCGCGGGTCACGTAGTCGCGGGACTCGCCGCCGTGCTCGGCCGCCGACAACAGCCCGGCGAGCGGATTGCCCCACACGATCTGGTTGTGGACGAAGTTGAACGCCAGCACGACCACCATCGGCGCGCCGACCGTGACGTTGCGCCGCCACGGGATCCGCAGCAGCGCCAGGTAGGCGGGGATCGCCAGGAACAGGAACGCCAGGAACTCCCGGACCAGGAACGAGCAGCCGAGCAGCAGCCCGGCCGCCAGCAGGAACCGGGTCTGGACGCGGCCCTCCCGGCGGCTCGCCACCACCAGCGCCGCCATCCCGATCGCGAACAGCCCGGCGCCCGGCATGTCGGGCAGCATCACCCCGGTCGACCAGGTGATCTCGTGGCCGTACGGGTTGGTCATCGTGAAGAACGGGTGGACCAGCAGGATCCCGGCCGAAAGCAGGCCCGCGACGTCGCCGAACAGCGCCCGCACGACCAGGTAAGCGCCGACGAAGAACGCGATCCCGCCGAGCGCGGCGATCACGAAGTAGGCGGCCTGGCCGGGGCCGAGGACGTCCTGGACGAGCCGCGCGGGCAGCACCAGCCCGATCCGGGTCACCTGGTGCGGGACCTCGTCGAACGGGAACACGCCGAGCGGGATGTCCGGCCAGTCGCGGGCGGCGAGCCACACGTAGTACGGGTCGAAGTACAGCGGCGGGGTCATCAGCACCCACTGCGCGGCGACCGCGCACGCCCCGACCAGCAGGGCCAGCCACCACACGCGGCGGGTCCGGCGGATCCGGGCGAGCAGCCGCCGGGGCATCCCGCCCGTCCGTCCGGTGGTCGGTTCCTGCGTGACGGCCGGCTGGTCGGCCGTGGTCTGCGGCATGGCTGGCTTCTGCCCCTGGATGGACTACAGGCTGGACTGCGCTGAACGCCGGACCAGGCTACTCGGGTGCCGGACCCCGCCGCGGCCGGCCGTACCGGATCTGCGGCGAGCTTCCAGGGAACGATCATCGGGGGCCGGTTATCCACAGGTGGCGATATCCGTGCGGTTCCGCGGGGCGGCGCGACTACCCTTGATTTCATGTCCTCGTCAAGCCGACACATCCTGACCGCGCCCGCCTGGCCGTACGCCAACGGGCCCCGTCACATCGGGCACGTCTCCGGTTTCGCGCTGCCCGCCGACATGTTCAGCCGCTACCAGCGGATGGCGGGCAGCAAGGTCCTGATGGTCAGCGGCACCGACGAGCACGGCACGCCGATCCAGGTGCAGGCCGACAAGGAGGGCGTGTCCGCCCGCGAGCTGGCCGACCGCTACAACGGCGTGATCGCCGAGGACCTGCACGGCCTCGGCATGACCTACGACCTGTTCACCCGGACCACCACCCGCAACCACTACGCGGTCGTCCAGGAGATCTTCAAGGGCCTGTTCGACAACGGCTACATCTTCCCGACCACCACGATGGGCGCGATCTCGCCGTCCACCGGCCGGACGCTGCCGGACCGCTACATCGAGGGCACCTGCCCGATCTGCGGCTACGACGGCGCCCGCGGCGACCAGTGCGACAACTGCGGCAACCAGCTCGACCCGGTCGACCTGATCAACCCGGTGTCGCGGATCAACGGCGAGACGCCGAAGTTCGTCGAGACCGAGCACTTCATGCTCGACCTGCCCGCCTTCACCGAGGTGCTCGGCCGGTACCTGCGCGGCAAGCAGAACGGCGCGCTGGCGTGGCGGCCGAACGTGCTGAAGTTCGCGCTGAACCTGCTGGACGACATCCACCCGCGGGCGATCAGCCGCGACCTCGACTGGGGCGTGCCGATCCCGCTGGACGGCTGGCGCGACAACCCGGCGAAGAAGCTGTACGTCTGGTTCGACGCCGTCGTCGGCTACTTCTCCGCCTCGGTGGAGTGGGCGCGGCGGTCCGGCGACCCGGAGGCGTGGCGGGCCTGGTGGCAGGACCCGGACGCCCTGTCGTACTACTTCATGGGCAAGGACAACATCGTCTTCCACGCCGAGATCTGGCCGGCGATGCTGTTCGGCTACAACGGCCAGGGCGACAAGGGCGGCAAGCCCGGCTCGCTGGGCGCGCTCAACACCCCGACCGAGGTCGTGTCGTCGGAGTTCCTGACGATGGAGGGCAAGAAGTTCTCCTCGTCCCGCAACGTGGTCATCTACGTCAAGGACTTCCTGGAGCGCTACGACGTCGACGCGCTGCGCTACTACGTGGCCGTCGCCGGCCCCGAGAACAACGACACCGACTTCACCTGGTCGGAGTTCGTCCGCCGCAACAACGACGAGCTGGTCGCCGCGTGGGGCAACCTCGTCAACCGCTCGGTGAACCTGGCCGCGAAGAACTACGGCGCCATCCCCGAGCCGGGCGACCTCAACGACGCCGACCGCGCGCTGATGGAGCGCAGCCGCACCGCCTTCGCGCGGGTCGGCGCCGAGCTGGAGCGGTCGCGCTTCAAGAACGCGATCACCGAGGCGCTCGACGTCGTCCGGGACGCCAACCGGTACCTGTCCGACCAGGCGCCCTGGAAGCTGAAGGACGACCCGGCCCGCGTCCAGTCGATCCTGCACACCTCGCTGCAGGTCGTCGACGACGCCAAGTCGCTGCTCACCCCGTTCCTGCCGAACTCCTCGCAGAAGGTGTACGAGCTGCTCGGCGGCGAGGGCGTGTGGAGCGGCATGCCGCGGCTGGAGACCGTCTCGGAGGAGGGCGGCCCCGACTACCGCGTGCTGACCGGCGACTACGCCACCGCGGCGCGCTGGGAGTCCATGCCGATCAAGCCGGGCGTGCCGCTGGCCAAGCCGACCCCGCTGTTCAAGAAGCTCGACACGTCCGTGGTGGACGAGGAGCTCGCCCGGCTGGAGGCCGAGTGAGCCCGGCCGGCGACCGCGGCGGGGAGGCCGCCCGGTCCTTCCCGCCGCTGCCCGAGCGGCTGCCGGTCGACGTCTTCGACAGCCACTGCCACCTCGACATCGTCGAGACGCCGGTCAGCGAGCAGCTGCACTCGGCGAAGGCGGCGGGGATCGCCCGCATCGTGACGATCGGCTGCGACCTGCCGTCGTCGCGGTTCGCGGTGGACGCCGGCGCCGAGTTCGACGACGTCTACGCGGGCGTGGCGATCCACCCGAACGAGACCACCGGGATTTCCGACGCCGTCCTGCACGACATCGAGGTGATGGCGGCCCACCCCAAGGTGCGGGCGATCGGCGAGACCGGCCTCGACTACTACCGCGACTGGGCGCCCAAGGCCGACCAGCACACGTCCTTCCGCGCGCATGTCGCGATCGCCAAGCGCACCGGCAAGGCCCTGGTCATCCACGACCGCGAGGCCCACGACGACGTGCTGGCGATCCTGCGGGAGGAGGGCGCGCCCGAGAAGGTGGTGTTCCACTGCTTCTCCGGCGACGCCGAGATGGCGAAGGTCTGCGCCGAGCGCGGCTACGTGATGAGCTTCGCCGGCAACGTCACCTTCAAGAACGCCGAACCGCTCCGCGAGGCGCTGCGCGTCGCCCCCCTCGACCTGATCCTCGTCGAGACCGACGCCCCGTTCCTCACCCCCGTCCCCAACCGCGGCAAGCCGAACGCCTCCTACCTGATCCCGCACACCGTCCGCGCGATGGCGGAGATCAAGGGCGTCGACCTGGCCGACCTCTGCGCCGCCATCGCCGCCAACGGAGAACGCACCTTCGGCCCCTGGTAGCCGGGTGCGGTCTCCCTTCCTCCGGGCATAGGCCCGGAGGAAGGGAGACGATATGGACGCAGATGTCGTAGTCGTCGGGGCGGGCCTGGCAGGACTGGTCGCCGCACACGAGCTGACCGCACGCGGGCGCCGGGTCGCACTGCTGGACCAGGAGAACGCGGCGAACCTCGGCGGGCAGGCGTTCTGGTCGCTCGGCGGCCTGTTCCTGGTCGACACACCGGAGCAGCGCCGGCTCCGCGTCCGGGACTCCTTCGACCTGGCCTGGAACGACTGGCAGGGCAGCGCCGCCTTCGACCGGCTGGACGACGAGGACGCCTGGGCGGTCCGGTGGGCCCGCGCCTACGTCGAGTTCGCCGCCGGGGTGAAGCGCTCGTGGCTGGCGTCCCACGGCATCACGTTCACCCCGGTGGTCGGCTGGGCGGAGCGCGGCGACCTGCGCGCCGACGGGCACGGGAACTCGGTGCCGCGCTTCCACATCGCCTGGGGGACGGGCACCGGCGTGGTGGCGCCGTTCGTGCGCAGCGCCCACCGCGCCGCCGCCGAAGGACTCCTCACCTTCCACCACCGTCACCGCGTGGACGGCCTTACCCTGACCGACGGCGCCGTGACCGGAGTGCACGGCACCGTCCTCGCCGCCGACGACTCCCCGCGCGGCGTCGCGTCCAACCGCGAAGAGGCCGGGACGTTCGAGCTGTCGGCACAGGCGGTGATCGTCACCAGCGGCGGGATCGGCGGCAACCACGAGATGGTCCGCCGCCACTGGCCCGAACGCCTCGGCACCGCGCCCACCCGCATGATCACGGGCGTGCCCGCCTACGTGGACGGCCGCATGCTCGACATCAGCGCCGCCGCCGGGGTCCGCCTCGTCAACCGCGACCGGATGTGGCACTACACCGAGGGCGTGCGCAACTGGAACCCGATCTGGCCCGGCCACGCCATCCGCATCCTGCCGGGCCCGTCCCCGATGTGGTTCGACGCGCTCGGCCGGCGCCTCCCCGCCCCCTGCCTCCCCGGCTACGACACCCTCTCCACCCTCGAACACCTGCGCACCACCCAGGACATCGCGGCCTACGACCACTCCTGGTTCGTCCTCACCCAGAAGATCATCGAGAAGGAGTTCGCGCTGTCGGGGTCGGAGCAGAACCCCGACATCACCAGCGGCGACCGCAGGGCGGCGCTGCGCGAACGCGTCCTGTCCAGGGGCGCGCCCGCCCCGGTCGAGGCGTTCAAGCGCCATGGCGCGGACTTCGTCGTCGCCCGCACCCTCGACGAACTCGTGGACGGCATGAACGCCCTCACCGACGAACCGCTCCTGGAAACGGCCCTGCTGCGCCGCCAGATCGAGGCCCGCGACCTGCAGGTCGCCAACCCCTTCAGCAAGGACGCCCAAGTCCAGGGCATCCGCAACGCGCGCCGCTACCTGGGCGACCGGCTCAGCCGCACCGCCGCCCCGCACCGCCTGCTCGACCCGTCCGCCGGCCCGCTCATCGCCGTCAAACTGCACGTCCTCACCCGCAAAACGCTGGGCGGCATCCAGACCGACCTGGACTCCCGCGCCCTGGGCCCGAACGGCGACCCGATAGAAGGCCTCTACGCGGCGGGCGAGGTAGCAGGATTCGGCGGCGGCGGCGTCCACGGCTACAACGCCCTGGAGGGCACCTTCCTAGGCGGCTGCCTGTTCTCCGCCCGCAAAGCAGGCCAAGCCGCCGCCCAAGCAACCACCTAACCCCCGAGGGCGTCCAGCGCACCCGTCACGCCACACACGCAAACGAAAGCGCTCACGCGCGGCCCACACGCAGACGAGAGGTGGCCACACGCGCGCGGCGGACATGAGGGGCGTCCAGACGCGCGGCAGACGGTCACGCACAGGCCGAGAGGCAGCCACGGGGGAGGCAGCCATGGGGCGGTCACGCGCGGGCGGCAGGCGGTACGCGCGGAGCGGAGACGGTCGTGGGCGGACAGGGCCGCGGCCACGCGCTGGCGGGAAGGTGATCGTCCGTAAGCTGAGGAGGTGGCGGCCCGAGCGTTGCGGTCGCGTGCGAAGCCAAGTTCGAGCTTGCGAGAACTTGATCGCGCAGCGAGCCCCCAGGGCGAGTCGGAGCGATGCAGCGATCGCCGCTTTGTCCGCCGAAGGAAGGCGCCCCAGCGCCTGACGCCAAGGACAAAGCAATGGGAACGGTGCGGACGGCCGGGCTCTGGCCGTCCGCACCGGCCCCCTTGCCCTTTCGCGGGTTTCCGCGCCCTGGACACCCGCGTTCGGCGTGGGCTCCCTTCTCTTGCGGGCGGACTCTCGATTACTGATAGTAGTCAGATGATGACTCTGTGAATATGGCCGTTCGGGTTCGCTTCTCCTTACCCGAGGGGGGCGGGGAGACCGCTGTGGGCGTTGAGGTGGCGGGGGACGGGCGTTCCGCTCTAGGGTCTGACGCGATCGATCGGCCGTCGCGCGAGCGCGCGAGTTGACCGGCGGGCACCCCCGAGCCCGCTCGGCCCCCCTGGAGGAACGGTGCGTCGAGCCCCTGCGGCTTCTGCTGCCCTGGTCGTGACGGTCCTGCTGGCGACGGCGTGCGGTGGCGGTGGATCGCCGAAGGCGGAGTCGACCCTGCGGGTGGCGGACGCGCCGCGGACGAGCGCCCCGGCGCCGCGCAAGGTCGTCATCGTCGTGGACAAGAAGAAGACGACCACGATGACGACCGGGACGACCGTCCAGCAGGTGCTGGACCAGGCCGGGATCCGGCTCGGCCGTTACGACCTGGTGAAGCCGGCCCGCGAGCAGCCCGCCGGGGACACGGTGAAGGTGCTGCGGCTGCTGTCGAAGCCGGTCACCAGGACGGTGAGCGTGCCGGCGCCGACGATCAGGAAGAAGAGCTCGTCGGTGCCGCCGTGGTCGGAGAAGGAGCTGCGCAAGGGCCGTACCGGCATCAAGGTCGTGCAGGTGGCCTACGTCCGGCGGAAGGGCAAGAAGGTCAAGGCGGTCATCGCGCAGAAGGTGAAGCGCAAGGCCCTGGCGCGGATCCTGGCGGTCGGCCCCAAGGCGGCGGCCACCGGCGCGGCGGCCAGGCTCAACTGGAGCGGCCTCGCCAACTGCGAGTCGCACGGCAATCCGAAGGCGGTGAACCCGTCCGGTTACTACGGGCTGTACCAGTTCTCGATGTCGTCGTGGGCGTCGGTCGGCGGGACGGGCAGGCCGTCGGACGCGAGCGCGGCGGAGCAGACCTACCGGGCGCAGCTGCTCTACAACCGGGTGAGCGGGCGCTGGCAGGGGCAGTGGCCGGTATGTGGGAAGTTCCTGTTCTCCTGACCTGCCACACTTGTTCTCATGGGGGAGAGACGGGGGCTGCTCGGGCCGGCGGACGTGCGGGAGCTGGCGGGGCGGCTGGGCGTCAGGCCGACCAAGACGCTCGGGCAGAACTTCGTCATCGACGCCAACACCGTCCGGCGGATCGTGCGGGCCGCCGGCCTGGGGCCGGACGACGTGGTCATCGAGGTCGGGCCGGGGCTGGGGTCGCTGACGCTGGCGCTGCTGCCGGCGGCGCGCCGCGTCGTCGCGGTGGAGATCGACCCGGTGCTGGCGGCGGAGCTGCCCACGACGGCCGCCGCGCGGGAGCCGGAGCTGGCGGGACGGCTGGAGGTCGTCCGCGCCGACGCGATGAAGATCACACGGGTGCCGGGCCCGGCGCCGACCGCGCTGGTGGCGAACCTGCCCTACAACGTCGCGGTGCCGGTCGTGCTGAACCTGCTGGCGGCGCTGCCGTCGCTGCGGTCCGCGCTGGTCATGGTGCAGGCGGAGGTCGCCGACCGGATGGTCGCGGCGCCCGGGAGCAAGATCTACGGGGTGCCGTCGGTGAAGCTCGCCTGGTACGGGGAGGCGCGCCGCGCCGGCGCGGTGGGGCGCGCGGTGTTCTGGCCGGCGCCGAACGTCGATTCCGGGCTGGTGGCGTTCACGCGGCGCGATCCGCCGCCCTCCGCCGCGTCCCGCGAGCGGGTGTTCGCCGTGGTGGACGCGGCGTTCGCGCAGCGCCGCAAGACGCTGCGGGCGGCGCTGGCGGGCTGGGCCGGCTCGGCGGCGGAGGCGGAGCGGGCGCTGCGCGCGGCGGGCGTCGATCCGCGGGCCCGGGGCGAAGCGCTGGACGTGGCCGCCTTCGCCCGTATTGCCGAGTATGGTCCTTCAGACGCGGGGGACGGCGCGCGGCACGCCGGTACCTCCGGCACTGGCGCGATGGACGCCGGCAGCGGCGCGATGAACACGGGAGAGTCGGAGGACGATGGTGAAGGCGCGTTCGCGGACGGCGCGGGCGGGGACCAGGCGGGTCTGGACGGCGCGCGTTCTTCGGCCCGGCGCGGTGGGCGGGGCCCGGCTGCCGGTGGCGGCGACGGCGCTGGTGGCGGTGGGCGGGCTGGTCGCGACGGTGGCGGCGGGCTGCAGTGACGGCGCGGGCGCGGCCCCGAAGATAACGACGACCGCGCGGGCGGGCATCGCCCCGACGCCGCCGGCGAAGGGCGCCTACTTCGGCGCGTGGGTGCCGCCCGAGGTGGGGGGCGCGGCCACGAAGTCGCCCTCGGCGGGGGCGTCGGAGACCGAGTCCGGCACCCCGGCGGACGGCGCGTCCGGCAGCCCGACGGGCACCCCGGCCGGCACTCCCACCGGGAAGGACGCCGGCAGGCCGGGCATGGCGCCCGTCGCCGCGTTCGAACGCGACATGGGCCGCCAGCTGGACATCGTGCAGAGCTACCGGGGCTGGAAGTCCGACTTCCCGACGGGGCTCGACTCCTCCGTGGTGGGCGGCAACCGGTACCTGCTGCTGACCTGGGCGGGCGCCGACACCAAGGAGATCGTGCAGGGCAAGTACGACGCGATGATCCGCGCCCGCGCCAAGGCGATCAAGGCGACCGGCAAGCCGGTGTTCCTGCGCTGGTCCCGCGACATGGACCGGTCGTCGCTGAAGGAGCGGGTGCACTCGCCGGCCGACTTCGTCGCCGCGTGGAAGCACCTGCGGCAGATCTTCACCGCGGAGAGGGTCGACAACGTCGCCTGGGTGTGGTGCCCGAGCGCCCGCGGGTTCGGCGCGCCCAACGCGGGCGCCTACTATCCCGGCGACGACCAGGTCGACTGGATCTGCGCGGACGCGCCGCCCGGCGCCGACTACGAGTACCGGGACCTGTCGGAGACGCTGAAGCTGTTCATGCAGTGGGCCAGGAACCGGCACAAGCCCATCATGATCGCCGAGTTCGGGGTGCCGAAGTCCTACGGGCAGCGCCGCGCCGAATGGCTGCGGGCCGCCACCAGGACCCTGGAGGACCCGCAGGTCAAGGCCGTGGTGTACTTCGACTCCGACGAGCAGGCCGACGGTCCCCGCGACGATCGGCGCGCCTACGCGGTGACGGGCGACACGCACGCGGTGTCGGCGCTGCGGGAGATGGCGACCGCGCCCTACTTCAATCCCCGCAACCTCCCGGTGACGAGCGGAGGCTGATCCCTGCCTTAGGGTTCTGGTCGTGAGCGCAGTGAGGGTACGCGTCCCTGCCAAGGTCAACCTCCAGCTCGGCGTCGGGCCGATCCGGGAGGACGGCTACCACGATCTCGTGAACGTGTTCCACGCCGTGTCGCTGTTCGACGAGGTGACCGCGGAGCCGGCCGACGGCCTGGAGCTGGCGGTCGAGGCGGCGCCGTACTCGCGGGTGGCGATCGGCCGCGTCCCGACCGACGCCGGGAACCTGGCGGCGCGGGCGGCGGTCATGGTCGCGGCCCGGCTCGGCGTGCGGCCGCTGGTGCGGCTGCGGATCCGCAAGGCGATCCCGGTCGCCGGCGGCATGGCGGGCGGCAGCGCGGACGCGGCGGCGGCGCTGGTCGCCTGCACCCGGCTATGGGACGACCGGGAGCGGCCGGCGCTGGCCCGCGGCGACCTGCTGGAGATGGCCGCCGACCTCGGCAGCGACGTGCCGTTCGCGCTGCTCGGCGGCACCGCCATCGGCGTCGGGCGGGGCGAGCGGCTCACCCCGGCCCTCACCCGCGGGACGTTCCACTGGGTGTTCGCGACCGCCGACGGCGGCCTGTCCACGCCCCGCGTCTACGCCGAGTGCGACCGGCTGCGCGAGGCGGCGGGGGAGAGCGCCCCGCGGCCGTCGGTCGCGGAGGACCTGATGACGGCGCTGGCGACCGGCGACGCCAAGGCGCTCGGCGCCGCGCTCGCCAACGACCTGCAGCCCGCCGCGCTGCGGCTGCGGCCGTCGCTGGCCCGCACCCTGAACGCCGGCCGCGACCTCGGCGCGATCGGCGCGCTGGTGTCCGGGTCCGGCCCGACCTGCGCGTTCCTCGCCGAGAGCGACGAGGACGCCGCCGACCTCGCGGTGGCGCTGGACGGCGCGGGGGTGGCCGAGCAGATCGTCCGGGCGCAGGGCCCGGTGCCCGGCGCCGCGGTGCTCTAGGCGCCGCCGCCGCCCGGTCTCGTCGCAGCGTTCCGAACCGATCACTGTGTGCTTCCGGCACACAAGCGAACTCCCGGCGCTCCGCGGGCGTCTTGATCGGTGACGCCGATTCCCGACGAGGTGGAGCGATGACGTATCTGACGGGGCTGCTGGCGCTGGTGGCGGTCGCGATGGTGGCGACGCTCGCGGTGCGGGCCGTGCGCCGCGACCGGGCGATCCGCCGCGACGCCCCGGACGCGGTGATCTCCGCACGGCGCCCGCCGCTACGCTGATGCCAGGCGGGTGCGCCCTCCCGTGAGGAACCGACAATGGACCATTCGTCAGGAGCGGGCATCAGCGTGGTCGAACTTCTGGTCATCTTGTTCTTTCTCGCCGTCGTCGTTGCCGTCGCGCTGGTGGTCGTGCTCGCCGTCGTGAAGTCGCGCCAACGCGCCGCGTCCCCTCCGGCGTATCGGCCGCCGGGCGGTCAGATGCCCGGCTCGCCGCAGGGGCCGCCCTATGGGCCCTATGGGCCGCCCGGCCCGCCGTCCGGGCAGCCGCCGTCCGGGCAGCCGCCGTCCGGGCAGCCGCCGTACGGGCAGCCCGGCTCGTACGGGCAGCCGCCGTACGGTCCGCCGGGCCCGCCGTCCGGGCAGCCGCCGCACGAGCCGCCGGGCCCGCAAAGCCCGCCGGACCCGCAGGGGCAGGGCTGGGCGCCGCCGCAGGGCTGACCGTCCGGGCAGGGCGCGCGGGGCAATAGGCTGGATGCGTCGTGAATCTGATCAACGTTGAGAACGTCGTCAAGGCGTACGGGCCGAAGCCGCTGCTGGACGCCGTCTCCCTCGGGCTCGACGAGGGCGACCGGATCGGCGTCGTCGGCCGCAACGGCGGCGGCAAGAGCACGCTGGTGCAGGTCCTGGCGCGCGAGGTCGAGCCGGACGAGGGCCGCGTCACGCACACGCGCGGCCTGCGGCTCGGGTACCTGACGCAGCGGGACGTGTTCCCCGAGGGCGCGACGGTCCGCTCGGTGGTGCTGGGCGACCGCGCCGAGCACGAGTGGGCGGGCGACACCCGCGCCCGCGACGTCCTCGCCGGGCTGCTCGCCGACGTCGACCTGGACGCGCCGCTGGCCGGGATGTCGGGCGGCGAGCGGCGCCGGATCGCGCTGGCGCGGCTGCTGGTCCCCGAGTCGGACCTGCTGCTGCTGGACGAGCCGACCAACCACCTCGACATCGAGGCGATCGCGTGGCTGGCCCGGCACCTGAAGGGCCGCCGGGTCGCGCTGCTGGTCGTCACGCACGACCGCTGGTTCCTCGACGAGGTCACCGAGCGGACGTGGGAGGTCGTGGACGGGTCCGTCGAGCGCTACGAGGGCGGCTACTCCGCCTACGTGCTGGCGAAGGCGGAGCGGTCCCGGATCGCGGCGGCGACGGAGTCCAAGCGGCAGAACCTGCTGCGCAAGGAGCTGGCGTGGCTGCGGCGCGGCCCGCAGGCCCGCACGTCCAAGCCGAAGTTCCGGGTGGACGCGGCGCAGGCGCTGATCGCCGACGAGCCGCCGCTGCGCGACTCGGTGGAGCTGACGACGTTCGCGACCGCGCGGCTCGGCAAGACCGTGTACGACGTCGAGGACGTCGGTGTGCGGGTCGGCGGGCAGGAGATCTTCGAGCGGATGACGTGGCGGCTCGGCCCGGGCGACCGGGTCGGGCTGGTGGGCGTCAACGGCAGCGGCAAGAGCACGCTGCTGCGGCTGCTGGACGGCTCGGTGGAGCCGGTGGCGGGCAAGGTGGTGCGGGGCAAGACCGTCCAGCTGGCGCACCTGTCGCAGAACCTGGAGGAGCTCGACCCGGAGCGCCGGGTCCTGGAGTCGGTGGAGGAGATCCGCCGCCGCATCACGGTCGGCAAGCGGGACTGGACGGCGAGCCAGCTGCTGGAGCGGCTCGGGTTCGCGGGCGACCGGCAGTGGACGCCGGTCGGCGACCTGTCGGGCGGCGAGCGGCGCCGCCTGCAGCTGCTGCGGCTGCTGATGCGCGAGCCGAACGTGCTGCTGCTGGACGAGCCGACCAACGACCTCGACATCGAGACGCTCACCGAGGTCGAGGACCTGCTGGACGGCTGGCCCGGCACCCTCGTCGTCGTCAGCCACGACCGGTACTTCCTGGAGCGCATCACCGACCACGTGGTGGCGCTGCTCGGCGACGGCCGGGTGTCGATGCTGCCGGGCGGCGTCGACGAGTACCTGGAGCGCCGCGCCGCCGGCACGGCCCGGACCCGGACGGCGCAGGTGCACGCGCGGGAGGCGCCCGCCGCCGCGCCGCCGAAGCCGAAGGGCGGGCAGGACTGGAAGGCCCGCAAGGAGCTCGACCGGCTGGAGCGCCGCCTGGAGAAGCTGTCCGGGCAGGAGGCGGAGCTGCACGAGAGGCTCGCCGCGCACGCCACCGACTTCGTCAAGCTCCAGGAGCTGGACGGGAAGCTGAAGGAGGTCCGGGCGGAGGCGGCCCGGGTCGAGGAGGAGTGGCTGATGCTCGCCGAGGACGTCGACTAGGTCCGGACATCGGCGCGACCCCTGGTGCTCGCCGCCCGGAATCGTCATGATCCACCAATGACGACTTGGATCGTGAAGATCGGCGATGCGCCGGGGGACGGGCCGCGGCTCGCGGTGAAGGACGCCATCGACGTGGCCGGGCTGCCCACCACGGCGGGCAGCCGGGCGGTCGCCGAGCGCGCCGAGCCGGCGGCGGCCGACGCGGCCGTCGTCGCGGCGGCCCGCGCGCAGGGCGCCCGCATCGCCGGCAAGGCCAACCTGACCGAGTTCTGCCTGGCCGCCGACGGCGTCAACCCCTGGTCCGGGACGCCGGTGAACCCGCTGGATCCGGCGCGGGTGCCGGGCGGGTCGTCGAGCGGGTCGGCGGTGGCGGTGGCGACCGGGGAGGCGGACGTCGCGTTCGGCACCGATACGGCCGGGTCCGTCCGGATCCCGGCGGCGTGCTGCGGCATCGCGTCGCTGAAGACCACGAACGGGCGCGTCCCGCTGGACGGCGTGTACCCGCTGTCGCCGACGCTCGACACGGTCGGGCCGATGGGCCGCGACGTCGCCGCCGTCGTCACGGGCATGCGGCTGATCGAGCCCGGTTTCACCCCGGACGCCTACGACGCGGGCCTGCCGATCGGGCGGCTGCGCGTCCCGAACGTGGACCCGGCGATCGACGCGGCCGTGGACGGCGCGCTCCGCCTCCTCGGCCCGATCACCGACGCGGCCTGCGAGCACTTCCAGGACGCGGCCCTCGCCAACGGCGTGTTCGTCGGCGAGGAGGCGTACGCGCAGAACGGGCACCTGCTCGGCGACCCGTCGAAGATCAGCGAGCGGATGCACCGGCGGCTGACCGTGCTGAAGGAGGCCGCGTCCGGCCGCCGGTCGTGGGCGGAGGACGTGCGGAAGACGCTCAGGGCGGAGTTCGACGAGCTGCTCGCCCGGCACGGGGTGCTCGCGCTGCCGGTGCTGGCCGGGGTCGCGCCGGAGCCGCCGGACGGCGACGACGACCTGCTGCTGACGATGCTGACCGGCCCGGTGAACGTGGCGGGGCTGCCGGCGTTCGCGCTGCCCGTCCCGCTGCCGGGTTCGCACCTGCCCGCGTCCGTCCAGCTCATCGGCCCGGCGGGCGGCGAGGAGCGGCTCTGTGCCGTCGCCGCCGCGCTGGAGGAGGCGCTGCGGTGACGGTGCGCGCCTAGGCGTCGAAGGGAATCAGGAGGGTTCGCAGCAGGACGGCCAAGGTCTCGTGCTGCTCGGGGCTGAGCGCTTCGAGGATGGCCTGCTCGCGCGCCAGCAGGTCGGCGAACGCGGCGTCCACGCGGGTCAGGCCCGCCTCGGTGAGGCGGACCTGCACGCCGCGCTTGTCCTGCGGGTCGGGATGCCGCTCGACCAGGCCCGCGGCGGCGAGCCGGTCGATGCGGTTGGTCATCGTGCCGGACGTCACCAGCGTCGCGCGCAGCAGCTGCCCGGGGCTGAGCTGGTAGGGGGAGCCGGCCCGGCGCAGCGCGGTGAGCACGTCGAACTCCCACGACTCCACCTGGTGGGCGGCGAACACGGCGCGGCGGGCGCGGTCGAGGTGGCGGGCCAGCCGGGAGACGCGGCTGAGGACCTGGAGCGGCCGGACGTCCAGGTCCGGGCGCTCGGCCTGCCACGCCGCGACCAGCCGGTCGACCTCGTCCTCCATGCCGCCAGCCTACCTGTCTTGATGTCGAGGGACCTGCGGCCGGGCCGGGCTAACCGAACAGGGTTCGCTCGACGTGCTGGGTGTCGGCGTACTCCTTCACCGACACGATCCTGCCGTCCCGGACGACGTAGATCCCGGCGCACCGGTTGTCGTAGATCTTGCCCGACCGGGTGATCCCCCTGGCCGTCCATTCGGCGAGCACCTGGTCGCCCTCGGCGATCACGTTGACCAGCGCGACCTCCGGCGCGGTCCCCGGCTTGAACAGGTCCCCGGTCGCCGCCCCGAGGAAGTCGTCGACGATCGCGTCGCGGCCCGTCCAGGTCCCGGTGAGCGGCAGGTCGCCCGGGTAGGTCCAGGTCGCGTCCTCGGCGAAGCTGTCCCTGATCGTCTCCAGGTCCCCGTCGGCGACGGCCTGGACGTAGCGGACGACGACATCCTTGGCGTTCATTTCGGTCTCCTCCTGTGCGTTCGGCTTGGGCGTTCAGCGGTCGATGGTCAGGACGGCGTTGCCGCGCACGCGGCGTTCGCGCAGGTCGGTGAGGACGGCGGCGGTCTCGGCCCAGTCGGCGACCCGCCCGATCTCCGGGTGCAGCCGCCCCTCGGCGACGAGCCGGACCAGGACGGCCAGGTCGTCGGCGTCCGTCGTGTCGGCGTCCTCGTAGTGGAAGTGCCGGATGGTGGCCGACTCCGGCCCGTCGAAGAACCGGAAGAAGTCCAGCGTCACTGGGGTCCGGGACGCCTGCCCGAACCAGATCAGCGTGCCGCGGCGGCGCAGCCGCTCCAGCGCGGCCGGGAACTGCGCGCCGCCGGTCGACTCCAGCACCAGGTCGAACGGGCCCGGCGCGGACGCCGCGTCCGGCACCACCGCGGCGCCGAACTCCGCCAGCCGCCGGCCCCGCTCGGGCGTCGCCGACACCGCGGTGACCTCCGCGCCCGCCGCCACGGCCAGCTCGGTGACGTAGTGCCCGACGCCGCCGGACGCCCCCGTGACCAGGACCCTCCGCCCGGCCAGGGACCCGGCGGTGCGCAGCAGCCGCAGCGCGGTGAGGCCCGCCAGCGGCAGCGCCGCCGCCGTCTCCGCCGGCACCCGGTCGGGCAGCTCCGCCAGCGACCGCGCCGGCACCGCGACGTACTCGGCCCAGCCCGCCGCCGGCGGGTGCCCCACGACCCGCGTCCCGCACGCGGGACCCGACCCGTCCGCCGCCGCCTGCACGACCAGGCCCGCCACGTCCTTGCCGGGCCGCCAACCGGGCCGGTCGCCCTCCAGCTGGAACGTCTCGCCGCGGTTGACCGAGAACGCCGCCACCTTCACGAGCGCCTCGTCCGCGTGCGGCACCGGCTCGTCGGCATCGGCGAACGCGACGGTCTCCCGCGCGTCGCCGGTCGGCACGAGTGCCTTCACGGTCCCTCCCCAGATCCCTGCCGGCGGCTCTCCGCCGGTGCGGTGGACCCAGTGGACCGCACCGCGTAGACCCCCGTCCAACAGCTGTTGAGCAGCTATGACAACCAACGGTTGTCGCGGCGGGTCCACCGGTCGGTGGACGGCAGGTTCAGCCGGTCGAGGCTCATGCGGGAGGGGGCCGCGGCGCGAGCATTTCCGGCATGAGAGATCTTCCTGTGCGCATGGCCCGGTGGAGCGCCGGGCACCCCTGGCGGGCGGTCGCCGGCTGGTTCCTGTTCGTCGCGGTCTGCCTCGGCGTCGGGATCTCCGTCGGCGGGCACCCCGCGACCAGCGCGGACTTCCGGATCGGCGAGGCCGGACGCGCCGAGGCGATGGCCGCCGAGGGCGGGCTCCAGCAGAGGCCGGTCGAGCAGGTGCTGATCACGGCGAAGCCCGGCACCGGACGGCTCGACACGGCGGCCGCGAACACCGCCGCACGCGACGCGGCCCGGATGTCGCGGCTGCCCGAGGTCGAGTCGGTTTCCCCTCCGATCGGCTCGGCTGACGGGACCGCCGTCCGCGTCGAGGTCACCATGCGGGGAGCGGAGCTGGACGGCGACAAGCACGTCGCGGCGCTGGTCGCGCAGACCGCCCGGGTGCAGGCCGCGCATCCGGGACTGCGGGTCGAGGAGACCGGCGGGCCCTCCGTCAGCAAGGGCGTCGACAGCCTGCGCGACGAGGACCTGTCGCGCACCGAGATGATCGCGCTTCCGGTCACGCTGATCACCCTGCTGGTCGTGTTCGGCTCGGTGTCGCTGGCCGTGGTGCCGATGCTGCTCGCGCTGTCCTCGATCGCGGCCGCCGTCGGCCTGTCGCAGCTGGCCTCGCACGTCTTCCCGGACGCGGGCGTCGGCACCAACGTCATCCTGCTCATCGGCATGGCGGTCGGCGTCGACTACACCCTCTTCTACCTCAAGCGGGAACGGGAGGAACGCGCCCGGTCGGGCGGGCGCCTGGCGCCGGCGGCCGTCGTCGAACTCGCCGCCGCCACGTCCGGGCGGGCCGTGGTCGTGTCCGGGCTCGCCGTCGCCGTCTCCAGCGCCACCCTGTACCTCGCCGACGACGTGATCTTCTCCTCGATCGCCACCGGCGCGATCGTCGTGACGCTCGTCGCCGTCCTCAGCTCCCTCACGGTGCTGCCCGCCCTGCTCGCCAAGCTCGGCCAGTGGGCGGAGAACCGCAGGGAGCGCCGGATCCGGCGCGGCAGGCCGGTGCGCGGGACGCGGCCGGAGAGCGGCGGACGGCTCACCCGCGCCCTGCTGCGGCCGACCGGCCGACGTCCCGGCGCCACGCTGGCCGTCGGGGTCCTGGCGATGCTCGCGCTCGCCGCGCCGCTGCTCGGCATGAAGCTCACCGACATGGGCCGCGAGACCCACCCCCGCTCCATCCCGGCGATGCGGGGCTTCGACCGGATCAACGCCGCGTTCCCCGACCTCAAGGCCATGCACCAGATCGTCGTGAAGGCGGACCCGTCCCGCCGGGCGGAGGTGGCGGACGCGCTCGGGGACCTCGCCCGCCGCGCGGAGCACGACCCGCGCCTGTCCGGGACCCCCGAACTGCGCACCTCCCCGGACGGCCGGATCAGCCTGCTCGAACTCCGCGTCCCGCACTACGTCAGCGACCCGGCGGCGGTGGCGTCGCTCAGGACCGTCCGCGGCGACTACGTGCCCGCCACGGTCGGGAGGCTGCCCGGCGTCCAGGTCGCCGTCACCGGCGACGTCGCCCGCTACGCCGACTACCCCGACCACCAGAAGCAGAAGCTGCCGCTCATCATCGCGTCGCTGCTGCTCGTCACGTTCGCGATGACGGTGTGGGCGTTCCGGTCCGTGGTGCTCGGCCTCGTCGGGGTCCTGCTGAACCTGCTGTCGGCGGGCGCCGCGCTCGGCCTGCTCGTCGTGACGTTCCAGGGGACGTGGGCGGAGGGCCTGCTCGGCTTCACCTCCACCGGGACGATCGGGTCCCGCGTCCCGCTGTTCCTGTTCGTGATCCTGTTCGGCCTCTCGATGGACTACCAGGTCTTCGTGATCAGCCGGATCCGGGAGGCCAGGCTCGCCGGCGCGTCCACCCGCACCGCCGTCCTCGACGGCATCGGCCGCTCCGCCGGCGTCGTCACCAGCGCCGCGTTCGTCATGGTGACGGTCTTCGCCAGCTTCATCCCGCTGCACATCATCGAGATGAAGCAGATGGGCTTCGCGCTCGCCGCGGCGGTGCTGGTGGACGCGTTCATCATCCGCATCGTGGTCCTGCCCGCCCTGATGCTGCTGCTCGGCGAACGCAACTGGTGGCCGTCCCGCCCCGGACCCGCCGCCGTGCCGGAGCCCGTCCCCGCGAAAGTAGGCTGACCGCCATGGAGCAGCGGCCACAGCACGACGACCGGCTCCAGGCGCGGGCGCTGCGCCGCTGGTACGCCGCACTGTGGGTGTGCTTCGGACTCGTCCCGCCCGGCATCGCCGCCTGGGACCACGCCGAGGGCATCCGGTCCGGCACGCTCGCGCTGCTGGCCGTGCTCGCGGTCTGCTACCCGATCACCGGAACGTTCCCGGGCGACCCGGCCCTGCGCCGGTGCACGTTCCTGGGCGTGCTGGTCATCGGCATCGGCACCGTCTCCTACCTGCTGGACGGAGCCGCGTCCCTGCTGATCGTCTCGCTCCCGCACTTCTGGATCCTCGGCGGCGGCCCGCGGCGCGCGATCGCCCTCAGCGGCGTCGCCACCGCGGCCACCGTCGCGGGCATGGCGGTCCAGAAGCACCCCGACGGGACGCTCGTCAGCGGCAACACCGTCGCCGCCCTCACCGGCTACGCCGCGAGCATCCTCGTCGGGCTCTGGATGACCCGCGTCGTCGGGCGCCACGACGAGCGCGCCCGCCTCCTCGCCGCCGACCTCGAGGAGGCGGAGCGCCGCCTCGCCGAGGCGCAGCGCCGGCAGGGCGCCGCCGACGAGCGCGAACGGCTCGCCCGCGAGATCCACGACACCCTCGCGCAGGGCCTGGCGTCCATCGTCGTGCTCGCCGAGGCGGCCCGCGAGGGCCTCGGCACCGACCCGGCGGCGAGCGCCCGCCAGCTGGTGTCCATCGAGCGCACCGCCCGCGAGAACCTCGCCGAGGCCCGCGTCCTGGTCGGCGCCGCGCCGGGCGGCGGCGTCGCGTCCGGGTCCGTCGCCGCCACCCTGCGCCGCACCCTCGACCGGTTCGCCGAGGACACCGGCCTCATCGTCGCCGCCGACCTGCCCGACGTCGACTGCGACCAGCCGACCCGCGTCGCGCTGCTGCGCTGCACCCAGGAGTCCCTCGCGAACGTCCGCAAGCACGCCGCCGCGACCACCGTCGGCGTCGTCCTCGCCGCGCACCCGCACGGCGTCGAACTGGAGATCACCGACGACGGCCGCGGGTTCGTCCCCGGCGCCGCGTCCGGCGGGTTCGGGCTGGACGGGATGCGCCGCCGCCTCGCCGAGCTCGGCGGCCGGCTCACCGTCACCAGCGCCCCCGGCGAGGGCACCCGCGTCCTCGCGCTGCTTCCCCGCGAAGGCACCCCATGAACGACGGCACGGTCCGCGTGATCCTCGTGGACGACCACACCGTGATGCGCGCCGGCGTCGCCGCGCTGCTGGCCGGCGAGCCCGGCATCGAGATCGCCGGCGAGGCCGGCGACGGCCGCGAGGCGGTCGCGCTCGCCGAACGGCTCCGCCCCGACGTCGCGCTCGTCGACCTGCGGATGCCCGTGCTGGACGGGGTGTCGGCCACCACCGAGATCCTCGCCCGCTGCCCCGGCACCCGCGTGCTGATCCTCACCACCTACGACACCGACGCCGAGATCGAGCGCGCCGTGGAGGCCGGCGCCATCGGCTACCTGCTCAAGGACGCCACCCGCGAGCAGCTCGCCGACGCCGTGCGCGCCGCCGCGCGCGGCGAGACCGTCCTCGCCCCGCGCGTCGCGCAGCGGCTCGTCGCCCGGATGCGGCAGCCCGCGCCGGTCGCCCTCACCGCCCGCGAGGCCGAGGTGCTGGACGCGGTCGCCGACGGGCTGTCCAACGCCGACATCGGGCGGCGGCTGGTCATCGCGGAGGCCACGGTGAAGACCCACCTGCTCCGCGTGTTCGCCAAGCTCGACGTGAGCGACCGCACCCGCGCGGTCGTCGTCGCGATGGAGCGCGGCCTGATCAAGCGCTGACCGCCGCCGGCCCCGTCAGGCCACGGCGGCGATCAGCCTCGCCGCCTCGGGGGCCTGCCGGACGCCCGCGCGGTAGCACCGCGACCAGCGGGTCACGTCGCCGACGTCGCCGCCGAAGGCCTCCAGCGCCGCCTCGTCCGGGACGATCCGGACGTCGCCCCCCGACCCGTCCGACATGTGCGCGAACGGCTCGACCAGCACGACCGTCCCCGCGTCCCTCGCCAGCCACGGCCACGAGCCGCCGCCGAACGCGCCGTCCATGAAGAGGCGCCCGCCGACCTCCACCGGGCGGGCGTGACCGGGCGCCGCGCTGCTCGCCGCGACCGCCGCCGACAGCGGCACGCCGCTCGCCCGGTCCCAGACGACGGGCTCGCCGGACGCCACGTCCACCCCGGTGATCAGCAGCGGCCGCTCCGGCCACACGTCCGTGCCGACCAGGAACTCCATGCTCGCCCGATGCCGCTCGGCCGGCAGCGCGGCGGCCTCCAGCGCCAGCGTCCCGACCCGGCGGCGCGCCTCGTCCGGGGGCAGCGCCGGGTCGTTCAGCAGCCCGAACACCCGCTCCATCACCGACGGGTCGCGCGGGTGCGGCCCGTCGCGCGGCGGGAGGTCGGCGACCGCCGCCAGGTCGCGGCCCGCGGCGATCATCGCGCCGGCGATCGCGCCCGCCGACGTCCCGACGATCACGTCCGCGCCGGCCGGGTCCGCGCCCGCCGCGCGGAGCCCGGCGGCGAGGCCCGCCATCCACGCCGTGCCGACCGGGCCTCCCGGACCCAGCACCAGGCCCCAGCCCATCAGCCGGCCTCGACGTCGCGCGCGTACATGCCGGGACGGTCCGGGTCGATGTTGAACGCCAGCAGCCGGCGCGGCCGGATGCGGATGAACCAGTCGTCCCGCTCGCCGTCCCGGACCTGTTCGGCCCGTCCCCGGATCTCCAGGAACCGCATGTTCTCCGCGCCCTCGCCGATCGCGTCGTCCACGACGAACGACACCGCCGGGTGCCGCTCGACGTTGCGGAACTTCGCCGAGCCCGCCATGCCGAACCCGTGGATGTCGATCGTGCCGTGCGCGGCGTTGTGCTCGAACCCGACCGGCTTGTTCTGCGGGCTCCCGTCCGGCGCGACCGTCGCCAGCCGCCCGCGCGGGACCTGTGCCAGATACCTCTGCTCGACCTCGTTGAACGTCATGCCCCGACCCTAGGAACGGGACGCCGCGGGCGGCATCCGTCGGATGACTGGTGCGGCGCCCCGCGGGCAAGACTCTTGACATCAAGATAAGCGCGCGGCATCATGTCTCTTGATGTCGAGACAAGCCGAGGCCGTGTGGGACCCCGCCCAGTACGGGGTCTACGGCGACGAGCGCGCCAGGCCGTTCACCGAACTGGTCGGCCGGCTCGGGCCGATCGCGCCCCGGCACGTCGTCGACCTCGGGTGCGGGAGCGGGGAGCTCACCGCGACCCTCGCGGGCCGCTGGCCCGGCGCGGTCGTGGCGGCCCTCGACTCTTCCCCCGAGATGATCGCCGAGGCCCGCGCCCGCGAGATCCCCGGACGGCTCACCTTCGAGGTCGCCGACGTCACCGCCTGGAAGCCCCGGCACCCCGTCGACCTCATCGTCTCCAACGCCGTCCTGCAGTGGGTCCCCGAGCACCTCGACCTGCTGCCGCGCTGGATCGACGCCCTCGCCCCCGGCGGCCGCCTCGCCTTCCAGGTCCCCGGCAACTTCGCGGCCCAGAGCCACGTCCGGCTCCGCGAGCTGTGCCGCTCCCCGCGCTGGCGCGACCGCCTCGCCGGCACCGTCCGCGACGACCCCGTCCTCGACCCGGCCGGCTACCTGGACCGCCTCGCCGGCCTCGGATGCGCCGTCGACGCCTGGGAGACCACCTACATGCAGGTCCTCACCGGCGACGACCCCGTCCTCGAATGGGTGAAGGGCAGCGCGCTGCGCCCCGTCCTGTCGGCCCTCGGGCCGGACGAGACCGGCGAGTTCCTCGCCGCCTACCGCGACCGGCTCCGCGCCGCCTACCCCGCCCGCCCCTACGGCACCGTCTTCCCGTTCAGGAGAGTGTTCGTGATCGCCACACGGCACGCCCCGTAGACGGGACGCCGCCCGCCGGCCGAGGCAAGCGAATCGTTCCCCTGCGGTGTGCCCCTCGGCCGGCGGGCGGCGTCCAGGCCGCGCGGACGCGACCACGAGATGGTCGCAGAGCGCGGCCCGGCACCGAACCCCGGCTTCGCGACCCGACGCCGGCGACCCCTGCCGGTGGCCGCCCGGACGAACTCCGGACGGCCACCGGCGTCCGCACCACGCGCACGACCGGCCACCGGCGGATCAGACCGACGGATGCGGGCTCGGATCGGCGAACTCGGCCTCCACGTCACGGCGGCTCCTGCGCTGCGCCTTCGCCGCCGCCTTCTCTTCCGCCTTCTCCGCCTTCGCCGCCGCCTTCTCGGCGCGCTTCTCCGCGCGCTCCAGCTCCTTGCGGCGCTGCCGCGGATCCAGCGACGGCTTCGGCTCCAGCCCGGCGAGGCCGTTCCACGCGAGGTTCACCACGTGCGCGGCGACCTCCTCGCGCTTCGGCTTGCGCACGTCCAGCCACCACTGGCCCGTCAGGGCCACCATGCCGACCAGGCTCTGCGCGTACAGCGGCGCGAACTTGTCGTCGTAGTCGTGGCGGTCGAACTCCTGCGCCAGGATGTGCTCCACCTCGCCGGCGATCTCGCTCAGCAGGCTCGCGTAGCTCCCGGTCCCCGTGCCGCCGTGCGAGTCGCGCACGAGGATCCGGAACCCGTCCGGATGCGCCTCGATGTACTCCAGCAGCGCCAGCGCCGCCTTCTCCAGCTTGCTCCGGTAGTGGATCGCCGAGTTCAGCGCCTCCGTCACCAGGCTCAGCAGCCGCTCGAACTCCCGGTCGACGACGACCGCGTACAAGCCCTCCTTGCCGCCGAAGTGCTCGTACACCACGGGCTTCGACACACCCGCGGCGGAGGCGATCTCCTCCACCGAGGTGCCGTCCAGGCCGCGCTCGGCGAACAGCGTGCGGCCGATGTCGAGGAGCTGCTCGCGGCGTTCCTTACCGGTCATCCGCTTTCTGCGCGGCCTGGGAGCGGGATCTGTCACGGGATCAATTGTGACGGTCACGCCGCCTGCTTCGCGCGTTTCGCGGCGAGCCTGTCGTCCTTCGGCCACCGGACGTCGCGCGCCCAGCCGGCCTTCTCGAACGCCCAGATGATCCGGGCGCTGACGTCGACCTGCCCCTTCAGCACGCCGTGCCGCGCGCACGTCGGGTCCGAGTGGTGCAGGTTGTGCCACGACTCGCCGAGCGACGGGATGGCCAGCCACCACACGTTGCGGGACTTGTCGCGCACCTCGAAGTGCTCCTTGCCGAACGTGTGGCAGATCGAGTTGATCGCCCACGTCACGTGGTGGACGAGCGTGATTCGCACGAACCCGGCCCAGAACAGGGCCGTGAAGAAGCCGAGCCACGACATCGTGATCAGCCCGCCGAGCGCGGCCGGCAGGAGGAAGGACACCGCCACGAGGCCCGGGAAGGCCAGGTGGATCCGGGTGATGTCGCGGTCGTTCAGCAGGTCCTTGGCGAACCGCTGCTTGGACGTCCGGTTCGCGTCGAACAGCCAGCCGTAGTGGGCCCACACCAGGCCCTTGGCGAGCGCCTTCCAGTCGTCCCCGAACCGCCACGGCGAGTGCGGGTCGAACTCCTGGTCGGAGTGCTTGTGGTGGCGCCGGTGGTCGGCCACCCAGGTGATCACCGGCCCCTGGATCGCCATGCTCCCGGCCAGCGCCAGGAAGATCTTCAGGCCCCGGTTCGCCTTGAACGACCCGTGCGTGAAGTAGCGGTGGTACCCGACGGTGATGCCGCCCGCGGACAGCACGTAGAAGACGGCCGTCAGCGCGACGTCGGTCCAGCCGAGGAACCTGCCCCAGGCGAGCGGGACGGCCGCGAACAGGGCCAGGAACGGGACGCCGGTGAACACCGCGACGAGCGCGCGTTCGGCGTTGCCCTGCTGGTCGGGTGCTAGTTCGGGGCGCCGTTCGGGTTGAGGAGGAGCCATGGTCGGAGCCGTTGTCATGCGTCACCACTTCCTGCGACTAGGGGCTGACTTACCTACGCCAACGTAACCTACGCAACCGTAAGTTGGACAGGGACCACCGGTGAATTCAGCGGGAATCTGTCTCATGAGCCACATAACCCTCGTGTGAACGTCGTCGCCCGCCGCGAAGGGAACTCCATGTCCCGGGCCTGGAGGGGCGCTCCGACCGCGCCCGCGCCGGGTGGTCGGGCGACACGGTGATGGGGTGCTCCGTGACGGGCGTTCTAAACCGATTCGGCAAAATCGACCAGGATGCGCTGGCGCGGTCGAGCACGGGCTTGCGAACGTCCACTGCCGCCACATGCGGACGCGCCCGCGGGCCGGTGCCGGAGTGGATCACCCAGTAGAGTCCCGGGCGAGGCGAAAGCCTTGGGGATCGCGCGGGTCCACTCGGTATCCTTGGTCTCGCTCGACTCGGCTCTCTCTCATGCGGGGAGGGCTGAATCGCCCATCCCGGGTCGTCTAGGGGCAGGACAACTGATTTTGGTTCAGTCAACGGAGGTTCGATTCCTCCCCCGGGAGCACATTCGCCCGGAACGCCGATCTCCAGGGCGTCCGTCCTGGTGAAGCGGCCCTCCGGGTGACGCGCGCCCGGCGGGCGGTATCCTTCCGGTGTCGGGTGCGCCTCGGCCTGCCGTACCGTGATCTCGCAGGTGGGCGCGCTCGCCGTCGATCCCGTCCGCGATGCCGAGGAGCCTCCTAGTGAGTGCCGACAGCCCGGCCGCCGTCATCGTTCTCGCCGCGGGCGAGGGCACCCGGATGAAGTCCCGCACCCTGAAGGTCCTGCACGAGCTGTGCGGGCGCGCCATGCTCGGCCACGTGCTGGCCGCCGCCCGCGAGCTGGAGCCGCGCAGGCTCGTCGCGGTCGTCGGGCACCGGCGCGAGCAGGCCGTCGCCTACCTGCGCGAGCAGGCGCCGGACGTGGAGCCCGCCGTCCAGGAGGTCCAGGGCGGGACGGGCCACGCCGTCCGGATGGCGCTGGAGCAGACCGGGTCGCTCGACGGGACGGTCGTGGTGACCAACGGCGACCACCCGCTGCTGCGCGGCGAGACGCTCGCCGCGCTGGTCCGCGCGCACCGGGACGAGGGCAACGCGGTCACCGTGCTGACGACGGAGATGCCCGACGCGACCGGGTACGGGCGGATGATCCGCGCGGCGGACGGCAGCGTCGAGGCGATCGTGGAGCACAAGGACGCGACCGAGACGCAGCGCGCCGTCACCGAGATCAACGTCGGCATGTACGCCTTCGACGGGACCCTGCTGGAGGACGCGCTCAAGCGGGTGACCACCGACAACGCGGGCGGCGAGGAGTACCTCACCGACGTGGTGGCGATCCTGCGCGGCGACGGCCACCGGGTCGGCGCGCACCTGGTCGCGGACTGGGTGGAGACGCAGGGCGTCAACGACCGGGTCCAGCTGGCGCAGGCCAGGAGGCAGCTGAACGACCGGATCCTGGAGGCCCACATGCGGGCCGGGGTGACGATCGTGGACCCCGCGTCCACCTGGATCGACGTGGACGTGACCGCCGAGCCGGACGCCGTCGTGCACCCGGGGACGCAGCTGCACGGCCGCACCCGTCTAGAGGCGGGCGCCAGCGTCGGGCCGAACTGCACGCTGACCGACACGCGGGTGGGCGAGGACGCGTCCGTGGTGAACGCGGTGTGCGTCGGGGCGGAGATCGGCCCGGAGGCGTCGGTCGGCCCGTTCGCCTACCTGCGGCCGGGGACGCGGCTGGCCCGCAAGGGCAAGATCGGGACCTACGTCGAGACCAAGAACGCCGACATCGGCGAGGGCACGAAGGTGCCGCACCTGACCTACGTCGGCGACGCGGAGATCGGCGAGCACTCCAACATCGGCGCGAGCTCGGTGTTCGTGAACTACGACGGCGTGCGGAAGAGCCGCAGCGTGATCGGCTCGCACGTGAAGGTCGGCAGCGACAACATGATCGTCGCGCCGGTGACGGTGGGCGACGGCGCCTACACCGCCGCCGGGTCGGTGATCATCCAGGACGTCCCGCCGGGGGCGATGGCGGTCGCGCGGGCGCGGCAGCGCAACGTCGAGGGCTGGGTCGAGCGCAAGCGGCCGGGGACGCCGGCGGCGGACGCGGCGGAGGCGGCGCGGCGCGCCGCCGAGGGCCGGGACGAGCCGGCCTGAACGGTGCGCGCCGGCTCCCGGCGCGCCGATGACTGCCCCGCCGCGCGGCGGGGAGGTGGAGGACAGTGGCGTCCCCCACGGACAACAGACGGCCGGGCATCGCGAGGGACCCTTGTGATGCCTGGTGTGTGGGGGCAACAACCCACATGAGTGCACAGTTCCATTGAGGGGGAGTTGTCAGAGGTGAGTGGGATCAAAGCGAGCGGTCAGAAGAAGCTGATGCTCTTCACCGGCCGAGCCCACCCGGACCTGGCCAAGGAAGTCGCCGACAACCTCCACGTCGACCTGACGCCGACGTCCGCGTACGACTTCGCCAACGGTGAGACGTTCGTGCGGTTCCTGGAGTCGGTCCGCGGCTCCGACGCCTTCGTGATCCAGAGCCACACAGCTCCCATCAACCAGTGGATCATGGAGCAGCTGATCATGGTGGACGCGCTGAAGCGGGCGTCCGCCAAGCGGATCACGGTGGTGGCGCCGTTCTTCGGGTACGCCCGGCAGGACAAGAAGCACCGCGGCCGCGAGCCGATCTCGGCGCGGCTGATGGCGGACCTGTTCAAGACGGCGGGCGCCGACCGGTTGATCACGGTGGACCTGCACACCGCGCAGATCCAGGGGTTCTTCGACGGTCCGGTCGACCATCTGTTCGCGCTGGACCTGCTGGCGCACCACTTCGAGAGCCGGCTGGACACCTCCCGGGTGACGGTGGTCGCGCCGGACGCGGGCCGGGTGCGGGTGACCGAGCGCTGGTCGGACCGGCTCGGCGGGGTGCCGATGGCGATCATCCACAAGAAGCGCGACCCGGACGTGGCCAACGAGGTCAAGGTGTTCGACGTCGTCGGCGAGGTCAAGGGCCGCACCTGCGTGGTCGTGGACGACATGATCGACACCGGCGGGACGATCGTGAAGGCGGCGGACGCGCTGTTCGAGCAGGGCGCCGACAAGGTGGTCGTCGCGGCGACGCACGGCGTGCTGTCGGGCCCGGCGGTGGACCGGCTGAAGAACTCGCGGATCTCCGAGGTGGTGCTGACCAACACGCTGCCGATCCCGGAGGACAAGCAGTTCGACAAGCTGACGGTGCTGTCGATCGCCCCGCTGGTCGCCCGCGCGATCAACGAGGTCTTCAGCGACGGCTCGGTCACCAGCCTCTTCGGCGGTCACAGCTGAGCCCGCCCTTCGCGGGCCGATGCCGGACGGCCAGGTCAGGGGCGTGCCGGCGGCGGGGACGGGGGGCGCCTGCGGGCGCCCCCCTGGGGGTCTTGGCGTTGCGCGTGGAAACGATCGGCTAGACTTCTTGAATCCGCGTATGCCCCGGGTCGTCAGTGCGGCGCCGTTCAGGTCCGTACTCCCCGGGTAACGCAAAGAATCTTGGCGCCCGCCCTGAGTCGGCGTGCGAGGATCGCAACGCTCTGTCCGTAGCGGACGTCCTTGGGGACGGCCGTGGATCGCAACAAGCAAGGAGTTTCCGCCGTGTCCGAGGTACGCATCGCCGCCGAGCCGCGCACCGAGTTCGGTAAGGGTGCCGCGCGGCGCACCCGCCGGGCCGGCAAGGTGCCCGCCGTCCTCTACGGCCACGGCACCGACCCGCAGCACATCGCGCTGCCGGGCCACGAGCTGATGCTCGCGCTGAAGACCCCGAACGTGCTGCTGACCATCGACGGCCTCGGCGGCGGCTCGGAGCTCGCGCTGCCCAAGGACGTGCAGCGCGACCCGATCAAGGGGTTCCTCGAGCACGTCGACCTGCTGCTGGTCAAGCGGGGCGAGAAGGTCACGGTCGACCTCCCGGTGAACCTGGTCGGCGACGTGGTCCCCGGCGGCGTCGTGCAGCAGGAGGTCGTGCAGGTCTCGGTGGAGACCGAGGCGACGCACATCCCGGAGGCCGTCGACCTGTCGATCGAGGGCCTGGAGGTCGGCACGCAGGTGCTGGCGAAGGACCTGAAGCTGCCGTCGGGCACCACGCTGTCGCTCGACGAGGACGCGCTGATCCTGCAGATCACGGACGCGTCGGCGTCCGCGGGCGCGACCGAGACCGAGGCCGAGGCGGAGGCCGCCGCGGACGCGGCGGAGACCGCCGCCGCGGAGGCCGAGGCCGAGGGCGCGGCGGAGTCCGCCGAGTAGGTACGCGGAACGGCGAAAACGGCGAACGGCCCCCGCAGGTGCTTCCTGCGGGGGCCTTCGGCTGCGAGGAGAGCGGATGACTGCGGACGTCTGGCTGGTGGTCGGCCTGGGGAACCCGGGGCCGTCGTACGCCGGCAACCGGCACAACGCCGGGTTCATGGTGCTGGACGTGCTGGCCGGCCGGGCGGGCGGCCGGTTCAAGGCGCACCGGTCGCGGGCGGACGTGCTGGAGGGCCGGCTGGCGGGCGCGCGGGCGGTGCTGGCGAAGCCGCGGACGTACATGAACGAGTCGGGCGGCCCGGTGAAGGGGCTGCGGGACTTCTACAAGGTGCCGGTGGAGCGGCTGGTCGTCGTCCACGACGAGCTGGACGTCCCGTTCGGGGCGCTGCGGTTGAAGCGCGGCGGCGGTGACAACGGTCACAACGGGCTGCGGTCGATCTCGAAGTCGCTGGGCGACAAGGAGTACCTGCGGGTCAGGTTCGGGGTGGGGCGGCCGCCGGGGCGGATGGATCCGGCGGCGTTCGTGCTGAAGGACTTCGCCGCGGCGGAGAAGAAGGTGCTGGAGTTGGAGGTCGACCGGGCGGCGGACGCGGTGGAGGCGCTGTTGGCCGGGGGGCTGGAGGCGGCGCAGAACGTCTTCCATGCGGGCTGATTCGCGGCCGGGTGGGGGTTTTCCGGTGATCGGCCGGATGCGGCCCGTGGTGGGCTGGACACGGTGAGGCGCTCGTAAAATCATGCGTGCATGAGGTTCGTGTTTTATGTGAACCTTGAGCGCTCTTCAACCGTCTCTGGGGTGGATCGAGCTTTTCGGGGCGCGCGTTACATGGGTTGGGTGAGGTCGTATGGCCGTCGTTGACAAGGTTCAGGCCGAGTCACCGATCCGCCACGAGCAACGTCGCCCGGATGCGCAGGGCTGGAGTGGATGGTATCGCCGGTTCGCCGGCGGGCTGGACTTCTTCAGCATGCTGGCGGCCGGGGTGATCGCGTTCGTGCTCCGCTTTCCGGGCGTGCCGAGCGATCCGACGGCCCCCTATGTGGCGCTGACGGTCGCCCTGCCGGTGCTGTGGATCCCGATGCTGGCGCTGTGCCGGGCGTACCAGCCGCGCTACATCGGCGTGGGCTACGAGGAGTTCAAAGGTGTCCTCCGCGCGGGGTTCATCTTCACCGCGACGCTGGCGATCCTGGCGTACGCCACCAAGACGGAGGTCGCGCGCGGCTACGTGGTGATGGCGATGCCGCTCGGCACGTTCCTGAACCTGGTCGCGCGGTACCGGCTGCGCAAGTGGCTGCACCGCAAGCGCTGGAACGGCGAGTGCATGCGGCGGGTGGTGGTGGCGGGGCACCGCACGTCCGCCGCGGATCTGATCCGGCTGCTGCGGCAGAAGCGCTACCACGGGATGGACATCGTGGCGGTGTGCCTGCCGCCGGCGCTGGCGTCCGGTGAGGACGCGGTCCGCGAGGTCGAGGGCGTGCCGGTGCTGGGCGACTTCGCCCAGACGGCGGTGGTCGCGGAGCGGATCGGCGCCGACTCGGTCGCGGTGCTGGCGTGCCCGGAGATGGACGGGGTGGCGCTGCGGCGGCTGGCGTGGCAGATCGAGCGCGACGACGTGGAGCTGGTGGTGGCGCCGGCGCTGATGGACGTGACGGGTCCGCGGATCTCGATCCGTCCGGTGTCGGGGCTGCCGCTGCTGCACGTGGAGCATCCGGAGCTGGACGGCGGCCGGCGGGTGCTGAAGGGGCTGTTCGACCGGACCGCGGCGCTGTCCGGGCTGCTGCTGCTGAGCCCGCTGCTGCTGGTGGTCGCGTTCCTGATCAAGGCGACGAGCGCGGGTCCGGTGATGTTCAGGCAGGTCCGGGTGGGCCGCGGCGGCCGCGAGTTCACCGTGCTGAAGTTCCGCACGATGGTGCAGGACGCGGAGGCCCGCAAGAACGCGCTGCTGGAGCACAACGAGAACGACGGCGTGCTGTTCAAGATCCGGGAGGATCCGCGGATCACCCGGGTGGGGCGGTGGCTGCGCCGGTACTCGCTGGACGAGCTGCCGCAGCTGTTCAACGTGGCGCGCGGCGACATGTCGCTGGTGGGGCCGCGCCCGCCGCTGCCGGAGGAGGTCGCGCGGTACGGCGGCGACGTGTACCGGCGGTTGGTGGTGAAGCCGGGGCTGACCGGGCTGTGGCAGGTCAGCGGCCGTTCGGACCTGACCTGGGACGAGTCGGTCCGGCTCGACCTGCGGTACGTGGACAACTGGTCGCTCGCCATGGACCTGCAGATCATGTGGAAGACGTGGTCGGCGGTCTTCCGCGGTTCCGGCGCGTACTAGCGCGGGCTCCCACCGACCGGGACCGCGGCCCTGGCACCGGTCGCCGTGCGGTATCCATGAGAAAGTAGACCGGGCAGACCAGTCGAGTCGGGAATGTGATCAACGGATGACCGAGAGAGCGGCGGCGGACGACCACGCGCTGGCGGCGGAGCTCGCCGCGGCGGCGGGACGGCTGCTGCTGGGCGTGCGGGACGAGGTGGGCTTCGCCGACGGGCGCGCCCTGAAGGACACCGGCGACCTGCGGTCGCACGAGTACCTGATGGCGGCGCTGGCGGAGCGGTGTCCCGGCGACGCCGTGCTCTCCGAGGAGGGCCGCTCGTCGGTCGCGGGCAAGCGCTCGAAGGACGACGACCGGGCCCCGACGCGCAACACCGGCGAGGCCGAGCGGCTGTCGGCGTCCCGCGTGTGGATCATCGATCCGCTGGACGGGACCCGGGAGTTCTCCGAGGAGGGCCGCCGCGACTGGGCCGTCCACGTGGCGCTGTGGGAGCGGGACGCGGCGGGCGCGGCGCGGCTGTCGGCGGGCGCGGTGGCGCTTCCGGCGCAGGGCCTGACGCTGCGCACCTGCGCGACCGGCGGGGCGGTGCTCGTCCGCGACGACGCCGGCGAGCCCGACCCGGTGACCGCGGGGTCGGACGCCGCGCGCCGGGGCCTGCCGCGGGAGGTGCCGCTGCACGTGCCGGGGCCGGACACGGGCAAGCTGCGGATCGCGGTGAGCCGGACGCGTCCGCCCGAGTTCGTCCAGCGCCTCGCTGAGAAGCTCGAATTGGCGGTCGCGGGGGGTGTGGGGGGTCGTCCCCCCTCGGAGGGCATCGACGTGGAGTTGGTGCCGATCGGGTCGGCGGGGGCGAAGATCTCCGCGGTCCTGCTCGGCGAGGTGGACGCCTACGTGCACGCGGGCGGCCAGTACGAGTGGGATTCGGCGGCGCCGGCGGCGGTGGCGCTGGCCGCGGGCGCGCACGCGTCCCGGATCGACGGTGCGCCGCTGGAGTACAACCGGAAGGACCCTCGGCTGCCGGATATCCTGGTGTGCCATCCCGTGTCGGCATCGACGCTGCTGACCGGCATCCGGGACGTGGGCGACAGCTTGCCCGGTTAGCCCGCCCCGTCGGCGGGATCGATCAGAGGCGGGCCGACGTTCGATCCGGTGGGAAGGCGTGCGCCCGTCCCCGTGCCACCGGTTGCATCTGCCAGAACAGCGTGGAGAGAGCCCCAGACCATGCAGCGTTGCGATTATCTGCTGTCCCAGCTAGACGTCCTCGAGGCCGAGTCGATCCATATCTTCCGGGAGGTGGCGGCCGAGTTCGAGCGGCCCGTGCTGCTGTTCTCCGGCGGCAAGGACAGCATCGTGATGCTGCGCCTCGCCCAGAAGGCGTTCTGGCCCGCGCCGATCCCGTTCCCGGTGATGCACGTCGACACCGGGCACAACTTCCCCGAGGTGATGGACTACCGCGACCGGCGGGTCGCCGAGCTGGGCGTCCGGCTGATCGTGGCGTCGGTGCAGGACGCGATCGACTCGGGCCGCGTGGTGGAGCAGAAGGGGCGCCGCGCGTCGCGGAACCGGCTGCAGATCACGCCGCTGCTGGACGCGATCGAGGAGCACGGGTTCGACGCGGCGTTCGGGGGTGCGCGCCGCGACGAGGAGAAGGCCCGCGCCAAGGAGCGCGTGGTGTCGTTCCGGGACGAGTTCGGCCAGTGGGACCCGAAGAACCAGCGCCCCGAGCTGTGGAACCTGTTCAACACGCGGATCACGCAGGGCGAGCACGTCCGGGTGTTCCCGCTGTCGAACTGGACCGAGCTGGACATCTGGGACTACGTGCGGCGCGAGGAGCTGGAGCTGCCGCCGATCTACTTCGCGCACACCCGCCGCGTGTTCGAGCGGGACGGGCTGCTGCTGGACGCCGAGACCGGGTTCGCCAACCGCGGCGACGACGAGCCGGAGTTCGAGGCGTCGGTCCGGTACCGGACGGTCGGCGACGCGTCCTGCACGGGGGCGGTGAAGTCGAACGCCGAGTCGCTCGAGGACGTGATCGCGGAGATCGCCGCGACCCGGATCACCGAGCGGGGCCAGACCCGCGCCGACGACCGGACCAGCGAGGCCGCCATGGAGGACCGCAAGAAGGAGGGCTACTTCTAATGGCCAGCACGAACCGGCCCGCCGAGAGCGCGTCCGCCACGGGCACGTCCGCCACGAGCACGGCCATCACGGGCGAGCCGGCCAAGACGATGGACCTGCTGCGCTTCGCGACGGCCGGCAGCGTCGACGACGGCAAGTCCACCCTCATCGGGCGGCTGCTGTTCGACTCCAAGTCGATCTTCGAGGACCAGCTGGAGTCGGTCGAGAAGACCAGCGCCGACCGCGGCGAGGAGTACACGAACCTGGCGCTGCTGACCGACGGCCTGCGCGCCGAGCGGGAGCAGGGCATCACCATCGACGTGGCGTACCGCTACTTCGCGACGCCGCGCCGCAAGTTCATCATCGCCGACACCCCGGGGCACATCCAGTACACCCGGAACATGGTGACGGGCGCGTCCACCGCCGACCTCGCGATCATCCTGGTGGACGCCCGCAAGGGGATCCTGGAGCAGTCCCGGCGGCACGCGTTCCTGACCACGCTGCTGCAGGTCCCGCACCTGGTCGTGGCGGTCAACAAGATGGACCTGGTCGACTACGACAAGGCCGTCTACGAGCGGATCGTGGACGAGTTCACCGCGTTCGCCTCCAAGCTGGACGTCTCCGACCTGACGTTCATCCCGATCTCGGCGCTGCACGGCGACAACGTCGTCGAGCGCAGCGTGAACATGCCGTGGTACGACGGGTCGTCGCTGCTGCACCACCTGGAGCACGTGCACATCGCCTCCGACCGCAACCTGATCGACGTGCGGTTCCCGGTGCAGTACGTGATCCGCCCGCACGCCTCCACCGACCCCGAGCTGCACGACTACCGCGGCTACGCGGGGCAGGTCGCGGGCGGCGTGCTGAAGCCGGGCGACGAGGTGGTGCACCTGCCGTCCGGGCTGACCACGACGATCACCCGGATCGACGGCCCGAACGGCCCGGTCGAGGAGGCGTACGCGCCGATGTCGGTGACGCTGCGGCTCGCCGACGACATCGACATCTCCCGCGGCGACATGATCGCGCGGCCGCACAACCGGCCGGAGACGGCGCAGGACCTGGACGCGATGGTGTGCTGGATGACCCCCGACCGCACCCTCACGCCCCGCTCCAAGCTGATCATCAAGCACACCACCCGCACCGCGAAGGCGCTGGTGAAGGAGCTGCACTACCGGCTGGACGTCAACACGCTGCACCGCGACGAGCAGGCGCCGGGCCTCGGGCTGAACGAGATCGGCCGGGTCTCGCTGCGGGTGACGCAGCCGCTGTTCGTCGACGACTACACCCGCAACCGGCTGACCGGCGGGTTCATCCTGATCGACGAGGCCACCAACAACACCGTCGGCGCCGGGATGATCACCGGCGCCCGGTAAGCACCCCTTTGGAGCCCCCCGTGCACCTGCCCGCCCCCCGGGGCCCGAGCCCGATCCTCGAGCCGTGAAGGCCCTCGTGCTGGCGGGCGGGGCCGGGTCCCGGCTCCGCCCCATCACCCATACCTCCGCGAAGCAGCTCGTCCCGGTCGCCAACAAGCCCGTGCTGTTCTACGGCCTGGAGGCGATCCGGGACGCCGGGATCCGCGAGGTCGGCATCGTCGTCGGCGACACCGAGGCGGAGATCCGCGGCGCCGTCGGCGACGGTTCGGCGTTCGGCCTCGACGTGACGTACCTGCGCCAGGACGCGCCGCGCGGGCTGGCGCACGCCGTCCTCATCGCCCGCGACTACCTCGGCGGCGACGACTTCGTGATGTACCTCGGCGACAACTTCATCGTCGGCGGCATCGACGGCCTCGCCGGCCGGTTCCGCGCGGAGCGCCCGCAGGCGCAGATCATGCTGACGCACGTGTCGGACCCGCGCGCGTTCGGCGTCGCCGAACTCGACGACGCGGGCCGCGTCGTCGCGCTGGAGGAGAAGCCGGAGTTCCCGAAGAGCGACCTGGCGCTGGTCGGGGTGTACCTGTTCAGCCCGGCGGTGCACGAGGCCGTGGCGGAGCTGAAGCCGTCCGCGCGCGGCGAGCTGGAGATCACCGACGCGATCCAGTGGCTGATCGACCACGGCCACCGGGTCGAGTCCACGGTGATCACCGGCTACTGGAAGGACACCGGCAACGTCACCGACATGCTGGAGGTCAACCGCCTCGTCCTGGAGGGCGTCGAACCTCATGTGGAGGGCGAGGTGGACGAGGCCAGCGAGCTGATCGGCCGGGTCGTGGTGGAGCGGGGCGCGCGCGTCGCCGGGTCCCGCGTCGTCGGCCCGGTCATCGTCGGCGCCGGGTCGGTCGTCCGCGACTCCTACGTCGGGCCCTTCACCTCCATCGACCGCGACTGCGCGGTCCTGGACAGCGAGATCGAGTACTCGATCGTGCTGCGCGGCGCGTCCATCGACGGCGTCGGCCGCATCGAGTGCTCCCTGATCGGCCGCGAGGCCGAGGTCACGCCCGCCCCCCGGGTGCCGAAGGCGCACCGGCTCGTACTGGGAGATCACAGCAAAGTGCAGATTTCTAAATGAGCGCCCCCCGCGTTCTGGTGACGGGCGGGGCCGGGTTCATCGGGTCGCAGTACGTGCGGGATCTGGCGTCCGGTGCCTTTCCCGCGTGGGACGGCGCCGAGATCACCGTGCTGGACAAGCTGACCTATGCCGGGAACCTGGCGAACCTGGAGCCCGTGGAGGGGCGGTTCACGTTCGTCCACGGCGACATCTGCGACGGCGCGCTGCTCGCCGGGCTGGTGCCGGGGCACGACGTGGTGCTGAACTTCGCGGCCGAGTCGCACGTGGACCGGTCGATCGCCAGCGGCGCGGAGTTCGCGCGGACGAACGTGCTGGGCGTCCAGACGCTGATGCAGGCGTGCCTGGACGCGGGGACGCCGCGGGTCGTGCAGGTGTCCACCGACGAGGTGTACGGCAGCATCGACGAGGGCTCGTGGGACGAGGACGCGCCGCTCGCGCCGAACTCGCCGTACTCGGCGGCCAAGGCGGGCGGCGACATGATGGCGCGGGCCTACGCGCGCACGCACGGGCTGCCGGTCAGCATCACGCGCTGCGGCAACAACTACGGGCCGTACCAGTACCCGGAGAAGGTCATCCCGCTGTTCGCCACGAACCTGATGGACGGCCGTACGGTGCCGCTGTACGGGGACGGCGGGAACGTCCGCGACTGGATCCACGCCGCCGACCACTGCCGCGGCATCCAGGTGGTCGCCGAGCGCGGCGAGCCCGGCGAGGTCTACCACATCGCGGGCACGGCGGAGCTGACGAACCTGGAGCTGACGCGGCGGCTGCTCGCCGCGGTCGGCGCGGGCTGGGACATGGTCGAGCGCGTCGAGGACCGCAAGGGCCACGACCGCCGCTACTCGCTGTCGGACGCCAGGCTGCGGGCCCTCGGGTACGCGCCCCAGGTGTCCTTCGAGGACGGCCTGGCCGCGACCGTCCGCTGGTACGAGGAGAACCGCGCCTGGTGGGAGCCGCTGAAGAAGCGGGCGGAGGATGCCGAGTGACCTGGCTGGTCACCGGTGCGGGCGGGATGCTCGGCACCGACGTCGTCGCGCGGCTCGATGACGTAGTGGCGCCGGGACGCGGCGAACTCGACCTCACTGACGCCGACGCGGTCCGCGAGGCGCTGCGGCGGCACCGGCCCGAGACCGTGGTGAACTGCGCGGCCTGGACGGCCGTGGACGACGCGGAGACCTGCGAGGACGCGGCGCTCGCCGTCAACGGCACCGCCGTCGAGGCGCTCGTCGCGGGCTGCGCGGAGATCGGCGCGAAGCTCGTCCAGGTGTCCACCGACTACGTGTTCCCCGGCACGGCCACCGAGCCCTACCCGGAGGACGCGCCGACCGCGCCCGTCAACGCCTACGGCCGCACGAAGCTCGCCGGCGAGGCGGCGGTCCTCGGCTATGAGCGCGGTTATGTGGTGCGGACGGCGTGGCTGTACGGGGCGCACGGGCCCAGCTTCGTCCGGACGATGGCGCGGCTGGCGGGGGAGCGCGACACCGTCGAGGTCGTGGACGACCAGGCCGGGCAGCCGACCTGGACCGGCGACCTCGCCGCCCGGATCATCGCGCTGGCCCGCGCGGACGCCCCCGCCGGGGTGTACCACGGCACGAACGCGGGCCGGACGACCTGGTACGGGCTGGCCCGCGAGGTGTTCGCGCTGCTCGGCCTCGACCCCGGCCGGGTGCGCGCCACGACGAGCGAGAGGTTCGTGCGGCCCGCGCCGCGTCCGGCGTTCAGCGTCCTCGGCCACGGCCGGTGGGCGGCGGCGGGCCTGGAGCCCATGCGCGGCTGGCAGGAAGCGCTGCACGCCGCCTGGCCGTCCCTGCGGGCCGGCTGGGCCGGGGCTCAGCCGGGCAGCCCCAGCTTGGCGTAGTGGTCCAGGCAGTCCTGGTAGGACGGCAGCAGCCCGGCCCGGCGGGCCTCCTCGAGCGTCGGCGCCTGCGCGTCCTTGTCGGACAGGACCGGCTCGACGTCGGCGGCCCACTCGATGCCGATGCCGGGGTCGAGCGGGTGCACGCCGTGCTCGCGGCCCGGCGCGTAGGGCTCCGAGCACAGGTAGACGACGGTCGCGTCGTCGGTCAGCGCCATGAACGCGTGCCCGAGGCCCTCCGCGAGGTACAGGCAGCGCCGTGACCGGTCGTCCAGCCGGACGCCCTCCCACTGCCCGAACGTGGGGGAGCCGACGCGCAGGTCGACGGCGACGTCGAGGATCGCGCCGCGCAGGCAGGTCACGTACTTGGCCTGCCCCGGAGGGACGTCGGCGAAGTGCACGCCGCGCAGCACGCCCTTCGACGACACCGAGCAGTTGGCCTGCGCCAGGTTCAGCCCGTGCCCCGCCACCGCCCGCAGGTCGTCGCCACGGAACCACTCGTGGAAAGATCCCCGCTGGTCACCGTGCACGCGCGGGTCGAAGGAGTAAGTACCTTTGATGCCGAGTGGATCCACATGCGCAAGAATGCCACACGGTCCCCCGCAGAGATGGACGTCCGTACTGTGAGAACACACCCCCTCAGGCTCCGGCCCGCCGCAGGCAGTGCGGCGGCGGTGCTCGTGGTTCTGACAGGGCCGGCGGCGGCCGCGGAGCAGGCGCCGTCGCCGAGTCCCGCCGCGACGAGCACGGCCGCCCCGCATCCGGCGTTCCGGCCCGCCGTGGCCGCTCCCGCCGCGATGGTCGCCGGCGTCGTGCATCCCGACATCTGGTGGACGGTCGCGTCCGGGCCGGCCGGGTCGCGGCTGTACGCGCTGGACGGCAAGGGCCGCGCCCGCGCCTCCTACACGCTGACCGGCGCCCCGGCGGGCCGCTGGGACGCCATCACGGTCGTCAAGAACGGGTCCGGGGAGTCGGGCCTGTTCATCGGCGACCTGAGCGCGGGCCGGGCCGGGACCCTGCTGCTGCACCGCGTCGCCGAGCCGAAGACGCTGACCGGCGGGGCGCTGCCGGTCAAGTCGTTCAAGGTGAAGTTCCCCGACGGCGGGCACCGGGGCGCCGCGCTGCTGGCCGACCCGTCCGAGACCCGGATCTACATCATCACCCGGGACCCGGCGGCCGCGGGCGTGTTCGCGCTGCCGGGGGTGCTCGGCCCGTCGGTGAACGCGCTGACGCGGCTGCGGACGCTGCCGTTCCCGGTGCGCGGCGGCGACTTCGCGCAGGACGGCCGGCTGGTCCTCAAGACCACCACGGACGTGCGGATCCTCGGCGGGATCCGGGACGACGTCGGCCAGGTCGTCAAGACGTCCGCGTCGCTGGCCGGGCACGCGTTCGGGGTCACCTCGGACGGCCGGAAGGCGTTCCTGGCGGGCGCGGGGACCCGGCCGGTGTTCCGCTCGGTGGCGCTGCCGGCGGTGAACGCGGCGACGCAGCCGGACGCGTCCGCCTCCCCGGCGGCCGACGACGGCACACCGGTCGCTTACCCGTCCAAGTCCGGCATGCCCGGCGGTCTGCTCGGCACCGGCGCGCTCGTCGGCCTGGTGCTGCTAGGACTCCTGGGGGGCGCGTTCTACGTACGGGGCCGCCGTCACGGTGGTGGCTGAGGGGTCCGGGCGCTCCAGCGCCTCCCCGGGCCCCTGCTGGACGACCGCCGGGTCGCCGCCCTGCCGGCGCAGCACCTCGGCCCACGCGACGAGGAGGAACAGCCACACCGACGACACGTTCGCCGGGGCGGCCAGGCCCTCGGTCGTCATGCTGTCGGTGAGGAAGCAGCCGAAGATGCCCAGCATCATGCCGGCGTCGGCGCGCAGCGTCCGGTGCCGGCACAGCGTCAGCAGCACGAACCCGAGGGTCAGCAGCAGCGCCGCGAACGCGACGGTGCCGACGGCGCCGTTGTCGACCAGCGCGTTGATGAACGCGTTGTGGCCGCCGCCGAGGCCGATGCTGTCCAGGAACAGCCCGCGGGAGGCGCCGAGGCCCCGGCCGAAGATCGGCTCCTCCCGGAAGGCGTCCATCGCCAGCGACCACAGCTCGGTGCGGGAGTTCAGGGTGGCGAGCTGCTCGGTGCTCTCGCCGCGCGACACGAACGCCAGGATCTTGTCGGAGAACGCCAGCACCGCCAGCACCGCCACCGCGGCGCCCATCACGATCACGTCGATCCGGCCCTTGGGGCCGCGCGCGGTGGCCAGCAGGACGAGCAGCCCGGCGGCGCAGCCGAGCGCCGCGCCGCGCGTCCCGGTGGCGACGAGCGCCCCGGTCAGGACCGCCAGCGCCACCACGTAGACGACCGGGTGCCACAGCCGGTCCTGCGGCCGGTTCCACCGGATCAGGTAGCCGACGACCAGCAGGATCGCGACGGCGAGGTACACGCCGGCGATGACGGGGTGGACGTACAGCCAGTTGAAGCGCGACTCGGTGTGCAGCGTGCGGGGGAACGGGTGCGCGACGCCGATGCCCACCGACACCAGCACGATCCCGACGAAGACGTGCGCGAGTTTGCGCAGGTCCTCGGGGGTGGCGCGGGTCGCGATGGTGTGCGCCACCAGCATCGTGACCAGCAGCTGGACGCCGCGGACGATGCCGAGCGACTTGAACGGCGACCACAGCGCCGAGAACGCCACGTACCCGCAGAAGCACCACGCCGCCAGCAGCAGCCCGGTCGTGCGGCGGCGCGGCAGGCGGAGCCCGAACCGCCACACCAGGTACAGCGCCGCCGCGCCGTAGACCGCGATCTCCAGCAGCACGGTCAGGTCGGCGCTGCCGCTGACCGCGTTGTCGACGTCCCGGCTCCGCAGCTTGTAGTCGCTGGCGAGCATCAGGGCGAGCGGCAGCGCGAAGGCCCACCACCCGGCGCTCGGCGCCGGCGGCCGGCGGCGCGGGAAGACGCCTTTGACGGTCATGAGGCCCTCCCTGGGTGAGTCCGGCCGCCGCCGCGCCCCTCGCGGGCTCGTTAAAGACGAGACCAAGGATACGGGTGGCGGACCGGTAGCCTGTCCCCGTGAATCGAGGGACTCTTCCCGGCCCGGTCGTCGCCGCGGGCCGTAGCGTGATCCGTGGGTACGGGATGAGCACGGCGGCGCTGCGCCCCGGCCCCGACTTCCTGCTGATCGGCGCCAAGCGCGGCGGCTCCACCTCGCTGTACTACACGCTGCTGGAGCATCCGCAGGTGATGCCGCTGTTCCCGAACGCGCGGCTGCTGCCGAAGGACAACCACACCAAGGGCGTGCACTACTTCGACACCCACTACGACAAGGGCGGCGCCTGGTACCGGTCGCACTTCCCGGCGTCCGGGCGCCGGGCCGGCAAGGTCGTCGGGGAGGGCTCGCCGTACTACCTGTTCCACCCGCTGGCGGCGGAGCGGGCCGGGCGGGACGTCCCGGACGCCAGGATCCTGCTGGTGCTGCGGGACCCGATCGAGCGGGCGTTCTCGCACTACCGGGAGCGGCGCCGGCAGAACGCCGAGGAGCTGCCGTCGTTCGAGGAGGCCCTGGCCGCCGAGGAGGGCCGGCTCGCCGGCGAGGTGGAGCGGATCATCGCCGGGCAGCCCGGCTACGCCAGCTACGCGCACGAGCAGCAGTCCTACCGGGCGCAGGGCGAGTACGCCCCGCACCTGCGGCGCTGGATGGAGCACTTCCCGGCCGAGCGGTTCTGCGTGCTGGCGGCGGAGGAGTTCTACGCCGACCCGCAGACCGCCTGCGACACCGTGGCGCGGTTCCTCGGGCTGGAGCCGGCGACGCTGCCCCCGTCGGCGGTCAAGGTGTGGAACGCGGCGCCGAGCCAGGACCTCGCCCCCGCCACCCGGCAGGCGCTCGCCGAGCACTACGCCCCCTACAACGCCGACCTCGAAGCACTACTGGGCCGCGAGTTCCCCTGGACGCGCCCCTGAGCACCTGAGGAGAGCGAAGGCCGGGCCCCTCGGAGCCCGGCCTTTTCGCGTCGTCCGTCAGGACGTCCACGCGCCGATGTGGCGGGTTCCCGCCGGCTTGCCGAGCAGGGCGGCTATGGGGGCGGGGAGCGGGAGGGCGGTGCCGGCGTCCGCCTGGGCGGCGAAGGAGCGCTCCAGGGCGCCGTCCTGCCCGGCGGCGCCGTCGGCCGTCTGCAGGACGCCGCGCTTCTCCTGACCGGTCGCCGACCGGAACCGGCCAAGATCGGTGAAGTCGGAGGTGGCGCCGGAGCTGCGCGCCCACCGCACGACCGCGCGCGGGTTCCCGTCCGGGCGGACGTAGACGTTGCCGTCGACGGTGACGCCCATCTGGCCGGCGCCGCGCTGGTGCGTCCCGTCCTCGACGCACAGCAGGCACGGGGTGCGCGGCCGGGCGTCGGCGAGGGTGTTGTTGCTGATGACGACCTTGGACACGCGCCAGGTCATCGCCGGGTCCGCGCCCTTCTGGCGCGGGTCGCGGCCGGCCGCGTGCGGGTCGGACGGGCTGCGCGGGTCCTGGGCGAGGTGGATCGTGCGGCCGTTGCCGGTCAGCGAGTTGTTCCAGACCTGGACGTCGGAGGTGTTGTTCACCTTCAGGCCGTCCCCGGCGTTGTCGCCGATCACGTTGCCGGCGACGACGGCCTTGGCGCTCAGCTCCAGCGAGACGCCGTGGTCGGCGTTGCGCAGGATCCGGTTGCCGGTGAGCGTGATGCCGTAGACGGACTCGTCCATCCAGACGCCCTTGCCGAGGTTGTCGGCGAACACGCCGCCGGTCACCGCGACCTGCCGCGACCGGGTCACCTTCAGCCCGCCGGAGACCGGCGAGTACTTGAAGCGCTCGGTGTTGTTGCCGGTGCTGCGCACCGACTCCAGCCGCAGGTCGTCGGCGTAGTTGGCGTGGACGCCGAGCATCCCGTTGCCGTCGGCGGTGACGTGCCGGACGAGCGCGTGCGCGGCGAGGACGCTGAGGCCGGTGGTGGCCGAGCCGTTCACCGCGACGTTCTCGACGGTCACGTTCGGCGCGGTGATCTTCACGCTGCCGAGCTGGGGGAGCGAGGTGGCGTAGCGGCGGACGCCGAGGCCGCGCAGCCGCGAGCCGGCGCCGCCGACGGTGATCGCCTCCGAAAGCGTGCTGGCGCGCACGTCGTGGCCGCGCGGGTCCGTTCCGAGGTAGAGCCTGCGGGACCCCTCGTCGACGTAGAAGGTGCCGGGCTTGACGCCGGCGCGGGAGCCGACCTGCCTCTGCGGGGCGCCGTCCAGCCACACCTGGTCGGGGTGCGCGGCCATCGGATGGTCGGGGGAGACGAACTGGAAGTCGTTGTCGCCGCTGGCCTGGGCGCCGGCGGTGTAGGTCGGGCTGGCGTCGAAGCGGGCCGTCCAGCCCTCGTGCACCCAGGCGTCGTTCCCGGGCCGCCACCCGTCGACCGGGGAGCTGCCGTCCAGCCAGACGGCCTCGTGCGGCGCCGACTGGATGGTCAGCCTCTTGCCGCCGGGCACGGTGACCGACTCGTGGTAGGTGCCGCCGCGCAGGACGACGGTGCCGTTCGAGTGCGCCTTGGCGACGGCCCTAGCGAGCGTGCGCAGCGGGTGCTCGCGGTCGCCCGACGCACCGTCGCGCCCGGACGGCGACACGAACAGCGCGCCGTCCGGGATCCGGTAGTCGGTGGAGCCCAGGGGGGCCGCGCCGGGCGGTCCCTGCACCGGGACGGTCTGCGGCGCCGAGTCGTGGCTCTGCGGCAACTGCCAGCCGAGGAAGCCCACCCCCGCGATCACCGGCAGGGCGAGCACCCTGACGATCAGCGTCCGGTTCGAGCTGCGCGACCGGTTCGAGCTAGGCATAACACGACCCTTTACCCCCAGGGAACGCTTGGACCACGAACGTACCCCGCCGAACCGTCAGTTGTGGAGGGCGCCCGCGAACAGCGCGGTCTTGTGCTGGGCGTCGAACTTGACACCGACCATGACCGACTTGTAGCCCGACGAGGGCAGGTCGAAGGCGTAGGACGCCGACCTGGTCCCGCCGGCGGGGACGGCGCCGTAGAAGTCGTTCAGGTTGGCGTAGGAGGTGTGCTGGGCCCGGGTCTTCTTCGCCCCGTACACGGCGGTGACCTGCACCTTGTTGAGGTCGAGGGTCTTGGCGGAGCCGTTGGCGAACTTCAGCGTGAAGATGGTGAGCACCTTGCCGGTGAGCTCGCCGGGCCCCTGGTCCTTGTTCTTGACGTAGCGGATGTTGCTGATCGCCACGCTGACCTTGTCGGAGTAGGTGACGGGCTTGCTCAGCCCGCCGGACGACTTCAGCGCGGTGGAGCCGGGTGCGGCGTTGGCCTGCTCCGTCGGCTGCTCGCTCGGCGGCGGGGGCGGCGTCGGGTCGGCCGACTTCTTCTTCCCACCGCCGCATCCGGTCAGCGCCAGCGCGAGGGCGAGGACGGCTCCCGTCGCGGCGAGATGCCTGTGCGGACGCGCTCCCCGATCGGACATCCGGCTCTCTCCTCATCCAGTGGCGAACGGTCGTCGTCCCGTGACAACGAACGGAAACTTCCAGGGCAGAACAGTGTAAACAGGGTTTCCGGATTACCCTGCTTTTACTTCCGTGACCGAGGGGGCCAACGGAGACCTACGGCAGGGGACCGGCCCAGTGAGATCTGTACCTTCGCATCGGCGCGCGTCACACGTCCGCAAAACGGCGATAGCCGTCCTCGCCGCCGTCTCGACGGTCCTCGCCGGCGCCGCCGCGCCGGCCGCGCCCGCCTCGGCCGACACCGACCCGCCGGCCGGCACGCCGGCCACCGTCAGCGCCGACCCGCTGCCGACCGCGCAGGTCAACGGGGTCGTGTGGAGCATGGCCACGGTCGGGACCACCGTCTACGCGACCGGGAACTTCACCAAGGCGCGCCCGGCGGGCGTCGCCGCGGGCGGGGCGGGCGAGGTCGCCCGCGGCAACATCGTCGCCTTCGACCTCACCACCGGGAACCTCATCCCGTCCTTCGACCACTCCCTGAACGGGCAGGGCCTGCGGATCGTCGCCTCGCCCGACGGCACGCGCGTCTACGTCGGCGGCGACTTCACCACCGTGGACGGCCAGGCCCGCGGCCACGTCGCCGCCTTCGACACCGCCACCGGCGCGCTCGACGCGTCGTTCGCCCCGTCCGTGTCGGCCAAGGTGCGCGCCATCGCGGCGACGGACTCGACCGTCTACCTGGGCGGCAACTTCTTCAACGTGAACGGCAAGTCGCGGACGCGGCTGGCGGCGGTGAACGCGTCCAACGGCGCCGGCATCGACACCTGGCGGCCGACCGCCGACGACGACGAGGTGTTCGCGCTGGCGCTCGCGCCCGCGGGCGACCGGGTCATCGTCGGCGGCCGGTTCCAGCAGCTGAACGGCGAGAAGCACGTCGGCATCGGCGCGGTCAGCGCGGCCAACGGCGGGACGGCGCCGTGGAGCAGCACGCCGATCCCCGCCAGGCTCGGCGACAGCCTGTTCTCCTACGTGACGGACCTGTACGTCTCCGGCGACACCGTCTACGGCGCCGCGGACGGGGAGGGCTGGCACTGGTTCGACGGCCGGTTCGCCGCCAAGGCCGCCACCGGCGACCTGGTGTGGCTGGACAACTGCTACGGCGCGACCTACGGGATGTTCGTGCAGGGGCAGTCGGTCTACAGCGTCTCGCACGCGCACGACTGCACCTCGCTCGGCGCCTGGCCCGACACCAACCCGCAGACGTTCCAGCGGGCGCTCGCCGAGACGACGGCCGCCACCGGGACCGACCACGGGTCCCCGGGCGTCGGCAGCAGCTACAGCGGCCAGCCGATCCCGAGCCTGCTGCACTGGTTCCCGAGGCTGGCGACCGGATCGTTCACCCAGCAGTACCAGGCGGCATGGGCCGTCACGGGCAACGCCGACTACGTCGCGATGGGCGGCGAGTTCCCGAACGTGAACGGCAAGGCGCAGCAGGGCCTGGTGCGGTTCGCGGTCAAGGCGAAGGCGCCCAACAAGACCGGCCCGCAGGCCGCCGACCTCGGCACCCCGACGGCGACCGCCATGGCGGACGGCGGCGTCCGCGTCGGCTGGAAGACCACCTGGGACATGGACAACGCGTCGCTGAAGTACGAGGTGCTGCGCGACGGCGGGACCACGCCCATCGGGACGGTCGACCGGACGTCCGCCTTCTGGAACGAGCCGAACGCCGCCTACTTCGACGGGACCGCCGCGCCCGGCACGGCCCACACCTACAAGGTGCGCGCGGTGGACGCCGCCGGGAACGCCGTGACCAGCGCCGCGTCCAACGCGGCGACGACGGGGAACGGCACGCCCGGCCCGTACCCGAACCAGATCAGGACCGACGGCGCGCAGGCGTACTGGCGGCTCGGCGAGCCGAGTGGCCCGGCCTACGACTACGCGGGCTCCAACGACCTCTCGCTCGGCCTCGGCATCACCCGCGGGCAGGACGGCGCGATCTCCGGCGACGCCGACAAGGCGGCGGGCTTCGGCGGCTTCTTCGGCTCGTCCGCCGGGAGCGGCGCCGCGTCCGCGCCGGGCGACTTCAGCGTCGAGGCGTGGGTGAAGACGGCGTCCGCCAGCGGCGGGAAGATCATCGGGTACGGCGGCAGCGCGTCCGGCAACAGCTCGTCCTATGACCGCCACCTGTACATGACCAATGACGGCCGGGTCGTGTTCGGCGTCTACCCGGGATCGACGAAGACGGTCCAGAGCGCGGCCGGGCTGAACGACGGCAAGTGGCACCACGTCGCCGGGACCCTCGACGGCGCCGCCGGGATGAAGCTGTACGTCGACGGCGCGCAGGTCGCCGCCGACGGCGGGGTGACGTCGGCGCAGAGTTACTCCGGCTACTGGCGGATCGGCGGCGACAACCTGTCCGGCTGGCCGAACCGGCCGTCGAGCGACTACTTCAACGGGTCGATCGACGAGGCCGCGGTCTACCCGCGAGCGCTGACCGCCGAGCAGGTCGCCCGCCACCAGGGCCTCGGCACCGGCGCGGTCCAGCCGAACCAGCCGCCGTCCGCCGCGTTCACCTCGTCGTGCGACGCGCTGGCCTGCACGTTCGACGGGTCCGCGTCGGCCGACCCGGACGGGTCGGTCCCGTCCTACTCCTGGGACTTCGGCGACGGGACGACCGGGACGGGCGCCAAGCCGTCGCACGCCTACGCGGCAGCCGGCGACCACACCGTCAAGCTCACCGTCACCGACGACAAGGGCGCGACCGGCGAGGTCGTGCACACGGTCACGGCGACGGCGCCGGCGCTGCTGGCGTCGGACGCGTTCGGGCGGACGGTCACCGGCGGCTGGGGCGGCGCGGACACCGGCGGCGCCTGGAGCCGGGTCGGCTCCGGCGGCGTCCTGTCGGCGGGCGGAACCGGGCAGATCGAGCTGCCGGCCGCCAAGAACGACGGCGGCGCGAACCTGGCCGCGGTGTCGTCGCAGGACACCGACCTGACGTTCACGGTCGCGGCCGACAAGGAGGGCACCGGCAACGGCGTCTACGTGTGGGCGGTCGGGCGGCGCGTCGCCGGGCAGGGCGACTACCGGGCGCGGCTCAGGCTGCGCCCGTCCGGGGTGGTGTCGTTGCAGCTCAGCCGGGCCGACGCGAGCAACACCGAGACGGCGGTCGGCACCGAGCAGACCGTCTCCGGCCTCACCTACCAGCCGGGTGTGCCGCTGCGCCTGCGCCTCCAGGTGACCGGCGGGTCGCCGACCGCGCTGAAGGCGAAGGTGTGGGCGGACGGCGCGGCCGAGCCGGGCTGGCAGGCCACCGGGACCGACGCGACCAGCGGGCTGCAGGCCGCCGGCGCGGTCGGGGTCCGGGCCTACCTGGCCGGGAACGCCACCAACGCGCCCGCGGTCGTGTCCATCGACGACCTGAGCGCGTCCCGCGCCGCCGGCTGACCGCCGGCGCGGGGCGCGGGCGTGGTGCCGGGCGTGGTGCCGGAAAGTGACCTCTGTGAGCGACTTCGGTCACGATTTCATAAGAGGCCGGATGTATCGGATGGGGTGACCAATAGGATCCGTGCACCGCAGTGACCGTGGTGGTCACCGGGCTGAGGTCTAGGAGCCGACTCGTGAGAGCTCTTGTGCGACAGCGGCGGACGGGCGTCCGCGCGGGCCTGGCGGCCGCCGCCGCCCTCTCGCTGGCGGGTGCGGCCTTCATGCCGGCCGGTCCGGCGGCCGCCGACACCGATCCGCCGTCCGGCACGCCGGCCACCGTCAGCGCCGACCCGCTGCCGACCGCGCAGGTCGACGGCGTCGTGTGGAGCATGGCGACGGTGGGGAACACGGTCTACGCGACCGGGAGCTTCACCAAGGCGCGCCCGGCGGGCGTCGCCGCGGGCGGGGCGGGCGAGGTCGCCCGCGGCAACATCCTCGCGTTCGACCTGACGACCGGGAAGCTCAGCACCTCGTTCGTGCACACGCTCGACGGCCAGGGCCTGCGGATCATCGCGTCCCCGGACGGCAGCCGGGTGTACGTTGGCGGCGACTTCACCAAGGTCGACGGCAAGGCGCACAACCACCTCGCGGCCTTCGACACCACCACGGGCGCGCTGATCGACTCGTTCGCGCCGAACGTGCACAACCGCGTCCGCGCCATCGCCGCGACGGACTCCACCGTGTACGTCGGCGGCAACTTCTTCAACGTCAACGGCAGCGGCCGGACGCGGCTCGCCGCGGTGAAGGCCACCGACGGGTCCAACGTCGCGACCTGGAAGCCCATCGCCGACGACGACGAGGTCTACGCGCTCGCGCTGTACGGCGACCGCGTGCTCGTCGGCGGGAAGTTCCAGAAGCTCAACGGCGAGGCCCACGTCGGCATCGCCGCGGTCAGCGCCACCAACGGCGGCACGCTGCCGTGGAGCAGCAGGCCGATCCCGACCAAGCAGAGCAGCACCAACTTCTCGTACGTGACGGACCTGCGCGTCGACGACGGCATCGTCTACGCCGGTGCGGACGGGGAGGGGCGGCACTGGTTCGACGGCCGGTTCGCCGCCAAGGCCGACACCGGCGACCTGGTGTGGCTGGACAACTGCTACGGCGCCACCTACGGCGTCTACCCCGTGGCCAACGAGGTCTACAGCGTGTCGCACGCGCACGACTGCACCTCGCTCGGCGCGTTCCCCGACACCACCCCGCAGACCAACCACCGGGCGCTGTCGGAGACCAAGGCCGCCACCGGCACCGACCACGGCTTCCCGGGCGCGAACAGCAACTACAGCAGGCAGCCGGTCCCGAGCCTGCTGCACTGGTTCCCCAAGCTCGCCATCGGGTCGTTCACCGAGCAGTACCAGGCGGCGTGGGCGGTCACCGGCAGCGGCGACTACGTGGCGCTGGGCGGCGAGTTCCCGAAGGTGAACGGCAAGGCGCAGCAGGGCCTGGTGCGGTTCGCGGTCAAGGCGAAGGCGCCGAACAAGGCCGGCCCGGAGTCCGCCGACCTCAAGGCCCCGACGGCGAGCGCCCGGCTCGGCGGCACCATCCGCGTGTCGTGGAAGACCACCTGGGACATGGACAACGCGTCGCTGAAGTACGAGGTGCTGCGCGACGGCGGGACCACGCCCGTCGGGACGCTGACCAAGTCGGCCGCGTTCTGGAACCAGGCGAGCCTCGTCTACGACGACACCTCGGCCCCGAGCGGGACCCACACCTACAAGATCCGCGTCGTGGACGCGAACGGGAACACGGTGACGAGCGCGGCGTCCAACTCCGTCAGGCGGTGAACGGCGTCCCAGAAAGGCGATCAACCGACGCCTGAAAGTGCTCCGGGGTTTACACCTCGGAGCACTTTTCTGTTTCCGGATGCGGCCATACTGCGCTGAGCAGCCGACTTCAAGCGGAGCGTGAGCGGTTTCCGTCACGATTTCCCGAGACGCCGGATGATCTGCACGGGATTACCACTAAGATCGCCACACCGGAGTGGCCGATGGGGCCATCCGGGGTCACGTGCTTTTAGGGGAACCGACTCGTGAGAGCTCATCTACGACTGCGCCGTACCAGCGTGCGCGCGAGCCTGGGGGCCGCCGCCGCACTCTCGCTCGTGGGAGCCGCATTCATGCCGCTGGGCACGGCCACGGCCGACACCATGCCCGCCAGCGGAGTGCCCGCGACCGTCAGCGCGGACCCGCTGCCGACGGCCCAGGTGGACGGCGTCGTGTGGAGCATGGCGACCGTCGGGAACACGGTCTACGCGACCGGGAACTTCACCAAGGCGCGCCCGGCCGGCGTCAAGGCGGGCGGGGCCGGCGAGGTCGCGCGCGGCAACATCATGGCGTTCGACCTGACGACCGGGAAGCTCAGCACCTCGTTCGTGCACACGCTCGACGGCCAGGGCCTGCGGCTCATGGCCTCCCCGGACGGCAAGCGCGTCTACGTGGGCGGCGACTTCACCAAGGTCGACGGCAAGGCGCACAACCACCTCGCGGCGTTCGACACCGCGACCGGCAAGCTCGTCGACTCCTTCGCGCCGAACGTGCACAACCGCGTCCGGGCCATCGCCGCCACGAACTCGACGGTGTACGTCGGCGGCAACTTCTTCAACGTCAACGGCAAGGCGCGGACGCGGCTCGCCGCCGTGAAGGCCTCCGACGGGTCCAACATCGACACCTGGAAGCCCGCCGCCAACGACGACGAGGTGTACGCGCTGGCGGTCGCCGGCGACCGGGTGATCGTCGGCGGCCGGTTCCAGCAGCTGAACGGCGCGGCGCACGTCGGCATCGGCGCGGTCAGCGCGACCAACGGCGGGACGCTGCCGTGGAGCAGCAAGCCGATCCCCGCCAAGGACGGCGAGGGCGGGTTCTCCTACGTGACCGACCTGCGGATCCAGGACGGCGTCGTCTACGGCGCGGCCGACGGCGAGCTGTACCACTGGTTCGACGGCCGGTTCGCCGCCAAGGCCGACACCGGCGCCCTGGTGTGGCTGGACAACTGCTACGGCGCGACCTACGGCATCCTGCCCGTCGGCCAGACGGTCTACAGCGTCGGGCACCCGCACGACTGCTCCTCGCTCGGCGCGTTCGGGGAGACCAACCCGAAGACCTTCCACCGCACGCTCGCCGAGACCTTCGACGCGCGCGGCACCGACCAGGCCAAGCCGGGCACCAACAGCAACTACAGCAAGCAGCCGATCCCGCAGCTGCTCGACTGGTTCCCCAAGCTCGGCATGGGCTCCTTCACCAAGCAGTACCAGGCGGCGTGGGCCGTCACGGGCAACAGCACCTACGTCGCGATGGGCGGCGAGTTCCCGAACGTGAACGGGACGGCGCAGGCCGGCCTCGTGCGGTTCGCGATCAAGGCGCAGGCGCCGAACAAGGTCGGCCCGACCACCGACATCAAGGCGCCGACCGTGTCCAAGACGTCCACCGGGCTGAAGGTGTCCTGGACGGGCACCTGGGACATGGACAACGGGTGGCTGCACTACGAGGTGCTGCGCGACAGCTCGACCACCGCGCTGACCTCCGTCAAGCGGCTGTCGAAGTTCTGGGACGAGCCGTCGATGACCTTCACCGACACCAAGGCCGCGAAGGGCAAGCACACCTACCGGATCCGTGTGAAGGACCCGCTGGGCAACACCATCACCGGCCCGGCGTCCGCAGCCGTGACCTGGTGAGATACGGCCTCAGCTGAACGCGTGACACGAGAACGCGCCCCGGTGAGCGGCACCGGGGCGCGTTCCTGTGCGTGCGGGATCGGCGGGATCAGGCCGTCCCGAGCGACCTCAGGATGTCGCTCAGGCGCGTGTTGAAGGCCGCGTCGTGGTCGCCGGCGGAGCGCTGCGCGACCCGCTTCAGCCAGAACTCCGCCGCCTCCGCGACCCCGCTCAGGTCGTCGCGCCCGGACGGCTTGCCGAACACGGTGGCGTGCGTCGCCTCGTAGTAGACGAGGTCGGCGCCCGGCGGCGCCCACGCCGCGTCCTCCCAGTCGATCAGCCACGGCAGGCCCCGTCCGCAGTGCCGCAGGTTCCACGCCGTCAGGTCGCCGTGCATCGGCGCCCAGTGGCCCGGGACGTCCGCCGGGCGGGGCAGCACCGCGGCCAGCCGCCGCTGAAGGTCCGCCAGCAGCGGCGCCAGCGCGACGCCGCGCACCGGGCGGGCCGGACGCGGCGGCATCGCCTCGATGACCATCCAGTGCCAGCCGGCGGTCGCGTCGCGGTCCAGGACGCGGGGGACGCGGAAGCCGTCCGCCCGGCCCTCGGGGAACGCCGACAGCGCCCGCTGCTCGCGGTCCAGCTCGCCCGGGTCGTCGCGCAGCTTGAGGAACCCGGTGGGCCGCCCGTCGCGCAGCAGTACCGCCGCCAGTCCCGTCCGGGACGCCTGCGGGCGCTCGTAGAGGGCCAGGCCGTCGAACGCGCCGATCCGCTCCACCAGCGTCCGCCACCGCTCCGGCCCGCCCGGCGGCTCCCAGCGGACGCGGGAGCCGGGCAGGACGCGCGGCCCGGCGACCGCCACGGCGCCGTACATCGCCCACTGCGCGGCCAGCGCGGGCAGCTTGGAGCGGGTGAACAGCGAGACGCCGGCGAGCGCCCCGCGCCGCGACCCGGCCGGGACGAGGACGTTGCCGGTGCCCATCCGGGGCCGGATGAATGCGTGACCAGATGTGGTCATCTGCTCGGTCATGTCGTCACTTGCCGCGAATGGTCTTGCGCGTCCGGCGACCGGCCACCAGGTCCTCGCACAGCCGCTCGTAGGACGCCGCGACGTCGTCCCACACGTACCGCTCCGCGGCCCGCTTGCGCGCCGCCGTGCCCCGGTCGGCCGCCGCGCCCGGATCGGCCTCCGCCGCCTCGACCTGCGCCGCCAGCTCCGCCGCGTCGCCGAAGAAGCGGCCCGCCTCCTCGCCCAGCACCTCGCGGTTGAAGTTCACGTCGAAGGCCAGCACCGACGCGCCCGCGCCCATGGCGCGCAGCAGCGACGGGTTCGTCCCGCCGACCGAGTGCCCGTGGACGTAGGTGAGCGCGCCCGCGTACAGGGCGTCCAGCAGGTCCTGGTCCCACACGCCGCCCATGAAGGTGATGCGCGGGTCGTCGCCCGCCAGCTCCTTCACCTGCGCGGTGTACTCGTCGGCGTACGGCGCCGAACCGACCACGACCAGCGGCTTCTCGGCCCTGCTGCGCCGGTACCCCTCCACCGCCAGGTGCACGTGGTTCTCCGGCTCGAACCGGGCGACGACCAGGTGGAACCCGCCCGGCTCGTACCCCGCCTCCGCCAGCTTCGCGGTGTCCGTGCCCGCCAGGATGGGCGCGCCGTACGGGATGAACACCGTGTCGGCGTCGAACCGCTCGCGGTAGTAGTCCTGGATGCCGACGGCGTCCGCGATCAGCGCGTCCGACCAGCGCACCGCCATCGACTCCGCGGCCCGGTAGTACTTCTGCCCGGTCCCGCTCCACTTGGTGCGCTTCCACTCCAGGCCGTCGACGTGCGTGGCCACCGGGATCCGCAGCGTCCGCAGGATCGGCAGCATCGGCGCGTTCGCCGCGTTGAACAGCAGCGCGACGTCCGCGCCCTCCCTGCCGATCTTGCCGCGGAAGGCGTGCAGCACCGACAGCCCGGTGTGGCTGAGCGTCTCGGCGACCTTCTTCTCGATCGCCGGCAGGTACACCAGGCGCATTCCCAGATATTCCGGCTCGGGGTGGCGCTCGCCCCGGCAGTAGACGGTGACCTCGTGCCCGGCGGCGGCGAGCCGCTTGCCGATCTCCTCCACCGCCGTCTCGAAACCGCCGTACCGCGCCGGGACTCCGCGAGTCCCTACCATGGCGATGCGCACCCTGACCCCCAGCCATACCGACACTTTGTGATTGATCCGCACAGATTATGCGGAAGGGGGGTTGCACGTCCCTGCGGTGAACGACAGTTAATCTGAAGGTTGCGGGAGACTGGTATCCAGGGGGCTGGATCGCCAGAAGGAGGGCAAGTGGCCGAACGGGACCCGAGGTCCGCGGTGGTGCTGGCGCATCCGTCGCCCGATCTGTACGGCTCCGACAGAATGCTCGTGGAGTCGGTGCGCGCACTGGTCCCCGGCCGCCGCGTCATCGTGACGCTGCCGGAGGACGGGCCGCTCTCACCGGTGCTGAGGGACGCGGGCGCCGAGGTGGTCGTGCTGCCCGTCCCGGTCCTGCGCAAGTCGTACATGTCGCCGTTCGGCCTCGTGCGGCTGGCGTTCGCCGCGAGCCGGGCGCTGCCCCGGGCGTGGCGGCTGCTGCGCCGCGAGCGGGCCGCGGCCCTCTACGTCAACACCGTGACGATCCCGCTGTGGCTGCTCGCCGCGCGGCTCGCCCGCGTGCCCGCGCTGTGCCACGTCCACGAGGCCGAGGACGACGTGCCCGGCCCGGTGCGCGCCGCGCTGTCGATGCCGCTGCGGTTCGCCCGCACCGTCGTCGTCAACAGCCGGGCCAGCGCCGCCGCGCTCGGCTCCGCCGGGCGGAACGCGCAGATCATTTACAACGGCGTCGAGGAGCCGCCTGGGCCGGTCGAGCCGCCGCGCGCCGACCTCGCCGGGCCCGCGCGGATCGTCCTCGCCGGCCGGCTGTCGCCGCGCAAGGGCACCGACGTCGCCGTCCGGGCCGTCCGATCACTGCGTGATCGCGGCTACGATGCGAACCTGACCCTGGTCGGGAGCGTCTTCCCTGGATATGAATGGTTCGAGGAGGAACTGCGGGCCCTCGCCGGCGACGACGGCGCGGTGGAGTTCGCGGGTTTCCGCCCGTCGGTCTGGAATTCGTTCGGCGCGGCGGACATCGCGATCGTCCCCTCGCGCGTCGAACCCTTCGGTAACGTCGCCGTCGAGGCGATGCTCGCCGGCCGGCCGGTGGTCGCCAGCGCCACCCAGGGGCTGGTGGAGATCGTCGCCGACGGCGAGAACGGGGTGCTGGTCGCCCCCGACGACCCCGCCGCCCTGGCGGCCGGGATCGCCCGGCTGCTGGACGACTGGAACGGCGCGCTGGCCATGGCCAAGCGGGCCGGCGCCGACGCCGCCCGGCGCTTCGGCAAGGACCGTTACCACCGCGAGCTGCGGGACGCCGTCCGCCAGCTCGCCGGATCCGAAGCCGCCCCCCAACCGCCCACGGCCACCTGAGGACTCCAAGAGCATCCGATGACAGCACAGAACCCCGTTACACCGGAGATCAGCCTCGTCGAGGCGGTCTGGCGCTACCGGCTGATGTCGCTCATCATCGTGCTGGCCAGCGTCCTCGCCTCCGTCGCGGCCACCCAGATCCTGTTCGGCGGCGCGACCGCCACCGCCCGGTTCGCGGTCACCGACCCGACCAACAACAACAACGCGCTGCGCATGGGCGTGGTCTCCGGGCAGGGCTACGCCGCCTACACCGCGCAGCGCGCGGCGTTCGCCGGCTCCACCCCGGTGATGGCCCGCGCCGCCGAGATCGTCAAGAGCAAGCACGGCCCGAGCCTCACCGGCGAGCAGCTGCGCGGCCGGGTGAAGACCTCCAGCAAGCCGGACGGCGGCGTCGTCGTCGTCACCGCCAACGGCTCGAACATGCCCGAGGCCGCCGTCATCGCCAACGCGGTGCTGCAGGCCTACCAGGACGTCACCGTCTCCACGAACAACAGCAACCTCGATGAGCAGATCAAGGGGCTGAAGGAGCTGGAGACGAAGATCACCGAGCAGATGCAGTCGACGCAGGCGGGCACGCACGCCTACAAGCTGCTGGCGAGCCAGCTCGCGAAGATGCAGTCGGACGAGAGCGGCCTGCTGTCGGCCCGGTCGAAGAACAACGACGGCGTCCAGTTCACCGACAGCGCCGACCCGACCGCGCCGACGCCGAGCAAGCTGCCGCAGAACGGCGCGATCGGCTTCGCCGTCGGCGCGATCCTGGCCTGCGTCGTGTCGTTCCTGCGCGCCTCCTCCCGGCCCCGCGGCCAGGTCCTCGGCGGACCGGCCCCGGCGATGGGCGGGGTACCGGGCGGGGTCCCCGGCGGGGCGCTCGGCGCGCCGGGCACCCCGATGCCCGAGCTTCCGGCGGGCCGGTCCTACCAGGGCCGCCGGTCCATCGGCGACGGGCGCCCGCCCTCGCCGGCGGACGACTACCGCACCGACTACCGCTCCGACGCCTACGACGGGTACGCCGACGAGCAGCCGCCGCCCGAACGGGGCCGCGGCCGCCGCGCCCGCCGGGCCGCGCCGCCCGCCGACTCCGCCGCCGGGCGGGGCTGGGCCCCCGAGGAGGCGCGCGGCGGGCCGGTCGCGCCGCCCGCGTCGGCCACCCAGGCGGTCCCGGCCGTCCCGCCGCCGCCCCTCCCGCCGGAGCGCGGCCGGTCGTCGCGCGCGAACGGGGCCGGGGCGCCCGCGACGTCGTCGCGCTCGTCCTCCGGCCCGCGCGGCACGCGGGTGGCCGGCAACGGGGCGCCCACCGGGAACGGCGCGTCCGGCGCGCCGAAGACGCCGCCGGCCAAGCCGCCGTCCGGGAAGGCGCCGCGCAAGGCCGCGCCGAAGGGCCGCGGCGACAAGCCCGCCGAGGCCGACAAGCGGCCCGCCTCCGACATCGCCGCCGAGCTGTGGCCCGACGGCGGCGACCCGACCCGCACCGCCGAGGACCCGCTGTACCTGCTCGGCGGCAAGGCGCCCGGCGCGGACAAGCCGCCCGCCGACAAGCCGGTGTCCGACAAGCCCGTGTCCGACAAGGGCAGGGGAGGCAAGCCCGAGCCGGGCAGCGGGTCCGGCAAGGGAAAAGGCGACACGTCCCTGATGCACTACGACCTGGACAGGTGACGCAGGGGGCTTCGGGACGGAGCTTGAGCACCCCTGAGAGCACGGTCGAGACGGCGGTCGACCTCCCCGCCCTTCCGGACGGCGTGCTGCCCGGCGAAGCGTCCGGGCCCGTGCCCGGCGGGGGCCGCGGCAAGCGGATCGCGGGCCGGGCCGGGCGGCTGCTGGCGTCCGCCGGCGGCGCCGTCGCCGTGCAGTTCGTCACCGCGGGCGGCAGCCTGGTCGTGCAGTCGCTGGCCGCCCGCACGCTCGGCGCGTCCGGCTACGGCGCCTACGCGCTGTTCTTCTCGATCATCGTCATGATCACCTCGGTGCAGACCAGCTGGGTCGGCGACACCCTGACGGTGTTCGACCGGTTCGAGCCGCGGGTGCGCGGCGCGCTGCTGCTGTCGGTGCTGGGCACCGTCGTGGCGGGCGCGGCCGCCGGTGCCGTCGTCGCGGCCGTGATGGGCCTCGCCGGGCCGGCCGGGATCGCGCTGTTCGCGCTGCTGGTGGCGCTCTGGCTGCTGAACGAGACCGGGCGGCGGATCTTCACCGCGCGGATGGAGTTCTGGCGGCTGACGATCAACGACGCCTGCTACCTGGTGATGACGCTGGCGGCGCTCGGCGCCGCTCTCGGCAGCGGCATGGGCGCCTCGGTGGAGCTGCTGCTCGGCGCGATGTGCTTCGGCTGCCTGTGCTCGATCGCGCTGGCCCGGCTGCGGCTGCCGGCGAGCGAGTACGCGCTCGCCTCGCTGCGCGGCACCGCGTTCCGCGAGATCCTCGGGTTCTCCTGGTGGCGGTCGGTGCAGGCCGGGATCCGGCCGACCGCGCTGCTGCTGGCCCGCGTGATGATCGCCGGGTTCGCCTCGACCGCCGCGCTGGCCGGGGTGGAGGCGGCGCGGCTGCTGCTGTCGCCCGCGCTGACGTTCGTCAACGGCGCGGGCTGGTTCCTGCTCGGCGACTTCGCCAAGGCCGAGCGGGACGGGCGGCCGATGCGCGCCCGGCAGGCGGTGCGGGCCTGCGCGCTGATGTCGGGGATCGCGCTGGTGATGAGCCTCGGCGGGATCGCGCTGGTGGGCTGGCTCGGGCCGGTGGTGACCGGCGGGTCGTTCGCGGTGGACCGGGTCGCGCTCGGCGGCTGGGCGGTCTACTCGGTCTGCTTCTCCTGCACGCTGCCGCTGGCCAGCCTGGCGACGGCCCGCAAGCAGTCCCGGTCGGTGTTCGTGATCCGCGGCGTGGAGAGCCTCACCGGCCTCGCGGTGCTGCTCGGCCTGCTGGTCGCCGACCCCGGGCACGCCGCGATCGCCCCGTACTGCCTGGGCGCCGGCGGCCTCATCTCCGCCGTGATGCTGTGGCGGATGCTGCGCAAGGGCGACCCGCCGCGCCGGGGTGTTCCGGCTGCGCCGGAGCCGGAGGCTCCGCTGGCGGCGGCGTCCCAGCCCTCCGGGGCGACCGCCCCGAACGCCTGATCAGGAGACGTACTCGTCGGCCGACGTGGCGGGGGCGGATGTACGGGCTTGCGGGGCGTCGGCCGCCGTCTTCCCGTCCACCGCCCGGTCCGCGCGGCGCCGTCCGGCCAGCCAGAAGGCGACGGTGCCGGCGGCCAGCACGACCAGCGTCCACGCGATCGGGACGGCGCCGACGCCGAACATCTTCAGCGAGGACGCGACCAGCACCAGCGCCAGCACGCGGCGGATGAGGCCGCCGGGGGCGCGCGAGGAGATCTTCGAGCCGAGGTAGACGCCGGGGATCGAGCCCACCAGCAGCGCGGCGGTGACCTGCATCTGGAAGTCGCCGAACAGCAGGTGGCCGAGCGCGGCGGCGAACACCAGCGGCACCGCCTGCAGCAGGTCGGTGCCGACCAGCTGGTTGGCCTTGAGCGCCGGGTAGAGCGCGAGCAGCGCGACGATGATCAGCGAGCCGGAGCCGACCGAGGTGATGCCGACGACCAGGCCGCCGACGAGCCCGATCAGCACGGTCGGCACCGGCCGGATCCGGATCTCGGGCGCCTCGCCGTCCCCGGCGCCGGGACGGCCGCCGTCGCGGCGGGCGAGCAGGCCGCGGACGACCAGGCCGCCGGCGGCGATCAGCAGCGCGACGCCCATCGCCTTGCTGATCAGGTTCTCGACGCCGTCGCCGTGCCCGAGGGCGCGGGCCAGCAGCACGCCGCAGAAGGCGGCGGGCACCGAGCCGGCGCACAGCCAGCCGACCAGCCGCATGTTGATCGTGCCCTGCCGGTAGTGCACGGCGCTGCCGACCGGTTTCATCACCGCGGCGGCCACGAGGTCGCTGGAGACGGCCGCGAGCGGGCTGACGCCGAAGAACGTCACGAGCATCGGGGTCATCAGCGCGCCGCCGCCCATGCCCGTGAGGCCGACGACGATGGCGACCAGGAACGAGCCGAGGGCCATGGTCCAGTCGAAGTCCACGCGCCTTCACCCCCTACAGCAGCATGGCCTACCGGCTATATAGGAAAACTCGCCTACAAGGTACGGGATGCTACCCGGGTCTGTTAACCCGGGTGCACCGCGACAAACGCGACCAAAGAGACGATCTACGCCTCGTGGGGCGAAAGAGGACTACTCGGGACGGACCCAGCCGCCCGCGACCAGCAGGTCGAGGACCCGCCCGACCGCCTCGTCCGGCGCCATCGCCGAGGTGTCCAGCGCGAGGTCGGCGTCGTCCGGCACCTCGTACGGGTCGGAGATGCCGGTGAACTCCGGGATCTGCCCGGCCCGCGCCTTGGCGTACAGGCCCTTGCGGTCGCGCCGCTCGCACTCCTCCAGCGGCGTCGAGACGTGCACCAGGACGAAGTCGCCCGCCGCCGACACCATCCGCCGCACCTCCGCGCGGGTCGCCGCGTACGGGGCGATCGGCGCGCAGATCGCCACCCCGCCGTGCCGGGTGATCTCCGCCGCGACGAACCCGATCCGCCGGATGTTCAGGTCGCGGTCGGCCTTGGAGAACGTCAGGCCCGCCGACAGCATCCGCCGCACCACGTCCCCGTCGAGCAGCGTGACCGTCCGGCCGCCGCGCTCGACCAGCGCGTCCGCCAGCCCCCGCGCCACCGTGGACTTGCCCGACCCCGACAGGCCGGTGAAGAACACCGTGACGCCGCGCGAGTGCTTGGGCGGCCGGGCCCGCGCCAGCTCCGCGGCGACCGCCGGCGGGGTGAACCAGTCCGGGACGGGCTCGCCGGCGTCCAGCAGCTCGCCGAGCCGCTCGGCGGTCAGCTCGGCCTGCACGTGGTCGGGCTCGATCCGCGCGACCGGGCGCCAGATCTCCACGTCGGCGTCATAGGCCCACGGCTCGGGCACCACGACCGGGATCGCGGCGTCCTCGATCTCCTGCTCGGCGAGCAGGTGCGTGGCGCCGTACGCGGCGGCGACGTGCGCGCGCAGCAGCAGGTCGCGCCCGTCGTCGCCGCGGCGGGGAAGCGGCACCGGGATGATCCGCGTCCCGTCCGGCAGCTCCTTGCGGACGCCCAGCAGCGCCCGGACGAGCGACTCGTCGTGCTCGCCGCTCAGCAGCGGCAGTACCAGCACCCCGGCGCCGAGCTGCTCGGCGACCTGCCGGATCTGGCCGAGCTGCTTGCGGTGCAGGGGTTCGCGGGCGGCGACCGCGAGGACGGGGCCGTCCACCGGGTCCAGCTCGTCGGGGCGGCGGCGCAGGGAGTGGAACGGTCCGTGCGCGGGGGAGCGGAGGGCCCGCAGCGGCCCCGCGAGCCGCCAGCCCTGCGACGTCGGGTCCTGCCAGGCCTCGGCGACCTCCAGCACGGCCAGCGGCACGCCCTCCGGGTCCTGCAGGACGATCCGCTCGTGCGCGGTCAGCTCCTTCGGCACCGACAGGGTGACCGGCACCGGCCACGGCGTCCCGTCGGCGAGCCGGCCGCCGGCGATCACCATCGCGGCGTCGAACGAGCCGAGGAAGCCGGTCAGCGGCCGGTACACGCCCGCGAGCAGCAGCTCCAGGTCGGCGAGCTCCACCGCGTCCGGGGCCCACCCGGGCAGGTCGCGCAGCGTGTCGGGAAGGCCGGCTTCGGCGGTCACCGCGGTCTCCGATCCCGCCCGGCGCGGGCGCCGGGCCGATGCAGGTCAAGGGTCGATTTCCGCCAAATTACTGCGGTCGCGGCGGTGCCCGCATCCCCGGCCCCGTCAGATGACCCGGGCGAACCGGTTCTCCGGCTTGCGGATGACGAGGGTGATGTCGCTGTGGTCTGCGGTGAGGCGCCCCCGGCTGGCCTTCGCCACCAGCCGGCACAGCAGGTCGGTGAGGCCGGTTCCGGCCCCGAGCGCGTCGATGGCCTGCCGGGAGGCGTACTCCTCGGAGATCATCAGCCCGCGCATCACGCAGTACCACTGCATGCCCTGCCGGGACGCGACCTTGTCGTAGATCGCGGGCGGCGGCTGCGGCGGCCGGGCCCGTCCGGCGCGCGGCTCGGGCGGCGCCGTGCGCTCCTCGGGCCGGCCCTCCCGCGCGAGCGCGGCCGGTTCGGCCGCCGGGCCCGCGGTCTCCGCCGCGCCGTCGGCGGGGGCGGGGACGCGGGCGTGCGCGCCGCGCGCGGCCCGGGCGGGACGCGCCCGCCTGCGCCGGCCGGCGGCGTGCATCCAGCGCGGAAGGTGGCGGTCGAGGAAGCCGAACGCGGTGTCGCGGTCGCGCAGGTGGACGAGCAGCAGCCCGCCCGGCTTGAGCGCGGCGACGAACCGGTCGAGGACGAGTTCGGCGTGCGGGACCCGCTCGACCAGGTAGCTCGCGTGCACGATGTCGTAGGCGCGCGGCGGCATCGGGACCGTGCGCAGGTCGCCGAGGTGCCACTCGTCGAGGTCGGGCCGCTCGCAGGCGTGCGCGCGCAGCTCCGGGGACTCCAGGTCGACCCCGGTCACCAGGCGGTCGCGGCCGCCGAGGTCCAGTCCGGTGCCCCAGCCGCAGCCCGCCTCCAGGATGTGGATCCGCTGCAGGGGCTTCTCCAGTGCGTACTGCCTCGCGCGTTCTGAGAAGAGATCGCCGTCGTTGACCGGCGGCGTACGCAGATCGGTCACAATCTCGCAGCGTAATCGTCCGACTGCGCTCTGTCCGCTATTTGCGCATTCTTGGTAACCGCCGTGTCGCCCTCCGCGAACCGCCCCGTCCGGCGCGCGTCCCGCGTCCCGCCTGCGGTATCTCCAGCGCGAGGGCCGTCGGGGGGCGCGTAGTCTGGTACGGGTACCGGGTCCGCTCGCGGATTTCCGGTGCTTCGGGCTGCCCTGCCCCTCGGGGTGAATGCGAACTTACGGGCGAATATGACGCTTTCTGGACTTGTTGATCTTGCGTGCGCCGACCCTGAACTGGACCGCGCGCTGAAGCAGGCGGGCCTCGACACCGAGATCGTCGCGCCCCCCGCCACCTGGCCGATCCTCGCCGCGGCGCTGAGCCGCGCGGTCGGCGCCGCCTCCGGCGGCCCCGGCGGGCGGCACGGCGTGGTGCTGGCGGTGACCGCGACCGGCCGCGAGGCCGAGGACCTCACCGCCGCGCTGACCAGCCTGATCGGCGCGGGCCGGGTGGCGCACTTCCCGGCCTGGGAGACGCTGCCGCACGAGAAGCTGTCGCCCCGCTCCGACACGGTCGGGCAGCGGCTGGCGGTGCTGCGCCGGCTCGTCCACCCGAACGCGGCCGACGCGCCCACCGAGGAGGAGGCGGGAGCGGACGTCCCCGGCAAGGGCGGCGCGCTGGACGTCGTCGTCACGCCGGTCCGCGCCGTCCTGCAGCCGATCGTGTCGGGCCTCGCGGACCTGGAGCCGGTCCGGCTCGTGTCCGGCGGGGACGCCGACATGGACGACACCGTCCGCCGCCTCGTGGACGCCGGGTACCACCGCGTCGACCTGGTCGAGAAGCGCGGCGAGCTGGCCGTGCGCGGCGGCATCCTGGACGTGTTCCCGCCCACCGAGGAGCACCCGCTGCGGGTGGAGTTCTGGGGCGACACCGTCGAGGAGATCCGCTACTTCAAGGCCGCCGACCAGCGGTCGCTGGAGGTCGCGCAGGACGGGCTGTGGGCGCCGCCCTGCCGCGAGCTGCCGCTGACCGAGAAGGTCCGCGAGCGCGCGCGGCTGCTGGCGCGGGAGCACCCGGCGCTGGAGGAGATCCTCGGCCGGATCGCCGACGGCGACACCGTCGAGGGCATGGAGGCGTTCTCGCCCGTCCTCGCCGAGAGCATGGAGCTGCTCACCGACCTGCTGCCGGAGGGCTCGGCGCTGCTGGTGTGCGAGCCCGAGCGCATCCGCACCCGCTCGGTCGAGCTGGTCCGCACCAGCCAGGAGTTCCTCGAGGCGAGCTGGGTGAACGCCGCCGCCGGCGGCGAGGCGCCCATCGACCTCGGCGCCGCCGCGTTCCGGTCGCTGGAGGAGGTGCGGCTGCACAGCACCGAGCTGGGCCTGCCGCGCTGGAGCGTCACCGCGCTGAACCCCGGAACGCGCGGCGGGGACGGCACCGGCGAGCCCGGCGGCCAGTCCCTCGTGGAGGAGCAGGCCGAGGCGCTGGCCCTCGGCGTGCACGCGGCCGAGGCGTACCGCGGCGACACCACCCGGGTCGTCGGCGACGTCAAGGGCTGGATCGACGGCGGCTGGCGGGTCGTCATGGTCACCGCCGGGCACGGTCCGGCCGAGCGGCTCGTCCAGCTCGTCGGCGAGGAGGGCCTCGGCGCGCGGCTGACCGACCTGCCCGGGGCGCCCGAACCGTCCGTCGTCAACGTCGCGACCGGGCTGCTGGAGACCGGCTTCGTCTGGGAGTCGGTCAAGCTCGCGGTGCTGACCGAGACGGACCTGTCCGGCCAGAAGTCCTCCACCAAGGACGTCCGCCGGATGCCGTCGCGGCGGCGCGGCGGCATCGACCCGCTCCAGCTCAAGCCCGGCGACTACGTCGTCCACGAGCAGCACGGCGTCGGACGGTACGTGGAGATGGTCAGCCGGACGGTGCAGGGCGCCACCCGCGAGTACCTGATCCTGGAGTACGCCAAGAGCGACCGGCTGTTCGTCCCGACGGACCAGCTGGAGGAGCTCACCCGCTACGTCGGCGGCGAGGCGCCCAGCCTGCACCGGCTCGGCGGCGCCGACTGGCAGAAGGCCAAGTCCCGCGCCCGCAAGGCCGTCAAGCAGATCGCCGGGGAGCTGATCCGGCTGTACTCGGCGCGGATGGCGAGCCCCGGGCACGCGTTCGGCGCCGACACCCCGTGGCAGCGCGAGCTGGAGGACGCCTTCCCGTACGTGGAGACGCCCGACCAGCTCGCCGCCATCGACGAGGTCAAGGGCGACATGGAGAAGCCCGTCCCGATGGACCGGCTGATCTGCGGCGACGTCGGCTACGGCAAGACCGAGATCGCGGTCCGCGCGGCGTTCAAGGCCGTCCAGGACGGGATGCAGGTCGCGGTGCTGGTGCCGACGACGCTGCTCGTCCAGCAGCACCTGTCGACGTTCAGCGAGCGGTTCGCGGCGTTCCCCGTCGTGGTGAAGCCGATCAGCCGGTTCCAGACCGACGGGGAGATCGACGCGACGCTCCAGGGCCTCGCCGACGGCACCGTCGACGTGGTGGTCGGCACGCACCGCATCCTGTCGGCGCAGACGAAGTTCAAGAAGCTCGGCCTGGTGATCATCGACGAGGAGCAGCGGTTCGGCGTCGAGCACAAGGAGGAGCTGAAGCGGCTGCGCACGCAGGTCGACGTCCTCGCCATGTCGGCGACGCCGATCCCGCGGACGCTGGAGATGGGCCTCACCGGCATCCGGGAGATGTCCACGATCCTCACGCCGCCGGAGGAGCGGCACCCGGTGCTGACGTTCGTCGGCCCGTACGAGGAGAAGCAGATCGCCGCCGCGATCCGCCGCGAGCTGCTGCGCGAGGGCCAGGTGTTCTTCGTGCACAACCGGGTCCGGTCGATCGACAAGGTCGCGGCGAACCTCGCCAGGCTCGTCCCGGAGGCGCGGGTCGCGACCGCGCACGGCCAGATGAACGAGCACGAGCTCGAGAAGGTCATGGTCGACTTCTGGGAGAAGAACTACGACGTGCTCGTCGCGACGACGATCGTGGAGTCGGGGCTGGACGTCCCGAACGCCAACACGCTGATCGTCGACCGCGCCGACATGTACGGGCTGTCGCAGATGCACCAGCTGCGCGGGCGCGTCGGCCGCGGCCGGGAGCGCGCCTACGCCTACTTCCTCTACCAGCCGGAGCAGCCGCTGACCGAGACCGCGCACGAGCGGCTCGCGACGCTGGCGCAGCACACCGAGATCGGCGCCGGCATGTACGTCGCGATGAAGGACCTGGAGATCCGCGGCGCCGGCAACATCCTCGGTGCCGAGCAGTCCGGGCACGTCGCGGGCGTCGGGTTCGACCTGTACGTCCGGATGGTCGGCGAGGCCGTCCGGGACCTGAAGGAGGGCGGCGCCGCGCCGGAGGCCGTCGAGACCAAGGTCGAGCTGCCCGTCGACGCGCACCTGCCGCACGAGTACGTGCCGGGGGAGCGGCTGCGGCTGGACGCCTACCGGCGGATCGCGGCGATCACGTCCGAGGACGAGATCGGCGCCGTGCACGACGAGCTGAAGGACCGGTTCGGGCCGCTGCCCGTCCCGGTGCTGAACCTGCTGGAGGTCGCCCGGTTCCGGGCCAAGGCGCGCCGGGCCGGGCTGTCCGACGTCACCGTCCAGGGCAACCACATCAAGTTCATGCCGGCGCGGCTGCCCGACTCCCGGCAGGTCCGGTTGCAGCGGCTCTACCCGAAGAGCATCCTGAAGCCCGCCACCGACACGCTGCTGGTGCCCGCGCCGAAGACGGCGCCGCTCGGCGGCCGCCCGCTGCGCGACCAGGAGCTGCTGAAGTGGGCGACCGACCTGGTCGAGGCGCTGTTCCTGGAGGCCTCGCCCGCGCCCGCCGGGCGGGGATAGGCTGCCCCGGACCCCAGTGATCGGGAACGCGGCGGTCCCGGCTGCGCCGGGCGGCCTGCGGCGACGAACGACGAGACGAGGATTCCGTGCCCGGTAAGTCCCTGAAGGTAGCGGTGGCCGCCGTCGTGGCGGCCGGCGCGCTGGCCGGCTGCGGCGGCCAGACCCGCGTCGGCAGCGCCGCCGTCGTCGGCGGCGACCGCATCACCGTCACCTCCCTCGACCGGACCGTCCGGGACTGGCGCGGCCAGTTCAAGGACGACCCGATCGCGAACCAGATCCGGGCGAACTCCGGCGGCCTCGCGCCGGACCTCGGCGGCCAGGACTCCGAGACGGACATGCAGGGCGCGCTGAGCCTGCTGGTGAACTTCCGCGTCGCCGACCGGGTCGCCCGGCGGGCGGGGGTGTCGGTGCCGGACGGGCTCGCCGACCAGACCGCGGCGCTCATGGACCAGCGCGGCGGCGCCGCGTCGATCACGCTGGCCAGCGGGCTGCCGCGGTCGCGCGCCCGCGACCTGGCGCGCTTCATCGCCACGCAGACCGTGGTGATGCAGAAGTTCGGCGCCGACCTGGACAACGCGCAGAGCCCGCTGACGCAGCGGGCCGCGCAGCAGTGGGGACAGCTGTTCCAGCAGACCGCGGACGGCATGCACATCGAGATCAACCCGAGGTTCGGCCGGTACGACCCGGCGAAGGTCGACATCGGCCCCGTCGTCTACAAGCTGTCCTCCGCCGAAACGGGTACCGCAGGAACATGAGCGGAGCGAACGGGGGGTGCGGGGGGTCGTCCCCCCGCAGGGGGAGCGCATGAGCCTGACGTTGCTCGCGACCACGCACCGGGTCGCGCCGGGACTGCTGACCTGGAAGGCGTGGGACGTGCTCCGCTCGGCGGGGCGGGTGCTCGTGCGGCCCGGCCATCCGCTGCTGCCGTACCTGCGCGACGCCGGGGCCGCCGCCGAGGAGACGGCCGTCCCGGATCCGGCCGCGCTGGTCGCCGCCGCGCGGGACGGGGACGTGGTGTGGGTCGCGGCGCCGGAGGGCGACGAGGACCTGATGCGCGAGATCGGCGCCCTCGTCGTGCACGACCCGCTGGACGTCGAGGTGCTGCACGGCTCCTACGACCTGCCCGGCGCGCGGCTGCTCGACCTCGTCGCGGTGATGGACACGCTGCGCCGCGACTGCCCGTGGGACCGCAAGCAGACGCACGAGACCCTCGTCCCGTACCTGCTCGAGGAGGCCTACGAGGTCCTCGACACGATCGAGAACGGCGACTACGGCGCGTTGCGCGAGGAGCTCGGCGACGTGCTGATGCAGGTGGCGTTCCACGCGGTGGTGGCCGCCGAGCGCACCGACGAGACCGCGTTCACCGTCGACGACGTCGCCGCCGGGATCGTCGACAAGCTCGTCCGGCGGCATCCGCACGTGTTCGGGGACGTGTCGGTGTCCGGCGCCGACGAGGTCAACGCGAACTGGGAGCAGATCAAGGCGGCCGAGCGGGCGGAGAAGAGCGGCGCGGAGGCCTCGGCGCTGGACGGCGTCGCGATGGGCCAGCCGTCGCTGTCGCTGGCGGCGCAGCTGCACCGCCGCGCCGGCCGGATGGGCGCCCCCGGCGATCTCGCGCCGTCCACCGGTCAGGACGCCGGCACCGGGGACGACCTGGGAATACGCCTATTCGCCCTGGTCCGGGAGGCCGCTGATCGCGGACTCGACGCCGAAGCGGAGTTGCGGGCCGTTTCCCGGGTATTCCGCGATCGTGTCAGAGCGTGGGAACGACGGCGGCAGCGCGACTGATTCGGGGAAATCCGGGCGGAACATCGCCGATGGGGTGGTCCGGCCGGAGACGCACGTTTACAGTGAGCGCGTGCCGAACGGGGCCGAGGACGGCGGCGGGGACGGGTACCGGTCACCGGTGCGCCGCCGGCGCCGGGTGCTGACGGCCTCCACGACCCCCGCCGAGAAGCTCCGCGCGCTGCGCGGCCTGGGCGTCCTCGGCGGGCTCGCCGGGCTCATCGTCGCGCTGATGGTGCTGCCGGCCGCCTGCACGGCCGGGGTCGACGCCCGCGACTCGGCCCGCTGGTTCGACGGCGTCCCCGCCGACCTGGACACCTCCGGCGTGCCGCAGCGGTCCCGGATCCTCGCCGCCGACGGCACCCCCGTCGCGACGTTCTTCTACCAGAACCGGGTCGACGTCCGGTTCGACGCGATCGCGCCGATGGTCCGCAAGGCGGTCGTGGCGATCGAGGACAGCCGCTTCTACGAGCACGGCGCCATCGACGCGCAGGGCACGCTGCGGGCGCTGGTCAGCGACCTCGGCAGCGGGGCGGTCACGCAGGGCGGGTCCGGCATCACCCAGCAGTACGTGAAGAACCTGCTGCTGACCCAGGCCGACTCGGCCACCGAGCGGAGGGCGGCCAAGGAGATCTCGGCGGCCCGCAAGATCCGCGAGCTGCGGTACGCGGTGGCGGTGGAGAAGCGCTACTCCAAGGACGAGATCCTGCGGCGGTACCTCAACATCGCCTACTACGGCGCGGGCGCCTACGGCATCGAGGCGGCGTCGCGCCGCTACTTCTCCAAGCACGCCTCGCAGCTGAACCTCGCCGAGGCGTCGCTGCTGGCCGGGATCGTCCGGTACCCGTTCGCCTACGACCCGACCCGGCACCCCGAGGCGGCCCGCCAGCGGCGCGACACCGTCCTGCAGCGGATGGCCGACCTCGGCTACATCGACCAGGCCACCGCGACCGCCACCGAACGGCAGCCGATCAAGCTGCACGTCCAGGACGTCAAGAGCGGCTGCGTCACCAGCGAGGCGCCGTTCTTCTGCGACTACGTCCAGCGCGACATCCTCGCGAACCCGGTGTTCGGCAAGACGGCCGGCGACCGGGAGAAGCTGCTGAAGCGCGGCGGCCTCACCATCCGCACCACGCTGGACCGGAAGGCGCAGAAGGCCGCGCAGCGCGCCGTCGACGCGCACGTCCCGGCGAAGAACTCCGCGCACAAGGCCGCCGCCGAGGCGATGGTGGAACCCGGCACCGGCAGGGTCAAGGCGATGGTCGTCGACCGCCGGCTCGGCTCCGACAAGGTGCGCGGCAAGACCTGGATCAACTTCGCCGCCGACGCCGACCACGGCTCCAGCATCGGCATGCAGGCCGGGTCCACGTTCAAGGTCTTCACGCTGGCCGCCGCCCTCGACGAGGGCCTGCCGTTCGGCACCCGGCTGATGGCGCCCAAGGAGTTCACGCCGGTCGGCTACCGCGACTGCAAGGGCAACCGGGTCGGCGACCCGGGCACCTCGCTGCACAACGCGGGCGACGGCGAGGGCGGCAAGCCGTTCAGCATCGTCACCGGCACGCACCATTCGGTGAACACCTTCTTCCTCGCGCTGGAGAAGAAGGTCGGGCTGTGCGCGACCGTCAAGATGGCCGAGAAGTTCGGCATGAAGCAGGCCACCGGCAAGCCGCTGCAGCAGTACCCGTCGTTCACGCTCGGCATCAACCCGGTCTCGCCGGTCCGGCTGGCCGCCGCCTACGCCGCGTTCGGCGCGCGCGGGAAGTACTGCTCGCCGGTCGCGATCGCGCAGATCACCGACGCGTCCGGGCACCGGCTGAAGGTGCCGAGCGCGCACTGCGAGCAGGCCGTGGACAAGGAGACCGCCGACGCCGTCAACTACGTGCTGCGCGGCGTGCTCACCAAGGGCACCGCCGCCGGGCAGGGCATCGGCCGCCCCGCCGCCGGCAAGACCGGCACCGTCGACGACTTCTCCGCCGCCTGGTTCGCCGGCTACACCCCGGACCTGGCGTCCGCCGTCTGGGTCGGCGACCCGCGCGGCGGCTACAAGTACCCGATGACCGACCTGTGCATGGACGGCCGCTGCTACGGCCCCGTCTACGGCGCGACGATCCCGGCGCCGATCTGGCACCAGAGCATGATCGGCGCGCTGGAGGGCACGGCCGGGTCGCCGTTCGTCCAGCCGCCCCCGCACTTCTTCAGCAAGGGCACCGGCGAGGAGCGCGCCAAGCTGCCGGACGTGCGCGGGCTGAAGGTCGGCGACGCCGCCGCCAAGCTGCGCGGCGCCGGGTTCAAGGTGCGGATCGGCGACCCCGTCAAGTCCGAGTACCCCAAGGGGACGGTCGCCGGCGTCTCGCCGTCGTCGCCCCGGCCCGGCGACACGATCACGCTGCGCCCCAGCAGCGGCAAGCAGAAGCACCGCGACGAGGCGGGCGGCCGGCGCCACGGACTACCCGGCTGACCTGCGCTTCCGTGTGATCGCCGACCGCCTGGGTAGATCATCTGGCGGGGATCCCAGAACGCAGTCCATCGGGGGGACGTCATGCGAGCCATCGCCGTGTCCGAATACGGCGCCACACCGGCGCCCACGCACCTGCCGCGCCCGGAGCCCGGGCCCGGCGAGATCCTGGTCAAGATGATCGCGGCGGGCCTCAACCCGGTCGACTGGAAGATCGCCGACGGGATGCTGAAGGACTCCGCCGAGGCCCGGTTCCCGCTCATCCTCGGCCAGGACGGCGCCGGCGTCGTCGAGGCGGTCGGCGAGGGCGTCACCCGGCTGCGGCAGGGCGAGCAGGTGTACGGGATGTTCCGCGACGTCGAGCGCGGCATCGGCAGCTACGCCGAGTACGCGCTGGCCGCCGAGGACGGCCCGGTCGCCCGGATGCCCGAGGGCATGATCTACACGCAGGCCGCGGCGGTGCCGACCGCGTGCGCCACCGCCCTGGCGATGGTGGACGAGGCGAACCTCGACACCGGCCAGACCGTCCTCGTCGTCGGCGCCACCGGCGGCGTCGGGCAGGCGCTCGTCCAGCTCGCCGCCCGCACCGGCGCCAAGGTCATCGCCACCGCCCGCGACGACATGGCCGGCACGATCCGCCGCCTCGGCGCCGCCGAGACCGTCGACCACTCGATGGGCGACCTCAACGACCAGGTGCTCCGCGTCCACAACGACGGCATCGACGCCGTCCTCGACGTGGTCAGCGACGCCCAGGGCACTGAGCGCCTCGCGCAGCTCCTGCGTCCCGGCGGCGTCTACCTCAGCAGCATCTGGGCGGTGAACCCCGACGCCATGCAGGCCCAGGGCCTGCGCGGGATCAACCGGGGCGGCGAACCGTCCGCCGACGTGCTGGACCGGCTCGCCGACCTGATCGACGCGAGCGAGCTGCGGGTGATGATCGAGCGGGAGGTCCCCCTGGAGGCGGCGGGCGACGCGCTCGCCGACAACCGCGCCGGCGGCGCGCGCGGCAAGACCGTGATCAGGATCTAGGTGATCGCGGCGCCTGGGCGGGCATGCAGGCACTGCCGAACCCCGACAAGGAGGGCCCCATGAACGACGACGAGAAGCGCGCCCGGCTCCGCGACCTGGACGCGAACATCTCCCGGCTGCGCGCCGAGCTCCCGCCGCCGAACGGCGACGCCGCCGACTTCGTCGACGCCGGCCAGAACCTCGCCGCCCGCGAGGAGCTCGCCGGCCAGATCGAGTCGCTGGAGAACGAGCGGCAGCGGCTCCGCGACCAGCTCGGGATGACCTGACCCGCGGGAACAAACGGCCCCGCCACCCGGTTTCGAGTTGCGTCGAGCAACCCGGAAGGGGGCCCCATGACCACCTACGAGGACTTCCAGCGCGCCACCCTGTTCTTCGACGCGAAGGACTACGCGGGCGCCGCGCGCCTGCTCGCCCCCATCGCCGCCGAGAACCCGGGCAACCGCGCCGTGCGGGAACTGCTGGCCCGCGCCTACTTCCACAGCGCCCAGCTCGGCCGCGCGGAGGACGCCTTCCGCCGCCTGGTCGACCTCGACCCCTGCAACGGCTGGGCCTACGAGGCCCTGGCCCGCACCCTCGAACGCCGCAGCCGCCATGGCGAGGCCCGCACCTACCGCAACATGGCCCAGGCCATGGGAGTGGACCCCGCCGACAAGGTCGACGTCTCCCTCACCGCCGCCAACCTGGCCTGACCCCGGCGGAACATATACGCCGGCTCGCCCGCCGGTTGACAGGCCGTTTCCCGCGGAGCGGTAAACGGCCTGTCAACCGTGACGGGAGCTCGCAGGCGGGGCGCCCTCCTGGGGGAGTCTCAACACGAAGCGGGCGCCCTCCTCGTCCGCCTGGCGGTCGGCGAGGACGAGCGAGCCGCCGTGGGCGGCGGCGATGTCGCGGGAGATGGCGAGGCCGAGGCCGGTGCCGCCGGCGTCGCGGTGCCGGCCCTCGTTGAGGCGGGTGAAGCGCTCGAAGACGCGCTCGCGGTCCTCGGGTTCGATGCCGCGGCCGTCGTCGATCACCTCGACCACGGCGGTGGCGGGCTCCTCGGTGCAGACGATCACGGTGACGGCGGATCGGGCGTGCCGGTCGGCGTTGTCGATCAGGTTGGTGAGCAGCCGGGACAGCTCGGAGCGTCCGCCGGACACCGTCACCGGGCCCTCCGAGAGTACGGTGACGCGGGCGCGGCGGGGGCGGCGGAGCACCTCCTCGTCCGCCAGCTCGGTCAGGTCCACGGTCTCGCGCGGGAAGTTGCGGTCGGCCTCCAGCCGGGCGAGCGCGAGCAGGTCGTCCACCACGGCGCCGACCCGGTCGGTGTTGCTGAGCAGGGCGCGCAGCGTGTCGGGCAGGTCGGTGGCGTCCGGGTCGGCGAGCGCCAGCTCCAGCTCCATCCGCAGGCCGGCGAGCGGGCTGCGCAGCTCGTGCGAGACGTCGACGACGAACGCGCGCTGCCGCGCGACCGCCTCCTCCAGCCGTTCGAGGGTGGCGTTGATGCTGTCGGCGAGCACCGCGATCTCGTCGCGGCGGTTCGGCACCGGGACGCGGCGCTGGATGTCGGTCGCGGTGATCTCGTCCAGCTCCCGGCGGATCGCCTCCACCGAGCGCAGCGTCTGGCCCGCCGACAGCCACGTCCCGTAGCCGACGAGCCCGGTGACCGCGGGGATGGCGAGCGCCAGCAGCGCCGCGAGCAGCGGGCGCGGGAACAGGCCCGGCTCGGGCGCGAGGGTGAAGACGAAGTCCTGGTCCGGGCCGGGCAGTCCCACCCGGAACTCGACGATGCGGAAGCACGGGCCGCCGGGCGCGTCGACGGCGCAGCTGCTGCCGTCGCGGCGGTCGTCGCCGGGCGGGGGCCGGGGGAAGGCCAGCGGGGGCCGGCCCAGCATGGTGGGGCTGGCCGCGATGACGCGGTGCCGGTCGTTCACCACCTGGGCGAGCGTCTTGTCGGCGGCGGTGTAGACGTTCGGTGTCGGCAGCGCGTTCGCGTGGATCAGCGTCCCGATGCGGCGGCCCTCGCGGGACAGGTCGTCGCTGATGTCGGTCTCGACGTCCCGCCTGATCAGCCACAGGCAGGCCACGTAGGCGAGCGTGGTCAGCAGCAGCGCGACCAGCGCCGCCATGGCCGTCACCCGGGTCCGGATCCGGGGGCCGTGCAGCGCGACCCGCCACACCCAGCGGGTCAGGACCGCTGGGAGCCGGCGGGACCGGACACCGATGACGACCTCCCGGGTAGGTTGCCGATACCCGGTGTTTCTTGCCTGAGCAGGGCAAACGCGACCGTGGGCGGCGGGTAAAAGATCGGTTGCCCCGCCCGGCCGGGGGCGGCCGCCCCGGCCGGTCAGTCGTCCAGTCCCCAGCGGCTGCGGATGGCCCGGTCCACCACCCCGAACAGCTGGTCGATCACGATCCCGATGATCAGGATGACGATCATGTAGGAGATCATGCCGGGCGCGTCGTTGAACTCGCGGGCCTGCGCCAGCAGCACGCCCAGCGAGGTGGTGCTGCCGATGATCACCAGCAGCTCGCCGGCCATCAGGCTGCGCCACGCGAACGCCCAGCCCTGCTTCAGCCCGGCGACGAACGACGGCAGCGACGCGGGCATGATCAGGTGCCGGTACAGGTTCGGCCCGCGCAGCCCCATCACCTTCCCGGCGCGCAGCAGGATCGGCGGGGTGTAGTCGACGCCCGCGATCAGCCCGTTGGCGATGGACGGCGCCGCGCCCAGCACCACCACGAAAAGGATCGCGCTCTCGCTCAGCTTGAACAGCATGATCGCGAGGGGGAACCAGGCGATCGACGGCATCGTCTGCAGCCCGGTGATCAGCGAGCCGAACGCGCGGCGCAGCACCCGGAACTGCGACACCAGCGCGCCGATCACCACGCCGAAGGCGACCGAGACGGCGTACCCGATCAGCGCCCGCTGCATGGTGAGGCCGACGGCGCTCCAGAAGGAGGAGGTCGTGACGTGGTCCCAGAGCACCGGGAGCGTGTCCTTGGGCCCGGGCAGGACGTAGGACGGCTTCCACCCGCTCCACACCACGACCTGCCAGGCGAACAGCCCGATCAGGACGGCCGTGATGATCGGCCAGACCGCCGACCAGGCGCGCTCCAGCGTCCGGCCGCGGGTGCCGCCGCCGAGTTCGAGGGCGTCCAGCCCGGCCAGCTCCCGGTTCAGCCGCCCGTCCGGCGCGCCGGTGCCCGCGGGGACCGTGTCCACCGGGGCCTTGCCGGGTTCGGGGGCGTCCGGGGGTGGTGCGTCGTGCCGGCTCGTGGTGTCATGCGCCATGGCGGCCGACCTCCTCTCGCAGCCGGTCGGTGATGGCCGCGGCGAGTTCGGCGACCTCGGTGGAGTCGATCCGCCGGGGCCGCTCGAACGGGACGGGGAACTCCTGCACGACCCGGCCCGGCCGGCTGCTGAGCAGCACCACCCGGTCGCCGAGCCGCACCGCCTCGCGGACGTTGTGCGTGACGAACAGGACGGTGAGCCCGCGCTCGCGCCAGATCCGCTCGATCTCGTCGTGCAGCAGGTCGCGGGTCATCGCGTCGAGGGCGCCGAACGGCTCGTCCATCAGCAGGACGGTGCCCCGTCCGCCGGAGCCGTTGCCGTCGTCCTCGGTCAGGGCGAGCGCGCGCGCGAGCGCGACGCGCTGGCGCATGCCGCCGGACAGCTGGTGCGGGCGCTTCTTGGCGAACCCGCCCAGGTGCACCGAGTCGAGCAACTCGGCGGCGCGGGGCCGCCGGTCCGGGCGGGGGACGCCGCGCATCTTCAGCGCCAGCTCGATGTTCGCCGTGACGTTCAGCCAGGGGAACAGCGCGGGCTCCTGGAACATCAGGGCGACCCGCGCGCCCTCGGTGTCGATGGTCCCCGCGCTGACCCGGTCGAGCCCGGCGACCAGGTTCAGCAGCGTGCTCTTGCCGCAGCCGGACGCGCCGAGCAGGCAGACGAACTCGCCGGGTGCCGCGTCCAGCGACACCTGGTCGAGCGCGAGCAGGGACGAGGTCCCCGACCCGAACGCCTTGGAGACGCCACGAAGCCGGACCGCTGCCGCGGTCCGGCTCGGGGCGGCCGTGACGGCCTCTGTCATTTGTCGCTGACCTGTGCCTTCCCGCTCGCCTTGAGCACGTCGTTGAGGGGGCCGAGGCTGTAGATCCCGCCCAGGTCGGTCTTCTGCAGCAGGCCGATCTGCTCGGCGTGCTGGGCGCCCGCGGTCAGCGAGGACGCGACCGGGTCGACGGTGAAGGTGATCGACTTGAACGCCGAGCTCAGCACGGCCGGCTTCAGCGGCTTGCCGCTCAGCTTGGTGAGCGCGTCGTTGGTGACCTTCTCGGCGTCGGCCTTGTTCTGGTTGATGTAGTCGGTGGCCTCGACGACGCCCTGCAGGAGCTTCTTCACCACGTCCGGGTGCTTCTTCTCGAACTCCTGGTTGACCAGCAGGTTGGTGATGACGAACTTGCCGCCGGGCCACAGCGACGCCTCGTCCAGCAGCTTGACGCCCTTGTCCTCCTGGATCAGCCGGGAGGCGTACGGCTCGGGGACCCAGGCGCCGTCGATGGTGCCCTGCTCGAAGGTCTGCAGCGTCTGCGCGTTCTCCTGCGGGACGATCTTGACGTCGCCGCTGCCGTCCTTGTTGGCGGTGAGCCCCTGCTGCTTGAGCCAGTAGCGGGCCGCGACGTCCTGGGTGTTGCCGAGCTGCGGGGTGGCGATCTTCTTGCCCTTGAGGTCCTGCGCGCTCTTGATCCCGGGCTTGACGATCAGCGCGACGCCGCCGGAGGCCGCGCCGGAGATGATGTGCACCGCCTTGCCGTGGGACTGCGCCCAGGCGTTGATGGACGGGTTCGGGCCGACGAAGGTCGCGTCGATCGCGCCGGAGAACAGCGCCTCGACGGCCGCGGGGCCGGCGTTGAAGGTGGCGGTCTTCGGGGCCTTGCCGAGGTGCTTGGCGAAGATGCCCTTCTCGACGCCGACGAGCGCGGTGGCGTGCGTGATGTTCGGGAAGTACCCCAGCTTGAGCTGGGGGTCCGCACCGGACTTGGCGTCGCCGCCGTCGTCGCCACAGGCGCTGAGCGTGCCCGCGCCGGCCAGGACGATCAGTGCCGCGGCGGCCGCGCGCCATCGGAGTCTGCGATGCATTGTCACTTATCCCTACTTACCAAGTGTGTTTGACGTGCTTAGTAGATAAGGTGGGCAATGATTCCGTCAAGTCGCTTGCGCGGCACCGTCCGCTAACGGCCGCCGCCCCCGGCGGTGGAGGCCCCGGCCCAACGGCGAGCCAGTTGGGCGGCGCGGGGGCCCCGCGGGATAGGCTCGGTGACCGCACCGATTCGTCCCGCACCACCAGGGGGTTGCCCGTGTCGTCCATCGAGGCCGTACTCGCCCGGGAGATCCTTGACTCCCGCGGCAATCCGACCGTCGAGGTGGAGGTGCTGCTCGCCGACGGGACCGAGGCCCGCGCCGCCGTCCCGAGCGGCGCGTCCACCGGGCAGTTCGAGGCGGTCGAGCTGCGCGACAAGGGCGAGCGGTACGGCGGCAAGGGCGTGCGGAACGCCGTGAAGGCCGTCAACGAGACCATCGACGAGAAGCTCGTCGGCTACCCCGCCTCCGACCAGCGGCTGATCGACCAGCTGCTGATCGACCTCGACGGCACCCCGGCCAAGTCCGAGCTCGGCGCCAACGCGATCCTCGGCGTCAGCCTCGCCGTCGCCAAGGCCGCCGCCGACTCCGCCGGGCTGCCGCTGTTCCGCTACGTCGGCGGGCCGAACGCGCACCTGCTGCCCGTCCCGATGATGAACATCCTGAACGGCGGCGCGCACGCCGACAGCAACGTCGACGTCCAGGAGTTCATGATCGCGCCGATCGGCGCGGCGACCTTCGCCGAGGCGCTGCGCTGGGGCGCCGAGACCTACCACGCGCTGAAGGCGGTGCTGAAGTCGCGCGGCCTCAGCACCGGGCTGGGCGACGAGGGCGGGTTCGCGCCGGACCTGCCGAGCAACCGGGACGCGCTCGACCTGATCCTCGAGGCCATCGGCAAGGCCGGCTTCACCCCCGGCCGCGACATCGCGCTCGCCATGGACGTGGCGGCCAGCGAGTTCTTCGCCGACGGGCAGTACGCCTTCGAGGGCACCAAGCGCTCGTCCGACGACATGGCCGCCTACTACGGCGAGCTGCTCGGCAACTACCCGCTCGTCTCCATCGAGGACCCCCTCGACGAGGAGGACTGGACCGGCTGGGAGGGCCTGACCGCCGCCATCGGCGAGCGCGTCCAGCTCGTCGGCGACGACCTGTTCGTCACCAACCCCGAGCGCCTCGGCCGCGGCATCGCGTCCGGCGCCGCGAACGCGCTGCTGGTGAAGGTCAACCAGATCGGCACGCTCAGCGAGACCCTCGACGCGGTGTCGCTCGCGCAGACCAGCGGCTACCGCTGCATGATGAGCCACCGGTCCGGCGAGACCGAGGACACCACGATCGCCGACCTCGCCGTCGCCACCAACTGCGGCCAGATCAAGACCGGCGCCCCGGCCCGCAGCGACCGCGTCGCCAAGTACAACCAGCTGCTGCGCATCGAGGAGCTGCTGGACGACGCGGCCCGCTACGCCGGCGCCGCCGCGTTCCCGCGCTTCGACGCGCAGGGCGCCTGACCGCCCCGTGTCCCGGGACGAGCGGGACGACCCCCGGGGAGAGGACTCCCCGGGGGCCGGTGCGCGCCGCGCCAGCCCGGCGCTGACGAGCCGCGCCGCGATCCTCGCGGTGGTGATGTGCGCGATCGCGCTGAGCCTCGCCTACCCTGTGCGCGAGTACATCGCGCAGCGCAAGGAGATCTCCGATCTGCAGCGCAAGCAGGCCGCCGCCCGCAAGAAGGTGGACGAACTCGCCCAACGCAAGCGGCAACTGGGGGACAAGTCGTACATTGAGCGTGAGGCGACGCGGAGGCTCCACTACTGCCGCCCGGACGTGACGTGCTACATCGTGCTGGACGGCGGCGGAGACGGCGGGCGCACCGCCCGCAAGGGCGGCCCGGCGAACAGGCCTCCGTGGTATGAGACGTTGTGGCGGTCGGTGGAGACCGCCGACAGGCCGCGCTGATCCTGTCCCGCGGCACGGCGGGCGGGACGGACGGCCGCGACCGGCGGGTGGGGCCGGGCGCGGGCGGACCGGCGGCGCGGCACGGACGGATCAAGGTCGCGGGTGGGGACGGATGATCGACGAACGTTGCACAGGGGGATCCGGGGGCGCGTCCCCCGGGACGGCCCGCACGGCCGGGGCGGCGGGCGCCGCGAGCGAACCGGCGTCCGGGCGCGACCTCGCTGCGGTGGCGGAGCAGCTCGGCCGCGAGCCGCGCGGCGTCCGCGGGGTGGCCTACCGCTGCCCGTGCGGGCTGCCGGCCGTGCTGGAGACGGCGCCGCGGCTGCCGGACGGCACCCCGTTCCCGACGCTGTTCTACCTGACCTGCCCGAAGGCCGCGTCGGCGATCGGCACGCTGGAGGGGAGCGGCGTCATGCGGGACATGCAGGCGCGGCTCGCCGACGACCCGGCGCTCCGGGCCGAGTACGCCGCCGCCCACGAGGACTACCTGCGCCGCCGCGCCGAGGCGGCCCGCGAGGACGGCCTCGAACCGCTCCCGGACGGCATGCAGAGCGCGGGCGGGATGCCCGAGCGGGTCAAGTGCCTGCACGCCCTGATCGCGCACGAGCTGGCGGTGCCGGGCGCGAACCCGTTCGGCCGCGAGGCCCTGGCGGCGCTGCCCGAATGGTGGCGCTCCGGGCCGTGCGCGTGCGCCGGCTCCGATGCCCCCGGCGCCCGCCCGGACCCCGCCGCCCAGGACGCCCCCGACGCCGAGGAGGCCAAGTGACGCGCGTCGCCGCCATCGACTGCGGGACCAACTCGGTCCGCCTGCTGATCGCCGACATCGTCACCGGGCCGGACGGCGGGAAGCTCACCGACGTGGAGCGCCGGATGGAGATCGTCCGGCTGGGGGAGGGCGTCGACGAGACGGGCCGGCTGTCGCCCGCCGCGCTGGAGCGCACCTTCACCGCGATGCGCGGGTACGCCGAGCTGATCGAGCGGCACGGGTCGCGGGCCGGCGAGGGCCCGATCAAGACGCGGGTCGTCGCGACCAGCGCCACCCGCGACGCCGAGAACCGGGCCGACTTCGTCAGCGGCGTCGTCGAGATCTTCGGCACCGTCCCCGAGGTGGTCAGCGGGGACGAGGAGGCGGCGCTGTCGTTCACCGGCGCCACCCGCGAGCTCGCCGAACTGCGCCCCGCCCGCCCCTACCTGGTGGTCGACATCGGCGGCGGGTCCACCGAGTTCGTGCTCGGCAGCTCGGCGGTGCAGGCGGCCCGGTCGGTCGACATCGGCTGCGTCCGGATGACCGAGCGGCACCTGCGCGACGGCGACCCGCCGTCGCCCGAGCAGATCTCCAACGCGGTCGCCGACATCGACGCCGCGCTGGCCGAGGTGCGCCGCACGGTGCCGGTGGACGAGGCGCGCACGCTGGTCGGCCTCGCCGGGTCGGTCACGACGGTCTCCGGGATCGCGCTGGACCTGCCGGAGTACGACTCGGACCGCATCCACCTGTCCCGGGTCACCGCCGCGCAGGTGCACGAGGTGACGCGGCGGCTGCTGCACGCCACGCGGGCCGAGCGGGCGGAGATCGGCGTCATGCACCCGGGCCGGGTCGACGTGATCGGCGCGGGCGCGCTGATCCTCGACCGGATCATGCGGGAGTACGGCTTCGGCGCGGTCGTCGTCAGCGAGCGCGACATCCTCGACGGGATCGCCTGGTCGCTGGTCTAGCTCCGGGCCGTCCGGCACCCGGTGCCGCGCGGCGGTCAGCTCTTGAGGTCGGACAGCAGCGCGGGGATCAGCACCGCGTTCGGGTTCTGCTGCGGGACGTACAGGACGGGCGTGGGGCCGCCGGCCTGCCGGATCCAGACCCGCCCGCCGTCCACGATCGCGCCGGAGATCGACGCCCAGCTCAGCGACACCCGGTTGCCCCGCACGCCGCCGGGGTGCACGGTGAGGCCCTGCGCGACGTCGACCGACTCGCCCGCCCGGACGTGCGCGGCCAGCTCGCCGACCAGCCGCGGCTCCGCGCACGCCTGGCAGAGCCGGATCAGCCGCCCCCAGACCGTCTCCGGCTCGGCCACCCCGTCCGCCTCGATGACGACCTCGACCCGCGGCCCGCCGTGGAACGGGTACCGGCCGGCCTGGAAGATCCACCGGGTGCCGGGGGCCTGGCCGGATCCGGCCGGGAGCTGCGCGGCCCAGTAGGCGACCCATTCGACGTGCGGCCACGCCAGCCCCGCCTCTCCGTACGCGACGCCCTGCTCGTTGGCCTGCAGGCGCACCCCGTGCACGGTGGCGTCCACGGACGGGACGGCGAGCGGCCCGACCCACGAGGGCTGCCACCCGGGACCGGCGCCCTGCCCGGGCCCCTGCGCGTACGCCGGCCCGTGCGCCGGCCCGTACGCCTGCTCCGACGTGCGCGGACGCGGCGGGCGGTCGGGTTCGGGGTTCAGGCGGTCGGTCCAGGCCCGGCCGTCCCACCAGCGCAGGCTGCCGGTTCCGTACGGGTCGGGATACCAGCCCGGTTGCGACAAGGCATGCCTCCGCTCGGCATTGGCGCACGCCGGACGCCCCGCGCCCCCGACCGGCGGAACGCATCGTACCGAGGGCGCCCACGGGGCGTGCGAGGATCGAGTGCATGACGGATGCTCCAGAGGCCGCCGCCGGGGGGCCCGGGGGGTCGTCCCCCGGAACTCACCCGCCTTATGTGCGACCTGGGACGGGATGGCCCGAGGACCCCGCCGCGCGGGACACGCCCGTCGCGCACGGCGCCGGCGAGGTGATCGAGCTGGCCGCCGGGGCGCCGGACCTGGACGGGCTGTGCGCGCGGCAGTCGGTGTGCCGGGCGTGCGACCGGCTGGTGGAGTGGCGGGAGAAGGTCGCGGTGCAGCGGCGCCGCGCGTTCGCCGCCGAGGAGTACTGGGGGCGCCCGGTCCCCGGATGGGGCGACCCGGAGCCGCGCATCCTGATCGTCGGGCTGGCGCCCGCGGCGCACGGCGGCAACCGCACCGGCCGGATCTTCACCGGCGACCGGTCGGGCGACTGGCTGTTCGCCTCGCTGCACCGGGTCGGGCTGGCGTCGCAGGCGACGAGCGTCCGCGCGGGCGACGGGCAGCGGCTGATCGGGGCGCGGATGGCCGCGACGGTGCGGTGCGCGCCGCCCGACAACAAGCCGACGCCGCTGGAGCGCACGACGTGCCTGCCGTGGCTCGCGCGCGAGGTCGAGGACGTCGCGGCGAGCGTCCGCTGCATCGTGTGCCTGGGCGGTTTCGCCTGGCAGGGCGTGTGGCCGGCGCTGAAGCAGGCCGGGTACGACGTGCCGCGGCCGCGCCCGAAGTTCGGGCACGGCGCGGAGGTCGAGCTGGCGCCGCCGCCCTCGGCGGACGGCCGCGGTCCGGTGCTGCTCCTCGGGTGCTACCACCCCAGCCAGCAGAACACCTTCACCGGCCGGGTCACCGAGGACATGCTGGACGCGGTGTTCGTCCGCGCTCGCGACCACGCCTAGCGCGCCGCGCGGCGGGCCGGGTCAGAGCTTGCCCAGCTCGATCGGCGAAAGCCGGATCTGGCCGTGCTGGCAGGCGGGGCCGCCGACCCAGTCCACGGTGATGTGCGTGGTCTGGTTCGGCGGGATGACGTGCAGCGCCTTGGCGGTGGGCTGGCACTGCGCGCCGCCCTCGCCGTCGCCCGGGACGACGCCCCAGTGCAGCTGCTCGTAGGCGGAGGCGCCGGCCGGGATCGTGATCGTGCGGGCGGTGCCCTCGCGGACGACGTTCGTCGGGAGCGCGCCGTTGGCGTTGACGAGGCCGAGCCCGGACCAGCCGCCGGTCACGCAGGACGACCCGGACTTGTTCTCCAGCTGGAGCGTGGCGTACCGCTGGCCGGCCCCCGGGTTCCCGTTGGAGTACACCGACGCGTTGAAGTCGGAGGTCGTGCAGTGCCGCGTCCCGGCGGCGCCGTTGGGGCGGGAGCCGTTGCCGGTTCCGGTCGTGGTACCGCCGCCCCCGCCGGTTGCGCTACCCTTGGGGGACCCGCCGTCCTGCGTGGACGAACTGGGGGCCGTGCTGCCGTTCGAGGAGCTGGGGCTGGCGCTGAAGCTGGCGTCGCATCCGGTCAGAGCGGCGGCCAGTGCTGTAGCGGCCACGGTTCCCCAGATGATTCGTTTCATGTTCGCGCGTTCCCCTTCGTGGTGGGAGTCGTCGACGGTGGGCCAGGGCCCTGGCCAAGCGGTCCCGTCCGGTCGTGACCGGCCCTCTCCGGTCACCGTCCGCGGTCGCTGGGCGCCCCCGTGCGGCCCTGTCCCGGTCCGTCGTCTTCCTGCTCGGTACGTACGGTGAGATGCCGGGGCCTCCGGGGAAGTTCGCGCCTTCGGATGATCTTTCCGATGTGACGAGGGCGGCGGTGATCCGACCGCGTATGCGGGTATCGCTCCCGTTATGCCTTCCGAGCGCAAGCACATCGTGATCGTCGGCGGCGGCTACGTCGGCATGTACACGGCCCTGCGGCTGCAGAAGCGGCTGCGCGGCGAGCTGCGGCGCGGCGAGATCGCCGTCACCGTCATCGACCCCCAGTCCTACATGACCTACCAGCCGTTCCTGCCGGAGGCGGCGGCCGGGAACCTGGAGCCGCGGCACGTCGTGGCCCCGCTGCGCCGCGTCCTGCCGCGCTGCCGGATCGTCAACGGGTACGTCACGAGGATCGACCACGCCTCGCGCAGCGTGACCGTGCGCCCGGCCGGCGCGCAGACCGCCGGGGTGCCGGAGCGGACGATCGGCTACGACCGGCTGGTGGTGGCCCTCGGCTCCATCTCCCGCACGCTGCCGATCCCGGGCCTCGCCGAGTGCGGGATCGGGTTCAAGACCGTGGAGGAGGCCATCTTCCTGCGCAACCACGTGCTGCACCAGCTCGACATCGCCGCCTCCAACCCGGGCGACGAGGACGTCCGCAGGCGGGCGCTGACGTTCGTGTTCGTCGGCGCCGGGTTCGCGGGCATCGAGGCGCTCGCCGAGCTGGAGGACATGGCCCGCGACGCCTGCCGGTTCTACCCGGACATCGAGCCGTCCGACATGCGGTGGATGATGGTCGAGGCGACCGACCGGATCCTGCCGGAGGTCGGCCCCGAGATGGGCCGGTGGACGACCGAGGCGCTGCGCGGTCGCGGCATCGAGGTGAAGCTCGAGACGCTGCTGAAGTCCGCGGAGAAGCGGCACATCGTGCTGAGCGACGGCGAGGAGTTCGACGCGGGCACCCTGGTGTGGACGGCCGGGGTGAAGCCGCACCCCGTCGTCAAGGACAGCGACCTGCCGCTGGACGGCAAGAGCCGGATCAGGACGACCGACGAGCTGACCGTCGAGGGCCTCGACGGCGTCTACGCGGCCGGCGACAACGCGGCCGTCCCGGACCGGTCCGGCTTCGCCGAGTTCACCGCGCCGAACGCCCAGCACGCGGTGCGGCAGGCCAAGCGGCTGGCCGACAACATCGCGGCGGACGTGCACGGCCGGCCCCGCAAGCGGTACGAGCACAAGTACGTGGGGTCCGTCGCCAGCCTGGGCCTGCACAAGGGCGTGGCGAACGTCTACGGGCTGAAGCTGCGCGGGCTGCCCGCCTGGGTCATGCACCGCACGTACCACCTGTCGCGGATGCCGACCGTCAACCGGAAGTTCCGCATCACCGCGGACTGGACGCTCGCGCTGTTCTTCCGGCGCGAGATCGTCTCGCTCGGCGAGCTGGAGTGGCCGCGCCAGGAGTTCGAGCTCGCGGCGGGCCGGCGGACGGAGTCCGACTGAAGACGGAGTCGGACCAGAGGCCCGGTGCCCGAGGTCACCGTCCCGGTATGATGACGCCGCCCCTGTAGCCCAATGGCAGAGGCGGGCTCCCTAAAAGAGCCATTGTGTCGGTTCGAGTCCGACCAGGGGCACCCGCGCGCACCGATCAGCCCCCCGCCGCGGCCGGCGGGGGGCTGATCGCGTGTGGGATCTCGGCGCCGGGGTCGTGGCGGCTGCTCGGGCGCAGCGGCACGACGGCGGGGGCATCCGTTGGCGGGATCCCACCTGGTCCGTGCGCGAATCACATCCGTGCGGAGAGCACGTCAGTGGGACGTTCGTCCGTATGCGGTTGTCGGCGGCGCGCCGAGCGCCCTCAGTAGTGGCGCTCGCGGCGCGCCCGCTCGTGCTCTCGGACGAGAGCGGCGGCGTAGCCGTGGGAGAGGTTGTGCTCCTCGGCCAGCCAGCTGCTCCGTTCGTCGCAGCGGGTGAACGAGGGACCGTTCTCGATCGTGGAGAACCACTCGGGGAGGTCACGTCCTGTGACCAACGGGATGCGGGCGATCAGCTTGCTGTGCGTCTCCGGCGAGTGGTTCAGTGACAATTGGCACCTCCAGGTCGCGGGGCTCTTGCTGGCACTCTGCAACACCGGCCCGTATGTGACAACCCCCTAACGGGGACCTATCTATCACGTTACGTAGATCATTCGTAACGGGGAGGCCCCCCGGAAAAGCGCAGGTGGCCCGTACCGGCCGCGGGAACCGCGCCGGTACGGGCCACCTCGGCCCTGCGCTCAGGAGAGCCGCTCGAGCACCATCGCCATGCCCTGGCCGCCGCCGACGCACATGGTCTCCAGCCCGAACTGCTTGTCGTGGAACTTCAGGCCGTTCAGCAGCGTGGAGGTGATCCGGGCGCCGGTCATGCCGAACGGGTGGCCGACCGCGATCGCGCCGCCGTTGACGTTCAGCTTGTCCAGGTCGATGCCGAGGTCCTCGGCGGACGGCAGCACCTGCGCGGCGAACGCCTCGTTGATCTCGACGAGGTCGATGTCGTCGATGGTCATGCCGGCGCGGGCCAGCGCCTTGCGGGACGCCTCCACCGGGCCGAGGCCCATGATCTCGGGGGACAGGCCGGTGACGCCGGTCGACACGATCCGGGCCAGCGGCGTGAGGCCGAGCTCGGCGGCCTTGGTGTCGCTCATGATGACGACCGCGGCGGCGCCGTCGTTCAGCGGGCAGCAGTTGCCCGCCGTGACCGTCCCGTCCGGGCGGAACACCGGCTGCAGCTGCGACACCTTCTCGTAGCTGGTGCCGGGGCGCGGGCCGTCGTCCTTGGACACCACGGTGCCGTCGGGCAGGGTGACCGGGGTGATGTCCTGCTCCCAGAACCCGTTGGAGAGGGCCTTCTCGGCCAGGTTCTGCGAGCGGACGCCGAACTCGTCCTGCGCCTGCCGGCTCACGCCGCGGATCTGCGCGACGTTCTCGGCGGTCTGCCCCATCGCGATGTAGATGTCGGGGACCTGGCCGTCCTGGCGCGGGTCGTGCCACACCGGCGCGCCGCCCTCGGCCGCCTTGGCGGTGCGGGCCTGCGCGTCGCCGAACACCGGGTTCTGGGTGTCGGGCAGCCCGTCGCTGCTGCCCTTGGCGAACCGGCTGACGGTCTCCACGCCGGCCGAGACGATCACGTCGGCCTCGCCCGCCTTGATCGCGTGCAGCGCCATCCGGGTGGTCTGCAGCGAGGACGAGCAGTACCGGGTGACGGTCGCGCCGGGCACGTTGTCCCAGCCGAGCAGCACCGACACCACGCGGGCCATGTTGTAGCCCTGCTCGCCGCCGGGCAGCCCGCAGCCGAGCAGCAGGTCGTCGATCTGCGCGGGGTCCAGCTGGGGGACCTTCGCCATCGCGGCGGTGATCATCTGGGCGGTGAGGTCGTCGGGCCGGATGTCCTTCAGCGACCCCTTGAAGGCGCGTCCGATCGGCGAGCGCGCGGTGGCGACGATGACTGCCTCGGGCATGTGCGGGTCTCCTGTCTCAGCGGCCGTCTCCGGTCCCCGGCGCGCCGCCGCGGGCGGACGGTGTTACTCGCCGGTCACGAGCAATCTAGCTCCCGCCTCGCGCCCGCGTACAACCCGGCCCCCCGGCTGTGTTGACGGTGAGTCCAATAAGTGCGTGCTTACGCACCTGGGCGAAGGCTCCCGGCCGGTCCCGGCGCGTCAGGCGACGTCCGGAGCCACCGCCGTGGACGGCGGCGGGGTGTCGGCGGCCGGCGCGGAGCGGCGGCGCAGCAGCGTCGCCCACCGGCCCCGCGGACCCCGGTCGCGGCCCGCGACGGACGCGCCCGACACCTCGGTGCCGGAGATCTCCGCCGCCTCGGCCGCCGCCAGGTAGACCGGCAGGACCCCCTCGCCGAGCCGCACCTCCGGCAGCGCGTCCAGGCCGGGCTGCAGGCCGAGCGCGTGCGCCATCGACGGCAGCACGGCCGCCGCCGCGGCCGCGTACCCCCGCGCGGACGGGTGGTAGCGGTCCTCGCTGAACATCGAGATCGGGTCGGCGGCGAACTCGCGGCCGAGCAGGTCGCCGAGCGACACCGACCGGGCGCCCTGCTCGACCACCGCGATCGTCTGCGCGGCGGCCAGCTGCCGGCTCGCGCGCCGCGCGATCCACCGCAGCGGCTGCATCAGCGGCTTGATCGTGCCGAGGTCGGGGCAGGTGCCGACGACCACCTGGCAGCCCGCCGCGCGCAGCCGCGCCACGGCGTCCGACAGGTACCGGACCGACGTCCCGGGCGGCACCCGGCCGGTCACGTCGTTCGCGCCGATCATCACGACGGCGAGGTCCGGGCGGACCTGCAGGGCCTGGCCGGTCTGGCCGTCCAGCGCGGCCGACTGCGCGCCCGAGCGGGCCACGTTCGTCATCCGCACCGGCCGCCCGGCGATCGCCGCCACCCCCGCGGCCAGCAGCGCCGCCGGCGTCTCCGCCGCGGTGTGCACGCCGAGCCCGGCCGCCGTCGAGTCGCCCAGCATCACCAGGGACAGCGGGGGGCCGGGGAGCGTCCCGCCGTAGAGGCCGTCCGCCACCGGCGGATCCCCGTTCGGCGTCGCCTGGATGATCCTGCGGGCGAGCTTGGCCTCCGCCACCACCAGCCCGAACGTGATCCCGCCGAGGGCGGTGATGCCACCGCCTCCATAGGCCGCGGCCGCCGCGATCCGGCGCGCCGTGAACGCTCTCAGCATCCTGTTGACCCTCCGTGATTGGGTTGTACCCGCGGGGGCGGCGGTTGATGCCCGGGACCGCCGATCTCGGCTACCGTCGGAGCCGGGGCATCCCTCCCGGTGACGCGTCCGTTCCCCCGCGGTACCCGCTGGTGGAACCGGGGCGCGACCCGTTCGATTCCGAAGACTGAACGACAAGGACGTCGCGGTGCACGTACACGACTCGCTCGTCGAGCTGATGGGCAACACCCCTCTCGTTCGGCTGCGCAAGGTGACCGGCGGCTCGCCGGCGGACCGCGGCCCGCAGGTGCTGGCCAAGGTGGAGTACTTCAACCCCGGCGGCTCGGTGAAGGACCGCATCGCGGTCCGGATGATCGACGCCGCGGAGGAGTCCGGTGCGCTGAAGCCGGGCGGGACGATCGTCGAGCCGACGTCCGGCAACACCGGCGTCGGGCTGGCCATCGTCGCCCAGGAGCGCGGCTACAAGTGCGTCTTCGTCTGCCCGGACAAGGTCGCCAAGGACAAGGTGGACGTGCTGCGCGCGTACGGCGCGGAGGTCGTCGTGTGCCCGACGGCCGTCTCGCCGGAGCACCCGGACTCCTACTACTCGGTCTCCGACCGGCTCGCCGCCGAGCTTCCCGGCGCGTGGAAGCCGAACCAGTACACCAACCAGCAGAACCCGCGGTCGCACTACGAGACGACCGGCCCGGAGCTGTGGGAGCAGACCGAGGGGCGCATCACCCACTTCGTCGCGGGCATCGGCACCGGCGGCACCATCAGCGGCACCGGCCGGTACCTCAAGGAGGTGTCCGGCGGCCGCGTCCAGATCATCGGCGCCGACCCGGAGGGCTCGGTCTACTCCGGCGGCTCGGGCCGCCCCTACCTGACCGAGGGCGTCGGCGAGGACATCTGGCCGGAGACCTACGACCGCGACATCTGCGACGACGTCATCGCGGTGTCCGACAAGGACTCCTTCCTGATGACCCGCCGCCTCGCCCGCGAGGAGGCCCTCCTCGTCGGCGGCTCCTGCGGCATGGCCGTCGTCGCCGCCCTCCGCGTCGCCGCGAAGGCCGGCCCCGACGCCGTCATCGTGGTCCTGCTGCCCGACGGCGGCCGCGGATACCTCAGCAAGATCTTCAACGACAGCTGGATGGAGGACTACGGGTTCCTGCCGTCCTCCACCGAAGAGGCCCGCGTGAACGAGGTGCTGACCCGCAAGGGCGGGGCGCTGCCGGAGTTCGTGCACGTCCACCCGCACGAGAGCGTGCAGACCGCCATCTCGATCATGCGCGAGTACGAGGTGTCGCAGCTGCCGGTGATGAAGGAGGAGCCGCCGGTGATGGCGGCCGAGGTGATCGGCTCGGTCGTCGAGAGCGAGCTGCTCGACGTCCTGGTCAAGGAGCGCACCGGCCTGATGGACCCGGTGGAGGCGCACATGTCGGCGCCGCTGCCGACGATCGGGTCCGGCGAGCCGGTGAGCAAGGCCGTCGGCGTCCTGGAGAAGTCGGGCGCCGCCGTCGTCCTCGTCGACGGCAAGCCGAAGGGCCTCATCACCCGCCAGGACCTCCTCGCCTACCTCGCCGACGCGCACAACTGACCGACCTGAAACGGCGAAGCGCCGGGGACCGTCGAGGTCTCCGGCGCTTCGCTTTCTCGCAAGTCGGGTCGCGGGGTCCGGTCCGTGGGCGGCATTTCTGACCGGGCTCCGCGACCCGACGTTCTCGGGGGCGTGCCGTCCTAGGACGGGTAGCCCGAGCGGGCGTACTGGTCGTCCTGCATGGGGTCGGGGCGTCCGAGCTTCTTCTTGTCGGGCTCGTCACCGTGGCCCGGCCACCAGGCGCGGTGGCCCAGCATCGCGGTGATGCCCGGCACCAGGAAGGTCGACATCACGAAGGCCGACAGCGCGATGCCGATCGCGACGGAGAAGCCCATCTGCTTCAGCATCGACACCGGCGCCAGCAGCATCACCGAGAAGGTGCCGGCCAGGATGAGGCCCGCCGCGGCGACCGTCGGGCCGCCGTGCCGGACGGCGCGCGACGCCGCCTCCCGCGGGCTGTGGCCCTCCTTGGCCTCCTCGCGCAGCCGCGCGGTCATCAGGATGTTGTAGTCGGTCCCGATGGCCAGCACGAACAGGTAGAGGATGATCGGCAGCTGGAAGATCACGCCCTCCTCGCCCTGCCCGTACTGGAAGACGTACACCGCGGAACCGAGCGTGGAGGCGAAGCCGAGCAGCACCGACACGACCAGGTAGATCGGGGCGACCACCGACCGCAGCAGCAGCGCCAGGATCAGCGCGATCAGCACCGCCGCCACCGGCAGGATCACCGACAGGTCGCGGTTGTTGACGGCGTTGATATCGGCGTAGGTCGCGGTCGCGCCGCCGACGTAGGCGCGCGTCCCGGGCGGTTCGATCTTGTGCACCGCCGGTGCCAGGTCGTTCTTGACCAGGCTGATCGCGTCGTTGGAGGCCGGGTTCTTCTTCAGCACCAGGTCGACGCGGACGACGCCGTTCTTGCCGGGCAGGGCCTCGTTGACGCGTCCGACGCCGGGCGCGGTCGCGGCCTTCTTGGCGAATTCGGCGATCTGCTGCTTGCCGACCGGCTGCCCGTTCTGGCTCTTGATGAACACCTGGACGGGCTGGGTCAGGCCGGGCGGGAAGCCCCGCTCCATGTCCTTGGTGGCCTGCGCGGACTCGGTGTCCTGCGGGAACCCGGCGGCGAAGTCGTAGTCGGACTTGAAGCCGAGCGCGCCGATCGCGAGCACGACCATCACGCCGCCGGCGGCGACCGCGGCCACCACGGGGCGGCGGCCGACGCCGCGGCCGATCGCGCCGGAGATCCGCTCCTTCGGCTGCTTCTTCCAGGCCTTGGACGGCCAGAACACCGCGGTGCCGAGCAGCGACACGATCGCCGGGAACAGGGTCAGCGAGGTGATGCCCATGGTGACGACGGAGATCGCCAGGGCCGGGCCCCAGGCGCTGAACACGCCGAACGTGGCCAGCAGCAGCACGAGGAAGGTGACGGCGATGGCGGCGGCGGCCGAGGAGATGACCTCGCCGACGCGCTCCACCGCGTGGATCATCGCGGTCTTCTTGTCCTCGCCGGCCCGCAGCCGTTCGCGGAACCGGAACATCACGAACAGGTAGTAGTCCGCGCCGATGCCGAACAGGACGATCAGGATGATGGTGCTGAGGCTGTCGTCGCCGGAGAAGCCGAAGATCTTCGAGGCGGTGCCGATCAGGCCGAGCGCGACCTGCATGGTCAGCATGATCACGACGATCGGCAGCACCGCGGCGATCGGGGCCCGGAAGATCAGCAGGATCAGTCCGATGATCAGCACGAAGGTGGCGATGCCGACGATCTCGAAGGACTGGTTGAAGGAGTCCTCGTTGTCGACGAAGCCGGCGACGTCACCGCCGACCTTGGCCTCCAGGCCGCCGCTCTTCAGCAGCGCCGGCAGATCCTTGCGGATCTGCTTGACCGCGTCGCCCTGCTTCTCGCTGGCCGCCTGGTCGGTCCCCTTCATCGGGACCATGATCACCTGGACGGCCTTGTTGGGCGCGATCGACTGCGCGCCGGTCTGGAAGTTCTGCACGGTGGCCGGCTTGTGCGCGTTCAGCGACGCGGCGGCCTTGTCGATCACCCGGGTGTCGGCCGGCGTGATCTTCCCTCCGTCCGAGCGCTTGACGACGATGATCGACGAGGTGTCCTCCTGCTGGGGGAACGCCTGCTGGGCGATCTTGGCCGCCTGGACCGACTCGTACTTGGAGGGCAGGAAGTCGCCCTGGTCGGACTCGGTGGTGAGCTTGGGGGACAGCGTGATGATGAGACCGGCGGCCACCAACCAGGCGACGATGGTCCACCATGGGTGTCTCACGACGAAGCGCGCGAGCCCAGCGAACATGGGGGGCTTCCTTAGATCAAGGGTCAACTCGGGGTACCTCTAAAACGGTAGAGATCGCCCGCCCCGTTGGGGTCAACCCGCGTGCTGAATTAGCGGCTGATACCTGCGGGGGAGTGCCTCCTCCCAGAGGAGGGGCGGCGGGTGGATAGCCTCGTACCCATGGACAACGAGGTTCACCGGGGGTTCGAGACCCTGGCCATCCACGCGGGGCAGGAGCCCGACCCCGCCACGGGGGCGGTCGTCCCGCCGATCTACCAGGTCTCCACGTACAAGCAGGACGGTATCGGGGGGCTGCGCGGGGGCTACGAGTACTCCCGATCGGCCAATCCGACGCGTACCGCGCTGGAGGTATGCCTCGCCGAGATCGAGGCGGGGGCGCGCGGGCTGGCGTTCGCGTCCGGGCTCGCCGCGGAGGACGCGCTCATCCGCACCGTCTGCAAGCCGGGCGATCATGTGATCATCCCGAACGACGCCTACGGCGGCACCTACCGGCTGTTCGCGAAGGTCGCCGAGCCGTGGGGCGTGACGTTCGACCCGGTGCCGCTCGGGGACGTGTCGGCCGTGCGCGCGGCGGTGCGCCCGGACACGCGGCTCATCTGGGTGGAGACGCCGACGAACCCGCTGCTCGCCATCGCCGACATCGCGGCGCTGGCGGGCGTCGCGCACGACACGGGCGCGCTGCTGGCCGTCGACAACACGTTCGCGTCCCCGTACCTCCAGCGGCCGCTGGACCTCGGCGCGGACGTCGTGGTGCACTCCACCACCAAGTACATGGGCGGGCACTCCGACGTCATCGGCGGCGCGCTGGTGGCCGCGGACGCCGAACTGGGCGAGCGGCTGGCGTTCCACCAGAACGCGATGGGCGCCGTCGCGGGCCCGTTCGACGCCTGGCTGACGCTGCGCGGCATCAAGACGCTGGGCGTGCGGATGGACCGGCACTGCGCCAACGCCGAGAAGGTCGCCGCCATGCTCGCCCGGCACGGCGCCGTCCGGCAGGTGCTGTATCCGGGGCTGCCCGACCATCCCGGCCACGAGATCGCCGCCAAGCAGATGCGCGGGTTCGGCGGCATGGTGTCGTTCCGGATGGAGTCGGAGGAGGCCGCCGTCCGGGCGTGCGAGCGGACGAAGCTGTTCACGCTCGGCGAGTCGCTCGGCGGCGTCGAGTCGCTGATCGAGCACCCGGGCCGGATGACGCACGCCTCGGCCGCCGGGTCGCCGCTGGAGGTCCCGTCCGACCTGGTCCGGCTGTCGGTCGGCATCGAGGACGCCGACGATCTGCTGCGTGACCTGGAGCTCGCCCTCGGATAGCCCGCGGCCTGCGGAAACGCTGCCACCCGCGCGGGCGGACGATGTCCGCGCGGGCGGCGAAAAGGGGGAAACGTCGTGGCGTTCCCGCAGTGCGGTTGATCAAACATCTATACTCGGCCCGCCAGGTTCGTTCACGAAAGGGCCCGGGGTGCGCAAAGTACTGGTCAGTGGGGCGGCGTTCGCCGCGACGTGTGTCTCCGCCGTAGCCGTGCCGATGGCCGCCCAGGCCACCACTCCCGGCCCGACCCCGACGCCCTCGGTGTCGGCTCCGACGGGCGTCCCGGGGACGGACGGGCCGACGGGCACGCCCGGGTCCGGCACCCCCGGGTCCGAGACGCCCGGCACGGGCACGCCGTCGGGCCCGCCCTCCACGGGCGCCCCGGACGGGGAGCCGCCGGCCGGCGGGACGAACACCGACGGCGTCGTCCGCGCGAAGGCCGTCATGGTCACCCCGAAGCTGCCCCGGTTCGCGACGTACTCCTACGGGAAGTCCGCGAGCCAGCGCGTCGACGCCTACTGGCGGCCGTCCGCGGCCGGGAGCGCCGGTGCGGGCAGGCAGGCGCGTGCCGCGGGCGCGGCGCGGCCGGGCGTGCTGATCGTCCACGGCGGCTACTGGCAGAGCGGTGGCAGGGACAGCTGGAAGTACTTCGCGCGGAAGCTGAGCGACGCCGGCTACGTGGTGCTGGCGGCGGACTACCGGCTCGCGCCCAAGGCGCAGTGGCCTGCGCAGCGCGACGACGCGCTCGGCGCGCTCGCGTTCATGAAGAAGCACGCCGCGACGTGGAACCTCGACCCGGACCGCATCGTGGTGCTCGGCTCGTCGTCCGGCGGGCAGCTCGCCACGCAGATCGGCACCCACGGGACCGGCACCGACCTGGTGCGCGGCGTGGTGGCGCTGTCGCCGCCGAACAACCCGTTCCTGGCCTACAAGGACGGCGCGGACCCCACCGCGTCGGCCAGGCAGCGCAAGCTGCGCCGCGCCGTCGTCGGCCTGGTGCACTGCGCGCCCGGCTCGGCGGAGGCGACCCCGGCGGCCGCCGGCTGCTGGAAGCGCATCGAGGACGCCGACAGCACGACGCACGCCTCCGCCGGCGACGCGCCGATGCTGCTGCTGCACGCCACCGGCGACTTCGTGCCGGTGACGCAGAGCCAGGGCCTCGCGAGCGCGCTGCGGGCCGCGGGGGTGCAGGTGAAGGTGCAGACGGTCAAGGGCGACCTGCACGCCTCGGACATGCTGAACGTGCCCGGCATCACCCCGGAGATCCTCAAGTGGATCAAGGCCCGCACGAAGGCGCGCGGCTGACCGGCGGGCGGCGCGGCGGCGCCCCCGGGCGGCCTCAGCCGTTCCACACCATCAGGACGAGGATCACCAGCCAGATCAGCGCGACGACGCCGGAGAGGGCGGCGATCCGTCCCCGCTCGACCTGCGCGACCTCGGGGGCCGCCGCGGCGGCCTTCCCCGCCACCGGCGTCTCCGCGGCGGCCGGGCCGCCGGTCTCGCCGGCCTCCGTGGGCGCGGCGGGCGCTGGGGCGGGGGCCGGGCCCGCCTCGTCCAGCAGCTTGACGGCCTTCCGCTGGTCCCGCTCCACGATCAGCAGCAGCACCAGCGCGACGATGAACAGCGTCATCGACGCCGACAGCCACACCTGCGCGAGGCGGCCCTCGGCCAGCCACAGCCCGAACAGGAAGATCAGCAGCGCGCCGGCGCCGTAGATCTGGGTGGTGCGGTTGAGGTACCGCACCACCGTCGCGTTCCGGTTGCGGATGTAGCGCGGCGTGGACATCGTCGCGGCCGTCAGCGGGCCCAGCGTGAAGATCGCGAAGCCGATGTGCAGGATGAGCAGGATGCGGTCGGAGGTCGACATGGTGCCGACCCTATTCCCGGGCGTCCCGTTCCCGGGCGGCGGCTAGCGGCGGCCCCGGCGGACCCTCAGGTAGTCGCTCACGACGTACTCGCCGAGCCGGTCGGCGGCGGGCGCGAACACCCGGCCGCCGTTGCGGCGCGCGACCTCCTCCACGAACGACACCAGCCGCCGGTCGTCGGCCAGCATGAAGAAGTTCATGGTGGCGCCGCGCCGGGTCATCTTGTCGACCTCGGCGAGGGTGAGCACCAGCGTGTCGGTGGACGGCGGGTAGTCGAACAGCGAGCGGCCGTCGGGGCGCAGGTGCGCGGTCGGCTCGCCGTCGGTGACGACGAGGACGATCGGCTCGAAGTCGGGGTGCCGGTCCAGATGCCGCCCGGCGATCATCAGCGCGTGGTGCAGGTTGGTGCCCTGCACCATGTCCCAGTCGAGCCCGGCCATCTCCTCGGGGTGCAGCGTGCGCGCGTAGTTGGAGAACCCGATGATCTGGATGGCGTCCTGCGGGAACTTGCTGGTGACGAGGGTGTGCAGCGCGAGCGTGGTCTGCTTGGCGGCGGCCCACGTCCCGCGCAGCACCATCGAGTAGGACAGGTCGACCAGCAGGCACACGGCCGCGCCGGTGCGCCGCTCGGTCTCGTGCACCTCGAAGTCGTCGACGCCGAGCCGCACCTTCGCCGGCCGCGCCGGGCGCCGCAGCTCCACCACGTTCGCGCCGACCGGCTCCAGCACCTCGGCCGCCGCCAGGCCCTCGGGCGAGGGCGCGGGAGCCGCGACCAGCCCGGCCGCGTCTTCCAGCACGGGGCCCTCCATCGCGCTGCGGCGGATCGCGTTGCTCACCGTCCGGACGACGTCGAGGGGCTGCTCGTCGCCGAACCGCCACTCCCGGCTGGACCCGGTCAGCTCGCCCGCCTGGCCGGCGTCGCGCTGGTCGTGGTCGCCCTGCCGGCCGGACGTCAGCTGCGAGAACACCCGGCGCAGCGCCGTCTCGCCGAGCCGCCGCACCGCCTTCGGCGTCAGCTCCAGCTTCCCGCGGTTGCGCCGCAGGTAGCCCTGCTTCTCCAGCTCCTTCTCGATGCGGCGCAGCGCGTCGAGGTCGTCGACGCCCTGCCGGCCGAGCGCCCGCCGGACGGCCTCCTCGTCGACGTCGTCGAGCCGCGCGCCCGGATAGTCCTGGCCGAGCGCCGCCTCCAGCTCCGACAGGTCCGCGAGCTCCGCCAGCGCGGTCGTCGCGTCGCCCATCCCGAGCGGGTTGTCGCCGTCCATCTGCTCGGGCCGGCCCCAGCCGAGGTCGGGACGGCGCGCGCGCAGCGCGTCGCCGAGCCGCGTCATCTCCATCGCCAGGCCCGCGTCCTGCATGGCCTGCTCCATCAGCCCCGCCAGCTCGGCGCGCTGCTCCGGGCTGAGCGAGGCGAGCAGCCGGTCCATGGCGGCGGCGCGGCGGGCGAGCTGGTCGACCAGCTCCTCCAGGTTCTCCGGACGCTCGGGGAACATGTCCCCGTACTCGTCCATGAACCGGTCGAAGTCGTCCGGCGTGTGCTCGCCGCGTGCGTCCTTCTCCAGCATCTCGTTCAGCGACGCCATCATGTCCTTGACGCGCTGCATCGCCGCCGGGTCCTGGTTCTGCAGGGCCTGCTTCATGCCCTGGAACTGCGAATCCAGCACCTCCCGCCGCAGCAGGTCCTTCAGCTGCTCGAACGTCCGCCGCGCCGCGTCGGACCGCCACTGGTAGTCCGACAGCCGCCGGATCGCCTGCGCGGTGTCGGACGGCAGCGCGTCCAGCTCCGCCTCGCGGAGCCGCGCGTCGTCGGACGGGTCCGGGAACAGCTCCGCCCGCTCCTGCCCGATCGCGGTGTCGAGCAGCGCCCGCGCCTCCTCCAGCGTGCCGTCGAGACGGCCGCGCTCGCGCAGCGCCCGCCGCCGCTCCCGCACCTCCCGCAGCAGGTCGTCGAGTCCGCGGCGGCCCTGCGCGTTCGGCAGCCCGCGGCGCAGCAGCTCGCGCAGCGCGTCGTCGGGACGGGTGCCGTCCAGCACCGAGTCGCCCATCGCGTCGAGCGCGTCGCGGACGTCGTAGGGCGGGGCGAGCGGGTCGGGCCCGTCCTCGTACGCGCCGTACCTGTACCGGTTCATCGAGCCTCCTCGGACATGGCGCCTCCAGGACCCGCGCTCAGGTCCGGTACGTCGCCGTCCCGTCGGACCGGCCGCCCTGCACGTCCTTCGACAGCCGCCGGGTCAGGAACAGCCCCTCCAGGGCGAACTCCAGCGCGGCCGCGGCCTGCTCGGGGGACTCCCCGGACATGCCGAGCCGCTCCATGATCTTGGCGAGCCCGGGCACCTGCCCGATCCGCCGCAGCAGCTCGGTGGAGGGGATCAGCTCGCCCGACTCGACGGTGTCGCCGGAGTCGAACTTGTCCAGCAGCCCGGTCAGGTCGGCGGGGCCGAGCGTGCGCCGGTAGGTCTCGGCGACCGCGCGGCGCAGCAGGTGCTCCAGCACCTCCTGCTCGCGGCCCTCCTCGCTGACCTCGAACTCCACCTTGCCCATCAGCGACGGCACCACCGCCGGCAGGTCGCAGACGCGCGCGACGGCGCGCTCCTCGCCGGTCAGCGCCGCGCGCCGCACCGCGCCCGCCGCGACGGTCTCCGCGCCCGCCAGCGCGAACCGCGCCGACACGCCCGACCGCGCGTCCACCGCCGTGGACTCCCGGACGAGCCGGGTGAACCGGGCGATGATCTCGATCAGGTGGTCGGGCACCTCGGCCGGCAGCCCCGCCAGGTCCGCGAAGTCGGACTCCTGCCGGATCAGCGCCAGCTCGGCGTCCAGTTCGAGGGGGTAGTGGGTGCGGATCTCCGCGCCGAAGCGGTCCTTCAGCGGGGTGATGATCCGGCCGCGGTTGGTGTAGTCCTCCGGGTTGGCGGACGCGACGAGCAGCACGTCCAGCGGCAGCCGCAGCGCGTAGCCGCGGATCTGCACGTCCCGCTCCTCCAGCACGTTCAGCAGCGCCACCTGGATCCGCTCGGCCAGGTCGGGCAGCTCGTTGATGGAGAAGATCCCGCGGTTGGTGCGCGGGACGAGGCCGAAGTGCACGGTCTCCGGGTCGCCGAGGGTGCGGCCCTCGGCCACCTTGATGGGGTCGACGTCGCCGATGAGGTCGCCGACGCTCGTGTCGGGGGTGGCGAGCTTCTCGCCGTAGCGGTCGTCGCGGTGCCGCCACTCGACCGGCAGCTCGTCGCCCTTCGCGGCGGCGAGCCGGCGGCAGCGCACGCACACCGGGTCGTAGGGATGGTCGTTGATCTCGCAGCCGGCCACCACCGGGGTCCACTCGTCCAGCAGCCCGACCAGGGTGCGGATCAGCCGCGTCTTGCCCTGCCCGCGCTCGCCCAGCAGGACGAGGTCGTGCCCGGCGAGCAGGGCGCGCTCGAGATGGGGGAGAACGGTGTCGTCGAAGCCGAGGATGCCGGGGAAGCGCGGCTCGCCGGATCTCAGCCGGGCGAGCAGGTTGTGACGGATCTCGGCCTTCACCGATCGCTGGACGTGGCCGCTGGTGCGCAGCTCGCCCAGTGTGGTCTCGCGTGGTGTGGATGAACGCACGCGATCGACACTACGTCGCCGACGCGCGCGATCGCACCCGTCCGCCGCGGATTCCTTCGCCCCCCGCGACCGGGCGCGCCGGGACCCGGGCGAGACCCGGGCGGGACCCGGGTGTTGGGGCAAGATTGCCTCTGGGGGCGAACCCCCAGACCCCCAGGGCTTCGCCCGAAGGGCGGGTCAGATGCGTCCGGCGGGGGAGACTGGGAGATGTGATGCGACCCGGTGAACGGAGTGAGGGAGGCGGCGCCGATGGCGCGATTCGGTGACGGCCTGGCCCTCGGCCCCGATCTGTCCAGTGCCGCCGTGTCCGCGGTCGAGCAGGCGCTCGCGCCGCTGTCCGCGCCGCCCGACCTGGTCTGCGTCTTCATCTCCGGGGACGACCCGGAGGAGATCGCGGCGGCGGCCCGGCGCGCGGCACTGTCCGCGGCGCCCGCGCTGATGATCGGCTGCAGCGCGTCCGGGGTGATCGGCGGGGGCCGGGGCGTGGAGGACGCGGGCGCGGTCAGCGCGTGGGCGGCGGTGCTGCCCGGCGCGCGGCTGGAGGCGTTCCGGCTGGAGACCCTGAAGGCCGAGGACAAGCTGATCGTGGTCGGTATGCCGGAGGGGCAGGACGACGACGTGGTCGGGCTGCTGCTGGCCGACCCCTACAGCTTCCCGGTGGACGCGTTCGTCGAGCGCTCCGACGACGCGCTGCCCGGGCTCGCGCTGGTCGGCGGGCTCGCCGAGGCGGGCGAGCACGGCGACGCGCGGCTGTTCGTGGACGGCGACGTGCACGAGGACGGCGCGGTCGGCGTGGTGATCGGCGGCGCCGTCAGCGCGGCGACCGTCGTCAGCCAGGGCGCCCGCCCGATCGGCCCGGACATGGTGGTCACGAAGGCCGACGAGAACGTGCTGTACGAGCTGGCGGGCGTCCCGGCGCTGGAGAAGCTGGAGCAGATCGTCCTGGACCTGCCGGAGGAGGAGCAGGAGCTGGCCGGCAGCGGCCTGCTGATCGGCGTGGCGATGGACGAGTACGCCGACGAGCACGAGCGCGGCGACTTCCTCGTCCGCGGCGTGGTCGGCGCCGACACCGACAGCGGCGCCATCGCCATCGGCGACGTGGTGGACGTCGGGCGGACCGTCCGGTTCCAGGTCCGCGACGCGGGCGCCGCCGAGGAGGAGCTGAGCGCGCTGCTCGACCGGTTCGACCTCGCGCCCGTCGAGGGCGCGCTGCTGATCTCCTGCAACGGCCGGGGGCAGGCGATGTTCCCCGACTCCGACCACGACGCCAAGGTGCTCGACCGGGCGTTCGGGCCGGCCGGCGTCGGCGGGTTCTTCGCCGCGGGCGAGATCGGCCCGGTCGCCGGGCGCAACCACGTGCACGGGTTCACCGCGTCCATCCTGGCCTTCGGCCGCGCCGAGGACCGCGAGGGCGCGGGGCACCCGGAATGAGCCGCGTGCTGGCGGTGGACATCGGCGGGACGAAGCTGGCCGCGGCGGTCGTCGAGCCCGGCGGGCGGGTCGCCGCCTACGACCGGGTCGCGACCCCGAAGGGGGAGGGCCTGGACGCCGAGGGCCTGTGGCGGACGCTGACCGGGCTGCTCGACAAGGTGCACGCCGACGCCGGGTCGCCGCCGCTCGCCGGGGTCGGCGTCGGTTGCGGCGGCCCGATGACCTGGCCCGCCGCCGAGGTGTCGCCGCTCAACATCCCGGCGTGGCGGGGGTTCCCGCTGCGCGAGCGGCTGCGCGCCCGCCATCCGGGGCTGCCCGTCCGCGTCCACAACGACGCCATCTGCGTCGCGGTCGGCGAGCACTGGCGCGGCGCCGGGCGCGGGCGCGGCAACCTGCTGGGGATGGTGGTGTCCACCGGCGTCGGCGGCGGGCTGATCCTCGGCGGCCGGCTCGTGGACGGCGCGAGCGGCAACGCCGGGCACATCGGCCATGTGGTCGTCGAGCCGGACGGGCCGCCGTGCGAGTGCGGCGGGCGCGGCTGCCTGGAGGCGATCGCCCGCGGTCCCGGCCTGGTCGCGTGGGCGCGCGGGGAGGGCTGGCGGCCGGGCGGCCACGACGTCACCGGCGTCGAGCTGGCCTCCGACGCGCGCCGCGGCCACCCGGTCGCGGTCGCCGCGATGCGCCGCGCGGGCCACGCGATCGGCGTCGCGGTCGCGTCGGCGACCCACCTGTGCGACCTGGAGGTCGTCGCGATCGGCGGCGGGGTGTCGCAGGCGGGCGCGCTGCTGTTCGACCCGCTGGACAAGGCGTTCCGGGCGCACGCCCGGATGGCGTTCGCGCGCAAGACGCAGATCGTCCCCGCCGCGCTCGGGCAGACCGCCGGGCTGATCGGCGCCGCCGCGCTGGTCTTCGCTCAAGATCGTTACTGGAGCGCCGGCTGAGCCCCGCGCCGTGCGAAGATCGTGGCATGAGCACCGTCTCCGTCGACGACGTCCGCGCCGCGCGCGACCTGCTCCGCGGGGTGGCGGTGCCCACCCCGCTGATCCCGTCCCGGGTGCTGTCGGAGCTGCTCGGCGGGCCGGTGCTGCTCAAGTGCGAGAACCTGCAGCGCACCGGCTCGTTCAAGATCCGCGGCGCATACGTGCGGATCGCCCGGCTGAGCGACGCCGAGCGCGCCCGCGGGGTGGTCGCGGCCAGCGCCGGCAACCACGCGCAGGGCGTCGCGCTCGCCGCGTCCATGCTCGGCTGCGCGTCGACGGTGTTCATGCCGGTCGGCGCGCCGCTGCCGAAGATCGCGGCGACCAAGGGGTACGGCGCGCGGGTGCTGTTCCCCGGCCCGACCGTCGACGACTGCCTCGTCGCCGCGCGGAGGCACGCCGACGAGACCGGCGCGGTCTTCATCCACCCGTTCGACCACCCGGACGTGGTGGCCGGGCAGGCCACGATCGGGCTGGAGATCCTGGAGCAGTGCCCGGACGTCGCGACCGTCGTCGGCGCGGTGGGCGGCGGCGGGCTGATGTCCGGCGTCGCCGCGGCGCTGAAGGGCGCGGCGAAGGACCTCGGCCGCGACGCCGGCATCAAGGTGATCGGCGCGCAGGCCAAGCGGGCGGCGGCGTTCCCGCCCTCGCTCGCGGCGGGCCGGCCCACCCGCGTCGAGGTGCAGCCGACCATGGCGGACGGCATCGCGGTCGGCCGCCCCGGCGACCTCACCTACGCCCTGGTCACCGACCTCGTCGACGCCGTCGTCACGGTCACCGAGGAGTCGATCTCGCAGGCGCTGCTGCTGTGCCTGGAGCGCGCCAAGCAGGTCGTCGAGCCGGCCGGCGCGGCCGGGGTCGCGGCGCTGCTGGAGCACTCCTACGCGGTGAAGCCGCCGGCCGTGGTGCTGCTGTCGGGCGGCAACATCGATCCGCTGCTGCTGTCGAAGGTGCTGCGGCACGGCCTGGCGGGCGCCGGCCGCTACCTGGTCGTCCGGTGCCGCCTCAAGGACCGTCCCGGCGCGCTCGTCACGCTGCTGGGCGAGCTCGCCGAGCTGGGCGTCAACGTGCTGGACGTGATGCACGAGCGGGTCGCCGCGCGCCTGCACGTCGAGGAGGCGGAGGTGCTGATGCACCTGGAGACCCGCGGCGCCGACCACTCCGAGGACGTCATCGGCCGCCTCCGCGAAAAGGGCTACACGCTGACGCTGAGCTGATCGCACCGCCCTCGGCGTCAGGCGCTGGAGCGCCTTCCTTCAACGGGCGGTGCGGCGATCGCTGCATCGCTCCGACTCGCCTGGGGGCTCGCTGCGCGATCGGATTCTCGCAAGCTCGAATCCGGCTTCGCTCGCGATCGCAACGCGGAGGTCGGCGGTGGCGCTCCTTGCGGCGAGGGAGGGGGGCTCCCTCGCCGCGGCACTCGTCAGAGGGAGGGCTTGCCCTCGGAGTAGAGCCACTTCGTGGCCCAGTCGTCCAGGTTCTTGTGCGAGATCTTCTCGGCGAACGCGACGAACTCCTTGGTCGAGGCGTTGCCGTAGCGGTGGCTCGTGGGCCATCCCTTCAGCAGCTTGTAGAACGGCTTGTCGCCGATCTTCGTGCGCAGGACGTGGATGGCCATCGCGCCGCGGTCGTAGACCAGGCCGTCGAAGATGTGGTCGCGGCCCGGGTCGGCGACCTTGCCCTTCCACAGGTCGTCGCTCGCGGGCGTGGCGTAGTCGGCGTTGAAGCTGTCCTGGACGGGCTTGCCGGTGAACTTCTCGTAGTACAGCCACTCCGAGTAGGTCGCGAAGCCCTCGTTGAGCCAGATGTCGGCCCACCGCTGCGGCGACACCGCGTCGCCGAACCACTGGTGGCCGAGTTCGTGCGCGAGCAGGTCGCCGCTCGGGATCGCGCCCGGGTGGCGGCCGAGGTCGTACACCGGGCGGCCCTGGGTCTCCAGCGCGTACCCGACGCCCGCCTTCACCGTGACGCCGCCGGTGGAGGTGAACGGGTAGCCGCCGTAGATCCCGGACTCGAAGTCCACGACCTGCGCGGTCTGCTCGTTGAACTTCTTGGCGTCCGCGGCGGAGATGCCCATCGCGCGGTCGGTCGCGGTCAGGTTCGGGACGCCGCCCTTGGTGCGCCCGTTGACCACGTCGTACCTGCCGAACGCGACCATGGCCAGCTCGCTGGCCATCGGGTTGCGCGCCTCCCAGCGCGTGGTGGTCAGCCCGCCGCTGGTCCGCTTGCCGGTCAGGTCCCCGTTGGCGAGCGTGGTGAGGTCCTTCGGCGCGGTGAGCGTGAAGGAGTACGTCGCCTTGTCGGTCGGGTGGTCGTTCACCGGGTAGACGGTGGCGGCGCCGATCGGCTGGTTCAGCATGATCCCGCCGTCGGCCGTCGGGATCCACCCGGAGACGCCCAGCGCCGGGTCGTTGATCGTCTGCGGGACGCCGGAGTAGACGGCCCGGACCTGGAAGCGGCGGTGCTCGCGCAGCCCCTTCCGCGGCGTGATCACCAGCTCCTGCGCTCCGGTCCGCTGGTAGGACGCGGGGCGCCCGTCCACGGTCAGCGACGAGATCTTCAGCGGGCCCTGGAAGTCCAGGTCGAACCGCGACAGGTCCTGGGTGGCCCGCGCGGTGACCGTCGTGACGGCCTGGATCGCCTTCGTCTTCGGGTCGTAGCGCAGCGCGATGTCGTAGTGGGCGACGTCGTAGCCGCCGTTGCCCATGTCCGGGAAATAGGGGTCGCCCGCGCCGGGCGCCCCCGGGGTGAACCGTACGGCGTCCGCGCCGGCGGGGGCCGCCGCCGACACCAGGAGGCCCGCCGCGGCGCCGAGCGCCAGGACGGCCAGGGCTCTGGGGGATCTGCTCATCGACCTCGTCCTCGAGTGAGACGACACAAGTGGATCAAGACTTTCCCGTGCCGGGGCGGTGTTCAAGCGCGTTTCCATCTCGAATTCGTCGCCGTGGGACGGATTTCGCGGCGGAACCGGGTCCTTCGGGGCTCTTACCGTTCCTTCACCGCGCCGGGCGGCCCTTCTTGTACAGCCAGGCGTCGAAGAAGGCGTCCAGGCTCTTGCCGGAGACCTTGTTCGCCATCGCGACGAACTGCTTCGTCGTGCCGGTCGAGTACTTGCGGTCCTTGGTCCAGGCCTGGAGCAGCCGGTAGAAGGCGTCCTCGCCGATCCGGTCGCGCAGCGCGACCAGCGTCATGCCGCCCCGGTCGTACACCGAGCGGCCGAACATCTGGCGTCGCCCCGGGTTGCCCGGCGGGACGTTCCACAGCTCGCCGGCCGACGCGTTGCGGTACCGCTCGTCGAACTGCTCCTTGACGCTCGGCCCGCCGGACTTCTCGCCCCACAGCCACTCCGCGTACGTCGCGAAGCCCTCGTTCAGCCAGATGTCCTGCCAGCGGCCGACGCTCACGCTGTCGCCGAACCACTGGTGCGACAGCTCGTGCGCGACGACGGTCGGCTGGAGCCCGAACGCCCCGTACACCGGCCGGGTCTGGGTCTCCAGCGCGAAGTCGACCTGCGCGTTGTCGATCAGCCCGCCGGCCGAGTCGAACGGGTACGGGCCGAACAGCTTGGACCACTGGTCGATGACGTCGGCGTTGAGCTTGGCGAACGCGTCCACGTTCACGCCCGGCACGCTCGGGTCGACCGCGGTGATGACCGGGATGCCGCTCGCGGTCTTGCCCGTCCGGACCGCGAACCGGCCGACGTCGACCGTCGCGAGGTAGGTCGCCATCGGCTGCTTGACGTGCCAGGTCGTGGTGGTCGTGGCGCGGTGGTCGGCGGCCGGGACGACCGACGGGCCGCCGATCGGCGTTGCGCCGCCGGGCGACTCGCCACCGCCTCCGCCGCCGGGGCCGCCGGGCAGGGTGGGGGCGCCGCCGCCTCCCGATCCCGTCACGGGCGTCGTCGGCTCGCCGTTGGCGATCGCCGTCAGCCCCTGCGGCACCGTGACCTCGAAGTCGAAGGTGGCCTTGTCGCTCGGATGGTCGTTGGCCGGGAACCAGGTGTGCGCGCCGCTCGGCTCGCAGGCGACGAAGACCCCGTCGGACGTGCGGACCCACCCGTAGGTGCCGAGGATCGGGTCGGAGATGGTGCGCGGCGTCCCCGAGTACTTGACCACCGTGGTGAACTTCGCGCCCTTCGGCAGCTCCGTGGCCGGGGCGACCTCCAGCTCGCTGCCCGCCCGCTGCTGCCGCGCGGGCTTCCCGTTCACGGTGATGGACGAGACGGTCAGGCCGGTCATGTCGAGGTTGAAGCGGCCCAGCTGCTCCTTGGCCGTCGCGGTGATCGTCGCCGTCGCGTCCAGCTGGGTGGACGCGTCCGGCGTGATGTTCAGCTTCAGGCTGTAGTTCTGCACGTCGTAGCCGCCGTTCCCGTCGCCGGGGACGTACGGGTCGCCGGCGGTCGTCGGGCCCGCGGGACCCGCGGCGGCGGACGAGGCCGGCCCGGACCCCGAGTCGCCGTCGCCGATCGTCACGTGGCAGGCGGTCAGCGAGCCCGCGACGGCGAGCGCCGCCAGCCCGGCGGCGCCGCGGAGCGCGGTGCCCCGGCCGCGGCGGGGACTGGGGGAGTATCCGGCCATATGCACGCCGCCCAGCCTGCCCGTGCCGGGCCGTGCCGGGCAACTCCGGGGCAACTCAGGGGCGCCTCCGGGGCGCCTCAGGGGCGCACGTACGGGTTGGGCAGATGCGACCCGGCGTTGACGACCACCGTGCTCGCGACCTTGTCGTGCAGGGCCTGCTTGCGCGGGTCCCACAGGATCCACAGCACGTCGATGAGCCAGATCAGGCAGCAGATCTCGCCGAGGATGTTGTAGAAGGCCGCGCGGGCCGCCGCCTGCCCGGTGGAGACCGCCATGCCGTCGTTCTGCCGGACGACCCGGATCTTCAGCAGCATCTTGCCGAGCGTCTGCCCCCACCTGGCGGTCATCAGCCAGAAGTACAGGAAGCTCAGCACGATGCTGACGGCGTTCGTGACGACGCGGGCGCCGTTGTACATGGAGCCGCCGCCGTTGACCACGTTGTCCCAGTTGACGAACGGCAGCGAGATCAGGCCGCTGATGACGCCGATGATGATGGCGTCGATGACGGCCGCGCCGAGGCGCGCCCATCGGCTCGCCAGCCCGCCGGACGGGTCGGCGTACTCGCCGGGTCCGCCGCCCTGGTACCTGGGCAGTCCTCCATAGGGGTCGCCGTAGCCCGGCTGCTGCTGCCCGTAGCCCGGTTGGCCGCCGTAGGGCTGCTGTCCGTACTGCTGCTGCTCGCCGTAGCCCGGTTGGCCGTAGCCGGGTTGGCCGTAGCCGGGCTGGCCCTCCTGGCCGGGCTGGCCGTAGCCCGGCTGTTCGCCGTACGGCTGCTGCCCGCCGTACGGCGGACCGCCATACGGTCCGGGCTGCTGCCCGTGCGGGCGGTCTTCCGGCTGGTCCCCGGACGAAGGGTCATTGGGCGGTTGCGTCATGCCTGAGAGGTTCGCCGCGCCGCGCCCGTCCAAACCTCGCCGCCGCTCCGGGCACCGCAATGTTCGCCGCGCGGATGATCGAGGGTTGCCCCGTGCGCGGGAATCAGGTACGGGCGTACGGATCGGGCGCCCATGCCGGCGCACGCACCACGACCGTCCCGGCCACCATGTCGTGCACGGCCTGCCGGTCGCCGTCCCACAGGATCCACGCGTCGTCGAGCATCGCGATGAGCCCGAACAGGCCGCCGAACGGCAGCAGGATGTTCAGCACCGTCGTGAGGATCGCGCCCAGGTAGATGAACCCCTGCCGGACGACGATCTGGCCCCAGCCGGCGGCCGTGTGGTCGCCGGCCCGCACCACCCGGATCCCGACCGCGCGCTTGCCGAGCGTCTGCCCCCACCTGGCGTGCTGGACCGTGTAGTAGGCGAAGCCGAGCAGGATCACGACGACGTACCCGGCGAACAGGCGCGGGAGGTTGTACATGTCCAGCGGGTCGTCCAGGGTCCGCCCGCCCTCGGTGACCTCCCGCATCCGGTCCCAGCGGATGGACAGCAGCAGGACCGGCAGCCCGAAGATCCCGACGATGAGGTTGTCGAGGAGTCCGGCCACAAACCGCAGCCCGCGCCCGGCCAGGACGTCGGCCTGTCCGGGGGCGAACGGCGGCTGCCCGTAGCCGCCCTGTCCGTAGCCGCCCCCGTAGGGCCCGTAGCCGGGCGGAGCCTGCCCGTACGGCGCCTGCGGACCGTAGGGAGCCTGGCCATATCCGGCCTGGCCGGTTCCGGGCGGCGGGCCGTAGCCGGGCCCGGGAGCGCCGCCGGGCGGCTGCCCGTAGCCGGGGCCGGGAGCGCCGGGCGGGGGCGCGAACCCGGGCCGCGGGGCTCCGGGAGGCGCGCCGTACGCCCCCTGGTACGGCGGAGGACGGTCGTCGACCGGTTCCGCCGGAGCGGGGACGTCGGGCCGGGCGGGCTCGGCGCCCCCCGCGGGCGGCGCGACCGCGGCGTCAGGGGAGGCCCAGCCCTGGTCGGACGGCTCCTGGCCCTGCGGCGCCCCGGAATCCTTGGGCGGCTCGGCGTTCTGCGGCGGTTCGGTCATGAGCCCACAGTGTGCCCGTCCCGGCCGCCGCCCGCCCACCGGCGCCCTGACCGGCCCTGGACACCGCCGTCCCCGGACCGGTCAAGCCGCGCGCCGGCGGAGCGTCACAGGTTGCCGCGGCGCTCCTGCTCCCGCTCGATCGCCTCGAACAGCGCCTTGAAGTTGCCCTTGCCGAAGCCGAGCGACCCGTGCCGCTCGATCAGCTCGAAGAACACCGTCGGACGGTCCTGGACGGGCTTGGTGAAGATCTGCAGCAGGTAGCCGTCCTCGTCCCGGTCGACCAGGATGCGGCGCTTCTGCAGCTCCTCGATCGGTACCCGGACCTGGCCGATGCGCTCGCGCAGCTCCCCGTCCTCGTAGTAGGAGTCGGGGCTGTCGAGGAACTCCACGCCGGCCGCGCGCATCCGGTCCACCGACGCCAGGATGTCGTTGGTGGCGAGCGCGATGTGCTGCACGCCGGGCCCGCCGTAGAACTCCAGGTACTCGTCGATCTGCGACTTGCGCCTGCTCTCCGCCGGCTCGTTCAGCGGGAACTTCACCTTCCGGGTGCCGTCCGCGACGACCTTCGACATCAGCGCCGAGTACTCGGTCGCGATGTCGTCGCCCACGAACTCGGCCATGTCGGTGAAGCCCATGACGCGGTGGTAGAACTCGGCCCACTCGTCCATGCGCTCGACGTTGCCGACGCAGTGGTCGATCGCCTGGAAGAACCGCTTGTCCGGCGGCTCGACGATCGGGCCGGCGGCCTCGAAGCCCGGCAGGTACGGGCCGGTGTAGTTGGAGCGGTCGACCAGCGAGTGCCGCGTCTCGCCGTAGGTGGCGATCGCCGCGATCGTCACCTTGCCGTACTCGTCCTCCAGGACGTGCGGCTCCTCGACGCCCGTCGCGCCCTTGGCGAGCGCGTGCCGGTACGCGTGCTCGACGTCCGGCACCTCGATCGCCAGGTCCACGATCCCGTCGCCGTGCTCGGCGATGTGCCGGCCGATCGCGGTGCCCGCCTTCACCGGGCCGCGGAACACGAACCGGGCGCCGCCCGACTCCAGCACGTGCACCGCCTCGTCCGGGCTGCCGTTCTCCGGGCCGCGGTAGGCGACCCGGCGCATCCCGAAGGCGGTCGAGTAGTAGTGCGCCGCCTGCTTGGCGTTGCCGACGGCGAACACGACGGCGTCCATGCCCTTGACCGGAAACTCATCCATGCCCACCAATCTGGGCATACGCCTACAAGGTGCGCAACAGTCGCCGAAATCACTGAGCAATCTGTACAGTAATCGAGGGAAGACGCCGGTCGCTCTGTACAGCGTGACCAGGACCACACGACGCCGGGAGGACACCGTGCCCATCGACGAGCTGGACGGCCGGCTGATCGAGATGTTCGCCGCCGAGCCCCGCGTCGGGGTGCTGGAGGCGTCCCGCCGCCTCGGCGTCGCGCGCGGCACCGTCCAGGCCCGCCTGGACCGGCTGTCGCGCGACGGCGTCATCGCCGGCTTCGGCCCCGAGATCGACCCGGCCGCGCTCGGCTACGGTGTCACCGCGTTCGTCACCCTGCAGCTGCGGCAGGCCGGCGGGCACGACCCCGTCGCGCGCCGCCTCGCCCAGGTGCCCGAGGTGATCGAGGCGCACACCATCACCGGCCCCGGCGACATGCTCTGCCGCATCGTCGCGCGCAGCAACGCCGACCTGCAGCGCGTCATCGACGTGGTCGTGGACGTGGCGGGCGTCGAGCGCGCCTCCTCGGTGATCTCCCTGGCCACCCAGATCCCCTACCGCACCCTCCCCCTCGTGCGTGCGGAGGCGGGCCGCCGCGCACCGGGCCGCAACGGCGACGGTCCGCCGTCCCGGTGAGGGGACGGCGGACCGTGCGGTGCTCTCCCGGCCGGTGACGGCCGCTCCGGAGGGCGGCGGCCGCTGCGGCGTGGCGCGCGCGGCTCAGCCGCCGTAGGGGGTCGCGTCGAGGATCTCGACGGTCATGCTGCGCCCGTTCGGCAGCGTGTAGGTGGCCTTGTCGCCGACCTTCTTGCCGTTGATCGCGGCGCCGAGCGGCGACTTCGGCGAGTACACGTCGATGGGGGCGCCGACCTCCTCGCGGGAGGCGAGCAGGAACGTGACCTCCTCGTCGTCGCCCTCGAAGGTGACCGTGACGGTCATGCCGGGGCCGACCACGCCCTCGGTGCGCGGCGCCTCGCCCACCCGGGCGTTCTCCAGGATGCCCTGGAGCTGGAGGATGCGGCCCTCGATCTTGCCCTGCTCCTCCTTGGCCGCGTGGTAGCCGCCGTTCTCGCGCAGGTCGCCTTCCTCCCGCGCCGCCTCGATCTTCTGAGCGATCTCGATGCGGCCCGGGCCGGACAGGTGGTCCAGCTCGGACTTGAGCCGGTCGTACGCCTCCTGGGTCAGCCAGGTGACGTTGTCAGCGCGGGTCTCGGTCACGGGTACTCCTCATCCACATGTTGCGATCCTCGCCGGCCCTCCCGGGCGGGCGCCACATCGACATGAAGTGCGGCCGGGTGAAACCTCAAGCCTATCCGGTGTGTGCGGGTAAAGGTTCCCTGAACTCGGCGTGCGCAACCGGCCAATCGGGTTTCGCCGCCCGATGGGGCGAACCGGGCGTCCGGCGCCCGGCCGGCCTCACGCCTTGCGGCAGTCCTGCAGTTGGGCGCTGGTCGCCCGGCCCGGCGTCGGCAGCGTCTCCGACAGGCCCGCCTTCGACGTCCCGGCCGGCGCCGTCACGTCCTTCTTCGCGATCGTCGTCATGTTCTCGTCGAAGGCCGCCAGCGTGCAGCGCACCACGTCCCCCTTCGGCTTGGCGATCGAGAAGTTCACCTCGATGGAGCCGGGGCGCGCGTCATAGGTGATCAGCTGCGCGTCGATGCCGGGGGTCTGCCCCACATGCGCGGCGATGAAGCCGAAGCCGCCCGCGGCGACCGCGCACACGATCCCGATGATCACCAGGCCGAGCCGGCCCCGCTTCGGCTCGGCGGGCGCCGCCGGCTCCGACACGCTCGTTGTCATGGCGGGAATCTCCGTGCGAGGTGCGGACGTTGTCAGGGACAATTCTCGTCCATGCGATCGCGTGCCCCGCACCGGGGTGCGCCTGCGCTGGAATTTTCGCTGAGAGGGAGATCCCCAGGTGTCCGAGGTCATCGACGGTACGACATGCGCCGGGCCCGACGGGGGCGCGCAGCCGCTGCGCCTGATGGCGGTGCACGCGCACCCCGACGACGAGTCCAGCAAGGGCGCGGCCACGATGGCCCGTTACGTCGCCGACGGCGTGGAGGTGCTGGTCGTCACCTGCACCGGCGGCGAGCGCGGCGACATCCTGAACCCCGCGATGGACCGGCCGGAGATCAAGGCCGACATCGGCAAGGTGCGCGAGGCCGAGATGGCCCGGGCCCGCGAGATCCTCGGCGTCCGCCAGCGCTGGCTCGGCTTCGTCGACTCCGGCTTCCCCGAGGGCGACCCGCTGCCGCCGCTGCCCGCGGGCTGCTTCGCGCTGGAGCCGCTGGAGACCGCGAGCGAGCCGCTGGTGCGCGCCGTCCGCGAGTTCCGCCCGCACGTGATGCTGACCTACGACGAGAAGGGCGGCTACCCCCACCCCGACCACGTGAAGTGCCACGAGGTGTCGGTGGAGGCGTTCGAGGCCGCCGGCGACCCCGAGCGCTACCCGGACGCGGGCGAGCCGTGGCAGCCGCTCAAGCTCTACTACCACATGACCTTCAGCAAGGACCGCATCCTCGCGCTGCACACCGCGATGGAGAAGGCGGGCCTCGAGTCGCCGTACCACGACTGGATCGCCGGCTTCGAGGACGAGAAGGAGAAGCGCGCGAAGTGGGAGGTCACCACCCGGGTCCCGTGCGCGGACTTCTTCGAGACCCGTGACCGCGCGCTGCTGGCCCACGCGACCCAGATCGACCCGAACGGGTTCTGGTTCCGCGTCCCGCTGGACGTCCAGCGCGAGGCATGGCCGACCGAGGACTACCATTTGGCCAGGTCCCTGGTCGACACCGAGGTGCCGGAGGGCGACCTGTTCGCCGGCATCCGGGAGAAGGTGTGTCTCTAGTGCTTCCGCTCGCTCACGCCATTCCGCTCAACAACGACACGGTCAGCCCCGGCCTGCTCGGCTTCGGGGTCTTCATGGCGCTGCTGGTCGCGCTGGTGTTCCTCGTCCGCTCGATGAACAAGCAGATGAAGAAGATCCAGGCGCCCCGGGAGGCCGACCTCAAGCAGCAGGAGTGGGAGCGGGCCCAGGCCGCGCGGGCCGCCGCGGCCGCCGACAAGGCGGGCGACGAGCCCGCCGGCTCCGCGTAGCCCCGGCCGGCCACGGCCCATGAGCGACGCGCACCCCGAGCACGCCGCGCGCGGAGCCGTACCCGCCGCGCGGCCGTCCAGGGCCGACGCCCTGCTGCGGCCGCGGGCCGGGACGGCGCGCGTCACCTTCTTCGAGCTCTTCTTCGACCTGGTCTTCGTCTTCGCGGTGACCCAGCTGTCGCACCGGCTGCTGGAGCACCTGACCGCCCGCGGCGCCGCCGAGACGCTGCTGCTCCTGCTGGCGGTCTGGTGGGCGTGGATGTACACCTGCTGGACCACCAACTGGTTCGACCCCGACCATCCGGCGATCCGGCTGATGCTGGCCGGCGTGATGATCGCCGGCCTGTTCATGGCGGCGATGCTGCCCGGCGCGTTCGGGCACAACGGGATGTGGTTCGCCGCCGCCTACGTGATCATCCAGGTGGGGCGGACCCTGTTCGTCGTCGCCGCCACCTGGAACCACGAGCTCGGCCGCAACTTCCAGCGGGTCCTGTTCTGGCTGGTGGTGGCCGCCGCCCTGTGGATCGGCGGCGCCCTCGTCCACGACCCGGGCGCCCGCGCCGGGCTGTGGGTGCTGGCCGTCGCCCTGGAGTACCTCGCCCCGTGGCACGGGTACGCGACGCCGCTGCTCGGCCGGTCCAGCACCGCCGAATGGACGATCGACGGCGGCCACATGGCCGAGCGCTGCCAGCTGTTCATCATCATCGCGCTGGGCGAGTCGGTGCTGGTCACCGGCGCGACGCTGGGCGGGCACACGCCGACGGCCGGGGTCGCGGCCGGGTTCGTGTCGGCGTTCGCCGGCGCCGTCGCACTCTGGTGGATCTACTTCGACCACACCGCCGAGAAGGCCGCCGAGCGGATCGCCTCGTCCGCCGACCCCGGACGGCTCGGCCGGTCCGCCTACACCTTCATCCACATCGTGATGGTCGCCGGCATCATCGTCGGCGCCGTCGCGGACGAGCTGGTGATGGCGCATCCCGGCGGCCACATGACCACCGGTTTCGCCGCCGTCGCGGCGGGCGGCCCGGCCCTGTTCGTCTTCGGGCACGCGCTGTTCAAGCGGGCCGTCTTCGGCGAGTTCACCCGGGCCCGCCTCACCGCGCTGCTCGCCCTCGCCGGGCTGGCCGCGATCGCCTTCGCGCTCACCCCGCTGACCCTGCACATCTGCGCCACGGTCGTGGTCGCGGCGCTGGCGCTGTGGGACGTGCGCGCCTACCGGCTGAGCCACCGCGACCTCGGCGTCCCCGCGATGCCGTCCGCGCCGTCCGCGCCGCTCCGCGAGGCGGAGGAGCCGCTCCCCGAGCACTGAGCCCGCCGGTTGCGGTGCCGCGCGCCGGGAAGGACCCCGGCGTGCGCGCGAAATTCGAGGACTCCTACCGGGCGCTCCCGCCGGACGCCGCCCGGCTGCTCCGGCTGCTGGGCCTGCAGCCCGGCGACGACTTCGGCCCCGCCGCGGCGGCCGTCCTCGCCGACGTCCCCGAGGCCGGCGCCCGCGACCTGCTCCGGACGCTCGCCGAGCACGGCCTCGTCGCCGACGCGGGCGGCGGCCGGTACCGGCTGCCCGGTCCCGTCGGCGACTACGCGCGCGAATGGTCCGCCCGGGAGGACACCGAGCAGGAGCGGGACGCCGCGCTCCACCGCGTCCTGGACCACTACCTCGCCGGCGCCGCCTCCGGCGAGGCCGGACTTCAGGCGGAGGGCCTCGCGCTGCTGCACCGGGAGCGCTGGACGGAGGCCGCCGGGGCGCTCGAGGAGGGGCTGCGGCTGGCCGAGCGGGACGGCGACCGCCGCACGGTCCTGCTGGCCCGCCACAACCTCGCCCGCGCGCTGCTGGAGACGGGCGCACTCGACCGTGCCATGCGGCTGCTGGGCCCGCTGCCGGACGAGTTCGCCGCGCTCTCCGACGACCACGACCGGGCCCGCGCCCTCACCACGCTCGGCGAGGCGTACCTGAGGGCCGGGCGCCCCGTCGCGGCGACCAACTTCTTCGGGCAGGCGCTGGAGATCGTCCGGGGGGAGGAGTCGGCGGAGCGGGAGGGCGACGCCTTCGTGCACATCGCCGACGCCGCCCGCGAGCGGGGAGACGCTGCCGCCGAGGGCGCCGCCCTAGACCGCGCGATCACCCTCTACCAACAGGTCCCCACGCCCAAAGCCGACCAACTGCAACGCCGCCGCGCCGACCTCAACCCCTGACCCAAAGGGCGAGCGACCGTTCCCCAGCCCTGCGCAGACCAATGCCTAGGACTTCCCGTGGTCCCAGCTCACGATGGTGTCGGGGTCCATGACGACGAGGACGCGCTTGGACATGGCCTGCTCGATGCCGGCGGCCATGGCGGGGTCGATGGGCTCGCCGACCTCGGGGACGGGCAGGCCGGCCATCCGGGAGCCGACGACGTAGCCGATCTTGTGCAGCTCGTCGCGGTCCTCGATGACGAGGCCGCGGCCGTACAGGGCGACGCCGCGCAGCTCGTTGTACTCGACGCCGTCCTCGACGAGGCAGGTCATCGTGGGGTTGCGGCGCAGGTTCACGACCTTCTGCGACGAGTGGTAGGTGGTGAACGCGATCTTGCCGTCGAGCAGGGCGTAGAACATCGTGACCAGGTGCGGTTCGCCGTCCTTGCCGATGGTGGCGACCTGGACCTTGAAGTTGGCGGCGAGGTAGGCGGCGACCTCGTCCGGAGTCATCTTGATCTTGTCGCGCTTGCTTCCGGCCACGCGGCTCTCCTCTGCTCGCATCGGTCCAGGACGCGGCCAGAATAACCAAGCGCTTGCAACGTCCCGCACCCGGCACCATGGAGGGATGTCGGTTCGCGATCTCCTCGTCCTCGGCTCCGCCAGCGCGGTGCCCACCAAGGCCCGCAACCACAACGGCTACCTGCTGCGCTGGGACGGCCATGGGCTGTTGTTCGACCCCGGCGAGGGGACGCAGCGGCAGATGGCGCGCGCCGGGGCCGCCGCGAACGACGTGACGTGGATCTGCGTGACGCACTTCCACGGCGACCACTGCCTCGGCGTGCCCGGGATCGTGCAGCGGATCGCGCGGGACGGCGTGGAGCACCCGGTGGACGCGGCGTTCCCCGCGAGCGGCCGGACGTACTGGGAGCGGCTGCGGCACGCGTCGGCGTTCCGGGACACCGAGGTGATCCGGGAACGGCCCGTGTCGGGGGAGCGGATGGCGCTCGACACCGGCGATGCGCCGTTCTCGCTGGTCGCGCGCCGGTTGTCGCATCCGGTGGAGGCGTACGGGTACCGGCTGGAGGAGCCGAACGGGGTCACGATGCTGCCCGGGCGGCTCGCCGAGCGGGGCGTGCGCGGCCCGCTCGTCCGCGAGTTGCAGGAGCACGGCCGCGTGACGGCGCCGGACGGCCGGACGGTGACGCTGGAGGAGTGCAGCACGCGGCGTCCGGGGCAGAAGGTCGCGTTCGTGATGGACACCCGGCTCTGCGGCGGCGTCGGGGAACTGGCGGACGGCGTCGACATGCTGATCATCGAGTCGACGTTCCTGGACGAGGACGCCGCGCTGGCCGCCGAGTACGGGCACCTCACGGCGGGGCAGGCGGGCCGGGTCGCGAAGGAGGGCGGCGTCCGGCACCTGGTCCTGACGCACTTCTCCGAGCGGTACCGGCCCGAGGACGAGCACCGGTTCCGCGACGAGGCCGCCGCGGTGTTCGGCGGCGAGGTGTCGCTCGTCCACGACCTGGACCGGATCCCGCTGCCGCCCCGGCGGGCGGCAAAACCTCGTCCGCCCCAGTGACAGGGCGCCGCGACGGGGCAGAACACCGGGCATGGCGGAAGAAGTCGATGTCGTCGTGATCGGTCTCGGGCCCGGCGGGGAGGACGCGGCGGGCCGGCTGGCCGAGGCGGGCCTGTCCGTGGCGGCCGTGGAGTCCCGGCTGGTGGGCGGGGAGTGCCCGTACTACGCGTGCGTCCCGACGAAGATGATGGTGCGCGCCGCGGGCCTGCTCGCCGACGGCACCCGCATCCCCGGGATGGCCGGCGACTCGATCATCCGGCCCGACTGGGCCCCGGTCGCGGCCCGGATCTGCGACGAGGCCACCGACTCGTGGACCGACACGGCCGCCGCCGACCGGCTCACCGGCCGGGGCGCCCGGCTGGTGCGCGGCGAGGGCCGCATCACCGGGCCGCGGGAGGTGACGGTCGGGGACGAGGTGTTCCGGGCCCGCCGCGGCATCCTGATCAACACCGGCACGTCGCCCGCGGCCCCGCCGATCGAGGGGCTCGCGGACGTGCCGTTCTGGACGAACCGGGAGGCCGTGCAGGCCACCGAGGTGCCGGAGTCGCTGCTGGTGCTGGGCGGCGGCGTGGTCGGCGTGGAGCTGGCGCAGGTCTTCTCCCGCTTCGACAGCCGCGTGACGGTCGTGGAGGCGGCCGACCGGCTGCTGCTGAACGAGGAGCCGGAGTCGAGCGGGCTGCTCCGCGAGGTCTTCGAGCGCGAGGGCATCGGCGTGCGGACGGGCGCGAAGGTCACCGGCGCGTCCTACGCCGGCGGCGAGTTCCGCCTCCATCTCGGCGAGGAGACCCTGACCGCCGACCGGCTGCTCGTCGCGACCGGGCGCCGCCCCAACCTCAGGGGCCTCGGCCTGGACGCCGTCGGCCTGGACGAGGGCGCCCGCCGGATCGACGTGGACGGGCACATGCGCGCCGCCGACGGTGTCTGGGCGATCGGCGACATCACCGGCAAGGGCGCGTTCACGCACGTGTCGATGTACCAGGCGTCCGTCGCCGTCCGCGACATCCTCGGCGAGGAGGGCCCGCAGGCCGCCTACCGGGCCGTGCCGCGCGTGACGTTCACCGACCCCGAGATCGCCGCGGTGGGCCTCACCGAGGCGCAGGCCCGCGACCAGAACCTGCCGGTCCGCACGGGCGTCGCGCGGATCCCCGACTCGGCGCGCGGCTGGATCCACAAGGCGGGCAACGACGGCTTCGTCAAGCTGGTGGAGAGCGCCGAGTGGGGGGTGCTGGTGGGCGCCACCGCGGCCGGGCCGTCCGGCGGGGAGGTCCTCGGCGCGCTCGCCGTCGCCGTGCACACCGAGGCCCCCACCGCCGCCCTCCGCGAGATGATCTACGCCTATCCCACCTTCCACCGCACGATCGAGGCGGCCCTCGCCGCCCTGGACGGCTAGCGCTCCGGGGGGCGCCTGCGGCGCATCGCCCGGGGCAGCGCGGTGGCGGCCCGGCCGACCTTGAAGCTCATCGAGTTCCGGACGGAGTCGAGCTCGTGCTGCGCGCGGGCCCGCTGGTCCTCGATGCGGGCGAGGCGCTCCTTGAGCTCGCGGACCTGGTTCTTCTTCTTCGGCTTCGGGGCGGGCTTGCCCTTGACGCGCACGAGGCGCCGCCCGGCGACCTCCTGCGTCTCGTGCCAGAGGTCGTCCTGCGCGCCGAGCCACTCCAGCAGGTCGTCCTGGACGGGCTTCGGGTCGCCCCACGTCCCGTAGAACTTCTGCGGGGAGACGCAGACCGCGCGCAGCCCGTCGGCGGCCACCGCCTCCCAGACGGCGGCGGAGACGCCCGGGGTGTGCTCGGAGCGGTAGTCGTCGCAGACGAGGACGCCCCCGACGGGCAGCATGACGTGCGCGGCCTGGATGTCACCGCGTACGTGCTCGTACAGGTGGGAGGCGTCCACGTGCACGAACCGGCAGCTCTCCGGCTGGACGTGGTCGAGGATCACCGAGGTGGGGGCCTGGACGATCCGCGGCAGGTCCTCGTGGAAGGCGCCGTAGTTGGTCTCGAAGGCGGTGCGGGTCAGCGAGGCGTACGACCCCTCCATCTCGGCCTGGTTGGAGTCGTCGGGCGCCTGCGAGTCGAACAAGTCGCAGACGGTGAAGTTCTCGCCGTCGCGCAGGTGGCGGCCCATGAGGATGGCGCTCTTGCCCAGGTAGGAGCCGAGTTCCACCAGGTCGCCGGACTGCCCGAGCCGGTCCTGGCGTTCCAGGAACCAGGTGAACAGGCGCTGGTCGACCTTGGGGAACCAGCCGTCGACGTCGTCGAGCGAGGCGGGGAGGGAGGGCCGGGATTCGATCATGATGTGAAGCTCCAACATCATCGTGTGCGGGGAGCGGGGGGCACGAGGCGAAGCGGTGCGGATCGTGGAGTCGGTCGTGGAGTCGGGGGTCCGTGGGGGCGGACCGGATCACCGCGCGTCATCATAGGGGCGGCCTGCTCACCGGCAAGCCGTCGAAACGGGACCGTCCGGCCCGTGAACCGGCCGCCGGATGGGGCAGGATCGGGGCATGAACCGCCTCAAGGACGCGACCAGCCCGTACCTGCTGCAGCACGCCGGGAACCCGGTGGACTGGTGGGAGTGGAGCGCCGAGGCGTTCGCCGAGGCGCGCGCGCGGGACGTACCGGTGCTCCTTTCCGTCGGATATGCCGCTTGCCACTGGTGCCACGTGATGGCCCACCAGTCCTTCGAGGACGGTGGGACCGCGCGGCTCATGAACGAGATGTTCGTGAGCGTCAAGGTGGACCGGGAGGAGCGTCCCGACATCGACGCGGTCTATATGGAGGCCACGCAGGCGATGACCGGTCAGGGCGGGTGGCCGATGACCGTGTTCATGACGCCGGACGGGCACCCCTTCTACTGCGGAACGTACTTTCCCCGGGCACAGTTCCAGGCGCTCTTGCAGGCCGTCCACAAGGCGTGGACGGAGCAGCGCGACGAGGTGGCCGCGCAGGGGCAGCAGGTCGTCGCGGCGCTGACGTCGCGGGGGAGCGGCCTCCCGGGGGGCGAGGCGCCCGGCGGGGAGCGGCTCGCGCAGGCGGTGAAGGTGCTGGCGCAGTCGTACGACGCGGCGCGCGGCGGGTTCGGCGGCGCGCCGAAGTTCCCGCCGTCGATGGCGCTGGAGTTCCTGCTGCGGCACCACGCGCGCACGGGCGACGCGGAGGCCCTCGCGATGGCGGGGCACACGCTGGAGGCGATGGCGCGGGGCGGGATGTACGACCAGCTGGGCGGCGGGTTCGCGCGCTACTCGGTGGACGCGCAGTGGATCGTCCCGCATTTCGAGAAGATGCTGTACGACAACGCGCTGCTGGCGCGGGTCTACGCGCACTGGTGGCGGCTGACCGGTTCGCCGTTCGCGCGGCGGGTCGCGCTGGAGACCTGCGACTGGATGCTGCGCGACCTGCGGACGCCCGAGGGCGGGCTGGCGTCGGCGCTGGACGCCGACAGCGAGGGCGTCGAGGGCAAGTACTACGTCTGGACGCCGGAGCAGTTGCGGGAGGTCCTGGGCGAGGACGACGGCGCGTACGCCGAGCGGCTGTTCGAGGTGACCGGGACGTTCGAGCACGGGACGTCGGTCCTGCAACTGCTCGGCGATCCGGACGACCCCGAGCGGTACGAGCGGATCCGGACGCTGCTGCTGGAGGCCCGCGCCCACCGGGTGCCCCCGGCCCGCGACGACAAGGTGGTCGCGGGCTGGAACGGGCTGGCCGTCGCGGCGCTGGCCGAGTGCGGCGCGCTGTTCGACCGCCCGGACCTGGTCACCGCCGCCGAGGACGTCGCGCGGCTGATCATCGACGTGCACGAGAGCGGCGGGCGGCTGGCCCGCACCTCGCGGGACGGCGTCGCGGGGGCCAACGCCGGCGTGCTGGAGGACTACGCGGACGTGGCGGAGGGCCTGCTCGCACTGCACGCCGTGACCGGCGACCCCGTGCACATGCGGCTGGCGGGCGAGCTGCTGAACACCGTCCTCGAACGGTTCGCGGACGGGTCGGGCGGCTTCTACGACACCGCCGACGACGCCGAGCAACTCTTCCGGCGCCCGCAGGACCCGACCGACAACGCCACCCCCTCCGGGCAGTTCGCGGCGGCCGGCGCGCTCCTGTCGTTCGCGGCGCTGACCGGGTCGGACTGGCACCGGCAGGCCGCGGAGGCGGCGCTCGGACCGGTCGGCCCGCTCGCCGGCGAGCACGCCCGGTTCGCCGGATGGGGGCTCGCGGTCGCCGAGGCGCACGCGGCCGGGCCGGTGGAGATCGCGATCATCGGCGGGCGCGACGACGAGCGGACCCGGGCGCTGCACCGGACCGCGCTGATGTCGCCCGCGCCGGGCGCGGTCGTGAGCGTCGGCGAACCCGGCGCGGAGGGCGTCCCGCTGCTGGCGGGGCGCGAGCCGGTGGACGGCGCGCCCGCCGCCTACGTCTGCCGGATGTTCACCTGCCGCCTGCCGGTGACGACCCCGGCCGAGCTGACCCGCGAGCTACGTGGACAATTGGATTAACCGTCCATTTTGTGGCAGCGTGACCTTGCTCTCGTTCCCGCATGGTGTTACCAATGGGTAGCGGAGACGGGGCTGACCCGATGGGGCAGGGCGGGCCGGGGTGCCCGCTGGTGCGCCGGGTATCTGGACGGTTGCCGCTCCTCTGGGTCATAGTCATGGGAGCCGGGCAGGCCGACCTAAAAGGAGCGTGGCAGTGCGGAAGCCGAACCGCCGGATCCTACCGACGATCATCGGCGTTTCGGTCCTGACCACGCTCGCGGCCAACACCGCGGTGCTCATCGCCCGCGGCCACGACGGCGATCCCGCGCCGTCCCCGCAGGAGAAGGACGCCCGCTACGTCGCCGCGTCCGGCAGCACCAGCCTCTCGCCCAGCGCGGTCGCCCCGCTCGGCAAGCGCCTCACCCCGCACGTCCTGGTCGCCGCCCCGTCCACGCTGCCCGCCGCGACGGTGGACAAGATCCGCCACGCCAAGGGCGTGAAGGGCGTCGAGCTCGTCGACGCGGTGCAGGGCATGGTCGCCGGCAAGCGCGTCGGCCTGATGGGCGTCGACCCGTCCACGTTCCGCAACTACACGCCGAAGCCGACCGCGCAGTCCGACGCCCTGTGGCGCAACGTGGCGTCCGGCGACGTCGCCATCTCCTTCACGATGGGCAGCGACGGCGGCGTCAAGCTCGGCAGCCAGGTGCCCGTCGGCGGCAAGCAGCACCAGTCGAACCTGCGCGTCGGCGCGTACGCGACGATGGGCGTCAGCGACGTCGACGCGGTCATCTCGCACGCCACCGCGCAGGCCCTCGGCATGCCGACCGGCAACGCGATGCTGATCAGCGTCCCGAAGACCAGGCCGGCCGCCTTCGTCAAGAAGCTGAAGAAGGTCCTGCCGAAGCACGCCAAGGCCGTCGCGGTGAACCCGCAGATCGACTTCCCGAAGGCCGGATCCGGCCAGGCGCCGACCTCGCACGGCCAGGTGATGACCGCCGGCCAGGTGCAGACGGTGATCAAGGCCGCCTACACGCGGATCGGCTGGCCGTACGTCTGGGGCGGCGAGTCGGAGGCCGAGGGCGGCTACGACTGCTCCGGGCTGATGCAGTACGCCTTCGCGCGGGCCGGCATCCGCCTGCCGCGCGTCGCCGCCGACCAGGCCCGCGCCGGCTGGGTCATCCCGTACAGCAAGGCCGTCCCCGGCGACATGCTGATCTGGGCCAACGACCCCACCGCGCCGGGCTACATCTCGCACATCGCCCTGTACATCGGCGACGGCAAGATGGTCGTCGCGCCCCGCACGGGCCTCGACGTCATGATCCAGAACGTCTACACCCGCAACCTCAAGGGCGCCGTCCGAGTAAGCCCCCAACAGGCCGCCCGCCTGGCGAGCTAGCCCGCCCCGCCAGGTCCCAACCTCAGCCCCGGCGGGTCCGAACCCCAGCCCCGCCAGGTTCTAACCTCAGCCGCCGCACGGGCAGGCACGCGGAGCGAGTGCAGCGAGCGGAGCGGGCCTGCCCGCCGGTCGGCAGGCTGTTTCGCGCGGAGCTCCAGCGGAGCGGGAAACGGCCTGCCGACCGTGACGGGGGTTCCAGGGGGTCGCCCCCCTGGGAATCACAAGGGGCAGCCGCGGGACAGGAACTCGAGGTTGTGGTCGACCATGGCCGGGAGGTCGCCGGGCGGGGCGCCGTTCAGCCACTGGTACAGCGCCGCCTGCAGCATGCCCAGGACGGCCCAGGTGAACGCGTGCACGTCCGGGTCGTCGGGCGCCCGGCCGGTGCGCTCGGCGGTGATCTCGCTCAGGACGGCGTGGGTGCCCGCGCGGAGCGACTCGAACGCGCGGGCCCGGAGGGCCGGGACGGTCGCGGTGAGGCGCATCCGGGTGGTGACGACCTCGCGGTCCTGCTCGTACATCAGGGGGAGGATGTCGCCGAACATCCTGCGGAGCGCCTCGATGGGCGGGAGGTCCGCGGGCTGGTCGCGGAGCAGCTCCGCCATGACGGGGTCGTACTCGTCGGTGAAGACCACGTCCTCCTTGGTGGGGAAGTAGCGGAAGAACGTGCTCGGCGAGATGTCGGCCGCGTCCGCGATCTGCTCCACCGTGGTCTCGTCGTAGCCCTGCTCCGCGAAGAGCCGGAGGGCGTGGTCCTGAATCGCCCTCCGGGTCTTCAGCTTCTTGCGCTCCCGCAGCGGGAGCCGGCTCAGCCGGTCCTCGAGTCGGTCGATCGGGTGCTCAGGAAGCGGCGTGCTCATGGTTCGATTCTCGGTCATCGGGGCGGGGCTCCGCATCCCGGCGCACCCGACCGGGCTGGAAGATCCAGAGCAGGACGGCCATGGCGAGAGCGGCGGCGGCGCACGTCCCGAGCACGGAGTCCATGCCGAGGACGTAGGCGTGCTGGGCCGAGACGAGCAGGCCGCCGTCCGGGAGGGCCGCCTCCTTGAGGTCGGCGACGACGGAGACGGCGCCGCCGATCGAGTCGCGGGCGGTGTCCGCGGCGTCCGCGGGGAGGCCGCCCGTGGCGACGCGGTCGCGGTAGACGGCCGACAGGAGGCTGCCGAGCCCGGCGACGCCGAGGGTGGAGGCGGTCTGGCGGAAGGTCTGGACGAGCCCGGAGCCGCGCCCGGCCTGCTCCTCGGGCAGGGCGGCGAGCACCGCGTCCATGGCCGGGATCAGGGTCAGGCCGCAGCCGACGCCGACGACGAGGAGCCAGCCGAGGGCGGTGGAGTAGGTGTCGCCGGTGCCGGTGAGCGCGCCCCAGCCGAGCCCGGCCGCGAGGACGAGCAGGCCGGTGACGAGGACCGGCTTGTGGCCGGTGCGCGGCGCGATGCGGTCGGTGGCGGCGGCGCCGGCCAGGAGGCCGAACATCATCGGGATCAGGCGCACGCCGGTGTCGAAGACGCCGCTGCCCTGCACGGCCTGAAGGTACTGCGGCAGGGCGAACATGATCCCGCTCATGATCAGGTTGGCGGCGACGGCGGTGGCCAGCGCCCACACGAACCGGGCGTCCCGGAAGAGGCGGAGGTCCAGCATCGGCTCGGCGACGCGCCTCTCCCAGAGGACGAACGCGGCGAGCAGGACGGCCGCGGCGGTGAAGGAGACGCGGACGACCGGGTCGCTCCAGCCCTGGGCGGGCGCCTCGATGACCCCGTAGACGAGGGCGACGACGGCGCCCATCGACAGCAGCGCGCCGATCCCGTCGACGCGGGGGGCCGAGGGGTCCTTGGTCTCGGGCAGCAGGAACGCGACGGCGACGGCGCCGACGGCGACGACGGGGACGTTGATGAGGAAGATCGAGCCCCACCAGTAGTTCTCCAGCAGCCAGCCGCCGAGGAGCGGGCCGAGCGGCAGGCCGAGCGCCATCGAGGACGACCAGACCGCGACGGCGCGGGTCCGCTCCTCGGGCGGGAAGATCGCGGGGAGCATCGACATCGACAGCGGCATGACGATCGCTGCGCCGGCCCCCATGAGGGTGCGGGCCGCGATGACGCCGCCGGTGCCGCTCGCGAACGCGCCGGCGAGCGAGGCCAGGCCGAAGATCACGAGACCGGCGATCAGCAGCCACTTGCGGCCGAAGCGGTCGCCGAGGAGGCCGGCGGGGAGCAGCAGCGCCCCGAAGGCCAGCAGGTAGGAGTCGACGATCCACTGGAGTTCGCTGGTGCCGGCGTGCAGGTCTTCGGAGAGCGTGGTCAGCGCCACGTTGAGGATCGTCATGTCGAAACCGAGGGCCAGCATGCTGAGCGCGAGCGCGCCGAGGCCGAGCCAGCGCCGCGTGGGGGACGTCTTCATGAGGTTCACCTCCAAATAGTTCGAACTATTAAATGAGAGTAACTATCAAAAGATGGAGGATGTCAATACTGGTGAAGCCTGGCGTCACCGCAGTGGGGGTTGTAATTTTGATTACATGAATACGAGTGAAGCCGCGGACCGGCTGCGCGGCTGGTTCGCCGGACGGCTGCCCGACGGCTGGTTCGAGGGCGCGCCTGAGGTCGTCGTCGACCGCGAGGAGGTCAGCGTGGTCGGCCGGCTGCCCGAGCCGGACGCCGCGCGGGACGTCGCGGACGCCGAGCGCGACGCGCTGCTCGCCGGGCACGTCCAGCGCTTCCGCGCGGAGACCCGCGACCAGCGCATCGCCATCGCGCGCGAGGCCGAGCACGCCTTCGGCCACAAGGTCTCCTGGGGCGTCGAGTGCGGCGGCCTGCGGGAGATGTTCACGACCCTGTCGGTGCCCGTCATGACCCGGCTCCGCCAGCCCGAGCGCCGCGTCCTGGACACCCTCGTCGAGGCCGGCGTCGCCCGCAGCCGCAGCGACGCGCTCGCCTGGTGCGTCCGGCTCGTCGGCAAGAACACCGACGAGTGGCTCGGCGAGCTGCGCAGCGCCCTGGAGCACGTGGAGCGCGCCCGCGCCGCCGGCCCCAACCCCTGACCGGCGCCGACCCCTGACCGGCGCCCCCCCGCGATCATTACGCGATCACGACGTCCGCTGGGTGTGATCATGGTGCCGACCTGGCCTAATGTGCGGGGAAAGCGCGGATCCGCCGCGCCGGGCGACGCCGGGAGGGGGACGGGGAGTGCGGACGCTGCGCTGCCTGGACGGCTCGGTCCTGGACGTCGTGCCGGTCCCCTCGCTGGACCGCGGCGGCACCCCCTTCGAGGTCACCCTGGAGCTGCGCCGCGACGGCGACACCTTCGGCGCCGTAGGCGAGCGGTGCGGCTACTTCCTGGCCGACCTCGCCCGCCGGGTCGCCGCCGCCCGCGCCGACGGCTCGCCGCAGGCGGCCCGCTGGCCCGACCCCGACGACCGCTTCCCCGACCCGCCGCCCGGCGGCGCCGCCCGCGAACCCGAGCTGTTCGCCTTCCGGTACCGCGACCGCGGCGACGTGATCAGCACCGGCGAGCTGCGCTGCACGCTGCGCACGTCCTCGATGTGGGTCGGCCGCCAGCAGTCCGCCGCCGGACGGTGGCGGGTGGCGCGCCGGGCCGTCATCGAGGCGTGGGGCGCGAGCGGGCGCGGCGTGCGCGCCGTGCTCACCTCCGCAGACCTGGCCCGGTTCCTGGCCGGCGTGCTCGCCGACGCCGACCGCGCCGGGACGCCGGGGCACGCGCGGCGCGGCCGTGCCGCCCGACCTGCGCGCTAGCCTGACATCACCGGAACGGCGGGAAAAGTGTCGCCGTCGGGCCATAATTGAGCGTCCGTTCCCATCAGGGAGGATCGCTCGAAGGGATGCCCACATGGGGGTTCGGCGTACTGGGATGTCACGGCGCGACGAGACCGCGAAGGGCGGCGCCGGGGCCGGCGCGGCCCCGGGCGGCGGTGCGCGCCGCAGCCCGTCCGCCGGCGGCCGGCTGGCCGCCGCGATCCGCCACAGCGGGCCGTACGCGGCCGTCCGCGACGCCGTCTACCGCATGTACGAGCACCGCGTCGAGGCGTCGCTGCCCACCGACATCACGCCCCGCCACGTCGGCGTCATCCTCGACGGGAACCGGCGCTGGGCCAGGTCGATGGGGCTGGCCGACGTCAACCACGGCCACCAGCGCGGCGCCGACAAGATCTCCGAGCTGCTGCAGTGGAGCACCGAGGCCGGGGTGGAGCACGTCACGCTGTGGCTGCTGTCCACCGACAACCTGAACCGGCCCGCGAACGAGCTCGACCCCCTGCTGGAGATCATCGAGAAGACCGTCCGCAAGCTCGCCGACGAGGGGTGGCACGTCAAGCCCGTCGGCGCCCTCGACCTCCTGCCCGACAAGACCGCCCGTGTCCTGAAAGACGCGGGTGAGGCGACATCCGGCGCTCCCGGGCTGATTGTGAACGTCGCCGTTGGGTATGGAGGTAGGCGTGAGATCGCTGATGCGGTGCGGTCACTGCTCATCGAGCAGGCGAGCCGTGGCACCAGCATCGAGGAACTCGCCGAGGTCCTCGAGGTGGAGCACATCGCCGAGCATCTCTACACGCGCGGCCAGCCGGACCCGGACCTGGTCATCCGCACCTCGGGGGAGCAGCGCCTGTCCGGCTTCATGCTCTGGCAGAGCGCCCACTCGGAGTTCTACTTCTGCGAAGTCCATTGGCCGGACTTCCGCAAGGTCGATTTCCTGCGGGCCATGCGTTCCTACGCCGCGCGGCACCGGCGCTACGGTACCTGACGGTCTCCCTGACGCCTCCGACGCAGGGACCACCGCCCCAGGCCACCACCCCCTGACCGGGGGCGGCGGCCGTACGGGGGCGGACTGTCGCGCCACCGGTACATCCCCCATGAACAGGGAGATCGAGTGGCCACAACCTCCCCGCGCCGTCCCGCCAGCGGGATCCCCGCCGGAACGCCCGTTCCGGACCGGCGCACGTACGTCCTCGACACCAGTGTCCTGCTCGCCGACCCGGGGGCGATGACCCGGTTCGCCGAGCACGAGGTCGTGCTCCCCGTCGTCGTCATCTCCGAGCTCGAGGCCAAGCGCCACCATCCGGAGCTCGGCTACTTCGCCCGGCAGGCCCTGCGCACCCTGGACGACCTGCGGATGGAGCACGGCCGGCTGGACGAGGCCGTGTCGGTGCAGGGTCCGAACGGGGACCAGGGCGGGACGCTGCGCGTCGAGCTGAACCACTCCGACGCGAGCGTGCTGCCGGACGGGTTCCGGCTCGGCGACAACGACACCCGGATCCTGTCGGTGGCCGCGTGGCTGGCCCGCGAGGGGCGCGACGTGGTGCTGGTCTCCAAGGACCTGCCGATGCGGGTGAAGGCGTCCGCGGTCGGGCTCGCCGCCGAGGAGTACCGGGCCGAGCTGGCCGTGGTGGAGTCCGGCTGGACCGGGATGCGCGAGCTGGAGGTGCCCGGCGGGGTCCTGGAGGAGCTGTACGAGGCGGGCGGCGCCGACCTGGAGGAGGCGCGGGACCTGCCGTGCCACACCGGCCTGCGGCTGCTGTCGGAGCGCGGCTCGGCGCTCGGCCGGACGCTGCCCGACAAGTCGGTGAAGCTGGTGAAGGGCGACCGGGAGGTGTTCGGGCTGCGCGGCCGGTCCGCCGAGCAGCGCATCGCCCTCGACCTGCTGATGGACGAGGACGTCGGGATCGTCTCGCTCGGCGGCCGGGCCGGCACGGGCAAGTCGGCGCTGGCGCTGTGCGCGGGCCTGGAGGCCGTGATGGAGCGGCGGCGGCACCGCAAGGTCGTGGTGTTCCGGCCGCTGTACGCGGTCGGCGGGCAGGAGCTCGGCTACCTGCCCGGCTCGGAGAACGACAAGATGTCGCCGTGGGCGCAGGCCGTCTACGACACGCTGTCGGCGGTGACCACCCCGGAGGTCATCGAGGAGGTCGTGGACCGTGACATGTTGGAGGTCCTGCCGCTCACCCACATCCGGGGCCGCTCCCTGCACGACTCGTTCGTGATCGTGGACGAGGCGCAGTCGCTGGAGCGCGGCGTGCTGCTGACCGTGCTGTCGCGGATCGGCGCGGGCTCGCGGGTGGTGCTGACGCACGACGTGGCGCAGCGCGACAACCTGCGGGTCGGCCGGCACGACGGCGTCGCGGCGGTGGTGGAGAAGCTGAAGGGCCACCCGCTGTTCGCGCACGTGACGCTGACGCGGTCGGAGCGGTCGCCGATCGCGGCGCTGGTGACCGACATGCTCGGCGACGTGGGGGTCTGACGGCCCGGGACGAACGGGATATGTCCGGCGCCCCGCCGGCCCCTCCGCGAGGACGGGCCGGCGGGGCGTCCGGGCGTGCCGGGCTGTGGACGAGCCTGTGGATTGCTCTACGGACCGTGATCGGTAAACGCCGTACCGTGGAGTTGTGACGAAGGTCACACCAACCTCCCCAGTGTCGTGGAAGCGCAGGTCCCGGGGTGTTTTCGGGGACCCGGGCGGGGAGTTGACAACCGCACCAGGAGCAGCATTCGTCTCGTTCCGGTTGCGGAGCAGGGCGCGGGCTCGGGCATTGTGTGTCCTCGTAAGCACCCCCAGAACGGTGCCGTCCGCCGCGCACCCCCCTGTAACGAGCGCGCGGGCGCGGGCCGCTCGGGGCCCGGAAGCCGTCCGCAGTCGGGACGGGCGCCGGGCCGGGGTGGAAACAGTTCGCCCGCGTGCCCATGCGCGTGCGACCGTCGGAAGGACCGCCTTGTCCGGAGACCGTCCCGGGTCCCCTAGGCGAGACGAACGACAGAGCTTTGCCCCCGAGGAGCCGTGGTCGTACGCGGCCCCGGCCGCCGCCGAGACCCGGCCCGCCGAGCCCTTCCCGCCCGGCCAGGGCGTCCCGTCCGGTGACGACGTCAAGGTCGCCGGGCCGCAGTACCCGCAGGCCCCGGCCGGCGACACCCTCGGCTTCCAGCCAGTGGCGACGGGCGAGCCCGCGACCGGCACCGGCGCCATGGCGATCCCGGGCATGGGCGTCCCCGGCTTCGGCACCCCCGACCTGGGCGGCCCCGGCATGGGCACCCCCGGCATGGACGGCCAGGTGCCGGACGCCGCCGGCGAGCCCCGCGACGAGGTCGCCTTCGGCGCCGGCTCCGAGCCGCCCCGCCGGCCGTCCGGCCCCCGCCGGCTCGGCGGTTCCCGCTCCTCCCGCCGCGCCTCCGGCCCGAAGGGCGGCGGCCGCAACGGCCTGAAGATCGCCGCGGTGGTCGCGGGCGCCGTGGTCGTGGTGGGCGGCGGCGGCGCCGCGTTCGCGATGACCGGCGGCTCCGGCGACGGCGGCGCCAAGACCGTCCAGCCGAAGCTGGCGGACGCCGCGGCCGCGCCCAAGGTCGACCCGATGGTCATGGAGCAGATGCGCCGCAAGGAGGCCTACGAGCGGGCCTCCCGCGCGACCCGCGAGGACCCGGCCAACGGACCGAAGCTGCGCGCCAAGGGCCACCCGATCCCCAAGCCGACCCCGACGAAGTCCAAGGACTCCGGCAGCGGCGGCAGCGGCGGCCCCTCCGGCGACCCGGTCCCGGCGGGCGAGGCGCAGCAGATCGCCAAGAGGCTGCTGCCGAGCTACGGCATGAGCGGCTCCGGCCAGTTCGGCTGCCTGGTGAACCTGTGGAACAAGGAGAGCCACTGGAACACCCACGCGGCGAACCCGTCCGGCGCGTACGGGATCCCGCAGGCGCTGCCCGGTTCCAAGATGGCGAGCGCGGGGCCCGACTGGCAGAACAACGCCACGACCCAGATCAAGTGGGGCCTCGGCTACATCAAGGACCGCTATAGCACGCCGTGCGGCGCCTGGTCCCATTCGGAGTCCAGCGGCTGGTACTAAGAGCGCACGAAGCACGAACGAAGAGGGGCGGACCTCCGGGTCCGCCCCTTTCCGTCTGCGCGCCGCCATAGCGGCCTGTGCGCGCCTACCCCGGCCGCCTCGCCTCCCGGCCGCGGCGGGCGGCGCGAGGCGCTCCAGTGGACGCTGGAGCGCTCAGCCGCGGGACGCGTTGGTCATGCCGAGGACGTCCAGCGCCGCGTCCAGCTGCTCCTCGGTGAGCTTCCCGTCGGCCACGTGGCCGCGCTCGACCACGACCTCCCGGATCGTCTTGCGCTCCGCCAGGGCCTGCTTGGCGACCTTCGCGGCCTCCTCGTACCCGAGGTAGCGGTTCAGCGGCGTCACGATGGACGGGGACGACTCGGCGTACTCGCGCAGCCGGTCGACGTCCGCCTCGATGCCGTCCACGCAGCGGTCCGCGAGCAGCCGGGACGCGTTCGCCAGCAGGGTGATCGACTCCAGCACGTTGCGGGCCAGCATCGGCAGCATCACGTTCAGCTCGAAGCTGCCCGCCGCGCCGCCGAACGCGATCGCCGCGTCGTTCCCGATCACCTGCGCCGCCACCTGCGTCACCGCCTCGGGGATCACCGGGTTCACCTTGCCCGGCATGATCGACGAGCCGGGCTGCAGGTCCGGCAGCCGGATCTCGGCGAGCCCGGCGCGCGGGCCCGAGCCCATCCAGCGCAGATCGTTGGCGATCTTGTTGAGGCCCACCGCGATCGTGCGCAGCGCGCCGCTCGCCTCGACGAGGCCGTCCCGGGCACCCTGCGCCTCGAAATGGTTCCGCGCCTCCGTCAGCGGCAGCCCGGTGGCCCGCGCGATCTCCGCGATGACGCGGGGCGCGAACCCCTCCGGCGTGTTGATCCCGGTGCCGACCGCGGTGCCGCCGAGCGGCAGCTCCGCCAGCCGCGGCAGCACGGCCTCCAGCCGCTCCACGCCGTGCCCGACCTGCGCCGCGTACCCGCCGAACTCCTGCCCGAGCGTGACCGGCGTCGCGTCCATCAGGTGCGTGCGGCCCGCCTTCACGACGGTCGCGAACTCCTCCGCCTTGCGGGCCAGCGCGTCGCGCAGATGGCGCAGCGCGGGGATCAGCTCGTGCACGACCGCGCCGGTCGCCGCGATGTGGATGGACGACGGGAACACGTCGTTGGACGACTGCGAGGCGTTCACGTGGTCGTTCGGATGGACGGGCCGGCCGAGCCGCTCCTGCGCCAGCGTCGCCACGACCTCGTTGGCGTTCATGTTCGACGACGTCCCCGACCCGGTCTGGAACACGTCGATCGGGAACTGGTCGTTCCACCTGCCGTCCGCGACCTCGCGGGCCGCCTCGGCGATCGCCTCCGCCGGCTCCTTGTCGAGCACTCCGAGCTCGGCGTTGACCACCGCGGCGGCGGCCTTGATCTGGCCCAGCGCCGCGATGTGCGCCGGCTCCAGCCCCCGTCCCGAGATCGGGAAGTTCTCCACCGCCCGCTGCGTCTGCGCCCGCCACTTCGCCGACGCCGGCACCCGGACCTCCCCCATGGAGTCGTGCTCGATCCGGAACTCCTGCTCGGTCATGAGGACACCTCCAGGCGGGGACGTCCCCAGGGAGTCCCCGCGCAATCGTCACCGCCGTCCTTCATGGCAGCGGCGCGAGGCGTCCGCGCATTCCCGCCGGGACGGGGCCGGGGTCAGCCTCCGGTGCCCTTCTTCAGCGTGTAGCTGACGCGCTCGCCGGGCTTGCCGGGCGGTTTCTCCTGGCCGTTCACCCACACCTCGCAGGCGGACGCGTCGTAGATCACCGCGTTGATGCGGTCCTCGCCGTACTGGCGCGCCTCGCCCTTCGGGATCGTCCCGTCGGTGAGCACCTTCATCGCGGTGCCGGGCACCGACACGAAGATCCGGCAGGCGCCGGTGCGGGCCCGCACGACCAGCGTGCTGTCCCCGACGCCGGGCGGCGGGGACGCCTGCGCGCGCCCGCCCGCCGGGGTGGAGTCGTGCGTGGTGGGCGACGGTCCCGGGCTCTCCCGCATCATCCCGACGATCAGCGCGGTGGCCCCGATCCCGCAGGACGCGACGGTCGCGCCGATCAGCGCGATCACCGCCATCATCCGGTAGCGGGGCGTCGCCGGGCGGCGGCCGGCCCGCGGACCGGCCATCGCCCGCTCCAGCCGGTCCACCGCGCGGGCGTGGCTGAGCCGGCGGGTCGGGTTCTTCTCCAGCAGCCCGGTGATCACCGGGGCGAGCGCGCCGGCGTTCTGCGGCGCCGGCGTCGACTCGTTCGCCAGCGCCGACAGCGTCGCCATCACGTTCTCGCGCTCGAACGGCGGATGGCCCTCCAGCGCGGCGTACAGCGTCGCGCCGAGCGACCACAGGTCCGAGCGCGGGGTGGCCTTCTCGCCGGCGGCGACCTCCGGCGCGACGTAGGCGGGGGAGCCCATGAAGTGCCCGGTCTTGGTCAGGCTCGCCGACCCGGACGAGAACGCCAGCCCGAAGTCGGTGAGCACGACCCGGTCGCCGTCCAGCAGCACGTTGCTCGGCTTGAGGTCGCGGTGCACGATCCCGGCCTTGTGCGCGGCGTTGAGGGCGTCCAGCAGCCGGCGCCCGATGTGCGCGACGCGCTCGGGCGGCAGCGGGCCGTCGCGCTCGATGAGCTGCTCGAGGTTCGGCGCCTCGATCATCTCCATCACGATCCACGGCCGCCCCTGCTCGGTGACGACGTCGTAGACCTCGACGATGGAGTGGGTGCGCAGCTGTGCGGGCGCGCGCGCCTCGCGCAGGGTACGGCGGAAGAAGACCACCCGGTCGTCCTGGGAAAGGTCCTCGGGGAGCCGCAGCTCCTTGATCGCCACCGCGCGATCGAGGAGCTCGTCATGGCCCCGCCAGACGGTGCCGTTGGCGCCCTGACCTATTTCCGAGACCAGCCGGTAGCGCGTCGCTAGCACGAGGCGCTCTGACTGAGACATGGCGGAAAAGATACCGGAGTGGCCGCGCGGTCATCGGGGAGACGTCGGCACCAAGATGGATTTAGGGCCAATATGTGACCTGCCGCCCTGAATCGCCCCGGAATCGGGCTGCCGGGAACCGGATTCCGGGGCGCGCGACGCCCTGACGATGCCCGGGCGGCGCCTAACGGCGGCCGATGGTGAGGACCGGGCCGGTCGTGTCGGCGAAGAAGTCGCCGCCCTTGTCGTCCACGACGATGAAGGCCGGGAAGTCCTCGACCTCGATCTTCCAGACGGCCTCCATGCCGAGCTCCGGGTACTCCAGGACCTCGACCTTCTTGATGCAGTCCTGCGCGAGCCGGGCGGCGGGGCCGCCGATCGAGCCGAGGTAGAACCCGCCGTGCTCCTTGCAGGCGTCGGTGACCTGCTGGGACCGGTTGCCCTTGGCGAGCATCACCAGCGAGCCGCCCGCCGCCTGGAACTGCTCGACGTAGGAGTCCATCCGGCCGGCCGTCGTCGGCCCGAACGAGCCGGACGCGTAGCCCTCCGGCGTCTTGGCCGGGCCCGCGTAGTAGACGGCGTGGTCGCGCAGGTACCCCGGCATCGGCTCGCCCGCGTCCAGCCGCTCCTTGATCTTGGCGTGCGCGATGTCGCGCGCCACCACGAGCGGGCCGGTCAGCGACAGCCGGGTCTTCACCGGGTACCGGGTCAGCTCGGCGCGGATCTCCGCCATCGGCCGGTTCAGGTCGATTCTCACGACCTCGTCGTCGAGATGCTCGTCGGTCGTGTCGGGCAGGTACTGCGCCGGGTCGGTCTCCAGCCGCTCCAGGAACACGCCCTCCGCGGTGATCTTGGCGAGGGCCTGCCGGTCCGCGCTGCACGACACCGCGATCGCCACCGGGCAGGACGCGCCGTGCCGCGGCAGCCGGACCACCCGCACGTCGTGGCAGAAGTACTTGCCGCCGAACTGCGCGCCGATGCCGAGCTTCTGCGTCAGCTCGAACACCTGGAGCTCCAGCTCCAGGTCGCGGAAGCCGTTCCCCAGCGGCGAGCCCTCCGTCGGCATCGTGTCCAGGTAGTGCGCCGACGCGTACTTGGCGGTCTTCAGCGCGTACTCCGCGGATGTCCCTCCCACGACGATCGCCAGGTGGTACGGCGGGCAGGCGGCCGTGCCCAGCGAGCGGATCTTCTCCTCCAGGAAGGACATCATCCGCTTCGGGTTCAGGACGGCCTTGGTCTCCTGGTACAGGAACGACTTGTTCGCGCTGCCGCCGCCCTTGGCCATGAACAGGAACTTGTAGGCGTCGCCGGGCGCCGCGTACAGCTCGACCTGGGCGGGCAGGTTGCTGCCGGTGTTCTTCTCGTCCCACATCGACAGCGGCGCCATCTGCGAGTAGCGCAGGTTCAGCTTCGTGTACGCGTCGTACACGCCGCGCGAGATGTGCTCCTCGTCGTTCCCGTCCGTCAGGACGTGCTGGCCGCGCTTGCCCATGACGATCGCGGTGCCGGTGTCCTGGCACATCGGCAGCACGCCACCGGACGCGATGCCCGCGTTCTTCAGCAGGTCCAGCGCCACGAACCGGTCGTTCGGGGACGCCTCCGGGTCGTCGAGGATCCGGCGCAGCTGCGCCAGGTGCGCGGGCCGCAGCAGGTGCGCGATGTCGCGCATCGCGGTCTCGGTGAGGAGCCGCAGCGCCTCCGGCTCGACCTGCAGAAACGTCCGCCCGTTCGCTTCGAACGTGGACACGCCGTCGGAGGTCAGGAGGCGGTAGTCGGTCTCGTCCGGGCCGAGCGGCAGCAGGTCGGTGTAGGAGAACTCAGGCATCTCAGGCAGATCCTCGCGCGATTCCGATGGGGGCCGCATCACAGGGTACGACCCGGCGCCGGAGCCCGAGGACGACCCCCGCCCCCACCAGCGCCGCCCCCGCGAGGTCGGCCGGGCCCGGCCGGCCGAGCCCGAGCACCACCGTCGTGACCACCGCGCTGACCGGGATCATCCCGGCGAACAGCCCCGCCCGGTCGGCGCCGAGCCGGCCCAGCGCCCCGTACCAGAGCAGGAACGCCACCACGGTGACGACCACCGACAGGTACGCCAGCCCGGCGAACTCCGCGCCGGTCGGCGCCCGCAGCACGGACGTCCCCTCGGTGACCAGTCCCACCGCCAGCAGCATCGGCGCGGCCAGCGCGGCGGAGTACGCCGACACCCGCACCGGGCCGAGCGTCGGCAGCAGCGGGACGGCCAGCAGCGAGAAGCACATCTCCCCGGCGAGCGCGCCCAGCGACAGCAGCAGCCCCCGGACGCTGCCGCCGCCGAACCCGCTGGCGAGCCCGGCCCCGACCGCCACGACGCACGCCGACGCGACCAGGGACGGCGCCGGGCGGCGGCCCTCCAGCAGCGGTCCGACGATCGCCAGCACCACCGGCACGGTCCCGATCACCGTCCCGATCGTGGCCGGGCTCGTGTCCCGGGTCGCCGCGACGATGCACACGTTGAACGCGACCAGCCCCGTTCCGGCCAGCGCCGCCAGCAGCGCCCACTCCCGCGCCGTCGGACGCCTCGCCGGGCCGCCCCGGAACCGGGCGACGGCCAGCAGGATCAGCGCGGCCACCGTGTACCGGACGGCCTGGCCGCCGAAGACCGGATAATGCGAGATCGTCGCGGACACCGCGGTCAGCGTGCCGACGAGGAACATCGCGGTCCCGGCGGCGGGGGTGCCGCGCCGGCCGGCGCCGGCGAGAGACGAGTGCAGGTTCATGAAGGGAACGCTAGAAGTCCGATGGACCGTGAAACAGAGCCAATGGCCCCGCTGGATCTTGGTCCAATCCCGGGCTAGTGACGGATGAACGCCCGGTTGACGCTGAGAGTCATGTGACCGACCTCCATCTCCCACTGGACCGCGGTGCGGGACGGCTCGCCGCCCAGATCGCCGCGGGCTTCCGCGCGGCGGTGCGGAGCGGCCGGCTGTCCGCCGGCACCCGGCTCCCCTCCAGCCGCGACCTGGCCCGCGACCTCGAGGTGTCCCGCGGCGTCGTCGTGGCCGCCTACGAGCAGCTGACCGCCGAGGGCTTCCTCATCGCCCGGCGCGGCGACGGCACCCGCATCGCACCGCTGGCCCGCCCCGACGACGCCGCGCCCGAACCCCGCGCCGCCGAACCGGCCCCGGCCGCGCTCCCGTCCTGCGACATCCCGCCCGACCCCGGCGTGCCCTACGACCTGTGGCCGAGCCAGCCCGACTTGTCCGCGTTCCCCCGCGAGCGGTGGATCGCCGCCACCCGCGCCGCGCTGCGCACCCTGCCGAGCGACGAGCTGACCTACCCCGACCCCGGCGGCGTCCGGCCGCTGCGCACCGAGCTCGCCGGCTACCTCGGCCGGGTCCGCGCCGCGGTCGCCGACCCCGGCCGCGTGGTGATCATGAATGGGGTGGCGCACGGGCTGTCCGCGCTGGTCCGGCTGCTGCTCGCCGACGGCCACCGCGTCCTCGCCGTCGAGGACCCGACCAGCGTCCGGCAGGTGCCGATGCTGGAGACGGCCGGCATCCGGCTCGTCCACATCCCGGTCGACCGCGACGGCGTGGACGTCGCCGCGCTCGCCCGCACCGGCGCCCGCGCCGTCCTCGTCACCCCGGCGCACCAGTACCCGACCGGCGTCGTGCTGTCCCCGTCCCGCCGCGCCGAACTGATCGCCTGGGCGCGGGACGTGGACGGCCTCATCCTCGAAGACGACTACGACGCCGAGTTCCGCTACGACCGCGAGCCCGTCGGCTGCCTGCAGGGCGTCGACCCCGACCGCGTCGTGCTGCTCGGCTCCGTCAGCAAGTCGCTCGCGCCCGCGCTGCGCCTCGGCTGGGCCGTCGCCCCGCCGGCCCTCGCGACGCGGCTGCGCGAGCACCGGGGCCACACCGACCTCGGCGCGCCCGTCCTCGAGCAGTACGCGCTCGCCGAGTTCCTCCGGAACGGCGGCTACGACCGGCATCTGCGCACCATGCGGCGCCGCTACCGGGCCCGCCGCGACGCCCTCGCCGAGGCGCTCGCCGCGAATCTGCCCCGCGCCGCGGTTCGCGGCGTCTCAGCGGGCATCCACCTCTACGTGGAGCTTCCGTCCGGATGCGATGAGGACGCCGTCCTGGCCCGCGCCGCGCGGTCCGGGGTGTCGGCCGCCGGCGCCCGCGAGATGTGGTCGGCCGGACGCGCCGCCGCCGCGCCCCCCGCCCTCGTCCTGGGATATGCCCGGCTTGCCGAGAATCACCTGGTCAAGGCGGCGGAGCTGCTCGGCAAAGCGGTTACCGAGGAGACGGAAGGGTAGGACCAAGTTCCCCGGTGTAGGAGGTATGGATGAGTCTGGAAGAGGCCGCGCGGCAGCTGAAGATGGCCGGTCACGACGCGCAGGTGGCCTTCGACTGCGTGGGCTTGGGCGACATCGAGCGCGCGCAGGAGCACGCCCTCACCCTGCGCGCCGCCGCCGACGCCGCCGAGGTGGCGCTGAGCCGTGCGCTCACGGACCTGACACCGGAGCAAGCCCAAGCCGAAGGCGAACGCGCCGTCACAGCCCTGGAAGAAGCGAGCTAGCCCCGACCCCGGGCTTGGACCCCGGCCATCGGTCACGGGCAGGCACGCGGAGCGAGCGCCAGCGAGCGCAGCGGGCATGCCCGGCGACGGCCAACGCGGTTCACGCGGAGCGCCAGCGGAGCGTGAAACGC